>CALMKO010000272.1 GCA_937867415.1 uncultured Verrucomicrobiota bacterium | reverse complement strand
CGTTGGAATCAAATTCCTCAACCAAAAGTGCCGGGAACAGGACTCGAACCTGCACACCTTTCGATACTAGATCCTAAGTCTAGCGCGTCTACCAATTCCGCCATCCCGGCCTGCGGGGGCGACATTACCCGGACTGGGGAGCACCGCAAGCTCACAATGCAAGCCGGTGCGAATCCCCTGAAGAAAGCGCCTCCCTCTCCTGGTTCCAGGAAATCTCCAAGACATGAAAACTCCCTCCAAGGTGGGAAGGATGGGTCAGCGTTTGAAATTGCCGGAGCCCGAGAGTGTCCGGATTCCCCTCCTGGGCGAGCAGCCAAGTCTGCGCCAGTCGGGTCAGCCAGACACCTTGGGATGAAAACAAGCCGGGCTGGCAGCCCAGCTCCAGGGCAGCCTCCGCGACTGCGGTGAAATCAACGTGTGCGGTGATGTCCTTTTGGCCGGGCTCCTGCAAGGGATTCTCCGCGGCACGGTGCTTGGCGAAGGTCCGCAAGGTTCCTCGGGTCCGCGCCGGATGGTAGTATTCCGGTCGGGCAAATCCGTAGTCGAGCCAGATCATCAAGCCCGCCTCGAGGCAGTGGACCAGGGGGGCGAGAAATTCCGCGAAATCAGGCCGGACTTCCGTGCGGTAGCCCACGGGGAAATCCTGACCGAGCCGACCGAGGGCATGGACCATCCGCGGGGCTGAAACCGGGACGAGTTCCCAACAAAACCCACCATCCGCATCCAGGCCGACCCGGCATTCCAACCACTCCTCACCCGACCACTCGACCACCTGAAAAGGCAGCGCATCAAGCAACTCATTTCCAAAGACGATTCCATATCGGGGTGAAGCGGCAAGCTCCGCAGGCGCTGTGACGAAGCGGACTTTGCCAGCAAATCGTGCCAGGGTGATTTTTTGGGCCGCCTGCAACCCGGGTAAAGGTTCTGAAATCGCGTATTCCAGGCCATCCATCGCGGATGATTCCAGCCGGGTGATCGCCGTGAGGATATCGGCAGCCAAGGTGCCGTCATGGGCGCCCAGTTCGATGATCCGCCAATCACGGGGTGAGCCAGCCTGTTTCCATTCCGCCAGAAACCGGTGGGCTAGTAACTCCCCGAAAAGCGGTCCCACGCTGACACTGGTGAAGAAATCCCCGTCCCGGCCGACTTGCCGCGGTCCTCGGGCATAGTACCCGAGCTGCGGCTCGTAAAGAGCCGTGGCCATGAAATCCACAAAATCCAGGGACCCGCCCCGCGCAATCATCGCTTCCAGAATCACCTTTAACGCAAAGGTTGCAGTATTCTCTTCCTTCAGATAGCATTCATCGGGAACGGCCGCTGGAATGGGCGTTGGTAAGGCTGAATCAGGCATGGCAATCACTCAAAATATCAACCGCAGGAAATCCAGGAAGCCAATCTTCTTCAAGCTCAAACGCTTTTGGCTGGGAGTGTTTCTGCTCGGAATCATCGCCTGTGGCCTCGGTTGGATTTTTTTCCTGGGTTACACCAAGGAGTATCGTGATCGGGCCGCTACTTATGATCTGGCACGCATCAATGATCTCGAGGAACCCAGCATCATTCTCGACCGGAATGGCAAGGAAATCGGCCGGATTTTCGTCCAGAACCGCAGCGTCATCCCGATCGACGAAGTGCCGGAAATCTTCATCAAGGCGCTGACAGCCGGGGAAGACTCACGATTTCTGAGCCATCATGGCGTGGATTACATCGGCGTGGGGCGAGCGCTTTGGTTGAATTTACAAGGCAGCAGCCAGGGTGCCAGCACCATCACCCAGCAGCTCGCCCGCAATGCCTATGACCTGAAAAGCGAGGCTGTCTATCGCAAGGAAACCACGGTCCAGCGAAAGCTGGTGGAGGCCTTCCTCGCGATCCGAATCGAAAACCGCTACAAGAAAAGGGAGATTCTGCACTTCTACCTCAACCGGATCTACTTTGGCAGCGGCTTTTACGGGATCCGTTCCGCATCTCTTGGATACTACGGCAAGGAACCCAAGGCGCTGAGCATCGATGAATGCGCATCCCTGGTCACTCTCATCAAAAACCCGAACGGACGTTCACCCTTGAACAATCCCGAGGTGAACCGCACCGGGAGGAACTACGTGCTCGGCCGGATGCATGAGGAGGGCATGATATCCCGTGCAGATCTCGCGCGGCTCAGGGCCCTGCCATTGAGCCTCAACCCGCAACCGCTCCGCCGCGGCACCTCCCACCTTTACGAGCGGGTGGCGGAAGCGGTGGGCAGCGCCCTGGGCGAGGACGCGCTGGCGTCGGGAAAATTCAAAATCCACACCACCATCCTCGCCGAGGCTCAGAATGCCGCACACAAGACATTGAACGAGACGCTTGCAAAGGCGGAGGCCCGGCCAGACTACGCCCATCCCAAATACGAGGATTATCGGAAAAACGATTCCAAGCCGGCGGAATACCTTCAGGGAGCCGTGCTCATGATGGATCATGAAACCGGAGAAGTGTTGGCCCATGTCGGTGGTCGCGACTATGCCCAGGTTCCCTACGACTTCATCGAGCTCGGCAAACGTCCCTTGGGGACCGGATTTTTCCCCTATATCTACGCTGCGGGATTCAAAGGACGCCAAACACCGGCCACCTTGATCGAAGACGAGCCGATGGATAACCGCGCGGTCATGGTCGGCGGGCGTGAGGGCATCCTCGGAGAGTGGGGAATGGAGGTCACCGCTCCCACTTACGAAGGCAAAATCCCCGCTCGCCAGAGCCTGGAAAACTCCAAGATCGGCGCGACAGTCCGCTTTGCCGGATTGGTAGGGTTGCAGCAGGTGGTGGACACCGCCGTGGACTTCGGCATGCCACTCGCCAACTCGGAGCTGTTGCCACGGCTCGCGGTGGGCTTCGAGGAAGTCTCCATGAAACAAGCGGTACGGGCGATGACGACCTTCCCCCTCGGTGGCATGGCCGGTCCTGATCGAATGTTCTATCTGGACCGGATCGAGAACGCGAGCGGACGCCTGGTGTATCGCCGTCCCAGATCGACATCCCCCTCACGCCGCATCGTGGACGAGGCGACCGCTTGGCAGGTCCACAGCATGATGGCCGGCTCACTCTACCGGGGCAGCTCCAAGGGTGTGTTAGACAACCTGATCGAAAAGCCATTCAGCGGTGCCGGAAAGGGCGGAAGCACCCATGATTTCACCGACACCTGGTTCATCGGCTACAACAAGCGCGTCACCTGCGGCGTGTGGACCGGTTATCTATCAGGAAAGAGCGGCCCCATCTACCCCGGGGCATTCAGCCGGGATTTGGCGATGCCGGTGTGGCAGGCCACCATGAATGCGGCGGCTCCCACTTTCGGCGGAGCCGGGCTGGCCCCGCCGCAATCCGTCGTGCAAGTGCCGGTGTGCGCGACGTCCGGGCAACGGGCGACCCAGTTTTGTCAGGAACATGTGGACGACGTCAAAACGGGGGCAGTGATTTCACGCTCGACCGCCCTTCCCGAGTATTTCCGGAAAGGCACGGAAAACCTGCCATTCTGCGCGATCCATTCCGGAGCTCTTGCCGAAGGGATCTCGCCGGAAATGGCGCTTCTCAATCTCCCTGCCCTCGATGCCGTGCCCATCCAACCGAAAGATCCGGTGCTCATCGGCGATGATCCCTACCACACGGAAGTCGCGAGTTTCGTGGCCAACTCGGAGGAGTCCGGCCTCATCCGCCGCAGCACCAACGTGCTCGACAGCCTCGACCTGGGCGCGATCGAAGAGGCCATCCCCCTGAAGCGCCCCCCGCGGATTCAGATCAAGGACGAGTGAAGCGCGAGCAAGGACTCGTCCCAGTCCTTCCACACAGGATCCAGATTCCGGGCGCGCAACATGGCCGCCACCTCCGCCGGGCTGCGGGTGTCGTGGATCTGAAACTGCTCCGTCGCCTTCTCACAACCGGATTTCTCCGCCAACTCCACCCGGCGGCCTCTGACCGTTAGATGCAGGTCATCCGCGCCGGCCCCGGTATAGCCACCCGGCTCCGTCTTGGCCCCGGCAGACATGTGAGTCACCCCCAGGGTCGCGATGGCGTCCCGCAAGGGAGCCGGTTCCCGGGTGGATACCACGATGCCTACCTGTGGGAAAAGCTCGCGGAAAACCGTGATCAAACGCACAAATTCCCGGTCAGGCAGATAGAGCTCCGGATTCGGCAGATATTCATAATTCCCCGCATAGGGGCGCATTCTCGGAAACGCGACCGTGAACTGCGCCTTCCAACAGTTCCGATAGAGGTATTCAAGGTGCGCACACAGCGCAAGAGCCTCGAATTTCCAATCCGCCAAGCCAAACAGCGCACCGATTCCGATGCGGCGGAAGCCTCCCGCGTAGGCCCGCTCCGGGCAGTCCAGGCGCCAGTCAAAGTTCTTTTTCGGCCCCGCGGTGTGGAGTTCTTGATAAGTGTGGCGATGATAGGTTTCCTGATAGACCACCAACCCTTCCGCGCCGTGGCCGACAATTTCGGCGTATTGATCATCCTCCATCGGGCCGACCTCGAGCGCAAGGGTCGGGATGAAAGGTTTGAGCGCATCGAGGCAGTCCTGCAAGTACCCCTCGGACACGAACTTCGGATGCTCTCCCGCGACCAGCAATACATTCCGGAAGCCGAGACCATGCAAGTGCCTCGCCTCGGTGACCACTTGATCAACGGTGAGGGTGGTGCGGAAGATACCGGCGTCACGTGAGAAGCCACAATAGCTGCAATTGTTCACACACTCGTTGGAAACATAGAGCGGGGCAAAAAGCCGCATCGTCTTGCCGAAGTGACGGCGCGTCGTCTGCTGGCTGCGGCGCGCAAGCACTTCGAGCGGACCGCCCGTTTCTTCAGCGATCAGTCGGGAGAAACGCCTCATCAGTGGAGTGGGGCGCTCAAGCAGTTTGGGGAAAATTTCGGCAAAGGCCATCGGCGGCGGAATGTGCTACCAGATGGGCAACACGTCAAAGGCGGTTTTCCAAAGAATCGGCAGCGCGGCCGGAAATCTTGTGCGAGGCCGGTCCACTTGCGGGACGAAAATCGATTTTCCCGTGGCGGACGGACGGATCCTGCGCAGATTGCCCGCATGCCAGTGATTTCACCCACGCCGGAATTGCGTTTGTCAGCCTGCGAACGCCCCGCGGGATTTCCCGTCATGCGCCAGCGTTGGGCCGGATTGTTTTTCGCGCACTGGCCGGTCGATCCGGGGCTCGTTGCCGGGCGCTTGCCCAGCGGGTTGCATGTGGACACGTATGGTGGCAGCGCTTGGCTGGGCGTGGTGCCATTTTTCATGCAGCGCGTCCGACCACTGGGCTTGCCGCCACTGCCTTGGCTTTCATGGTTTCACGAATTGAACGTGCGCACCTACGTCCACGATTCCCATGGAAATCCGGCAGTGTGGTTCTTCTCTCTGGACTGCAACCAACCGTTGGCCGTGGAAATTGCCAGGCGCATGTTTCATCTGCCCTACGAACATGCCGCGATGCGCAGCCTGCGCGTCGGAGATGGGATCTCTTACTACAGCCGCCGGAAATCGCACGACACGGCGGAGGCCGAGTTCCACTATGACCTTCCCGCTCATCCGCAAGAAGCGGAGCCCGGCTCTTTGGAGTGGTTTCTGGTCGAGCGCTACCGGTTGTTTTCATGTGACCGGTCAGGCCGGATTTTCAGCGGACGCGTGCACCACCGACCGTATCAGATTTCACCGGCACCCGGCAGCAGATGGTCCACGGAACCGCTCCGCTTGAATGGATTTTCAGACTTGGCCGAGCCTCAACCACGCCTGCATACCGCCGCAACGGTCGATGTGGACATCTTCCCGCTGACCCGTCACCCACTCTGAAAAACAAACGATTTCCCCCTTGATTCCGCAAAAAAACATTCGGCTCGATTAACAATGTTTTGCCAAAAGCGTCGGTTGGTCCATCATTTCGCACATGAAAACAGTTTGCACGATTTTAGCCATCGGAGTATCTGCACTCGCCCTCAACAACTGCGCCAACAGCGGCGGCGGGGCCGGGCAATCAGGCACAGGCCCCTTCGATAGTCGCGGCAATTACGTCGAAGCATGGGCGGATAATCCGTCCAAATGGAAGAAGACTCCGGGAGCCCCGTCACCCCATGAACAAAATTCGGATGTTCTCCCGGAAATCGCCACCCTCGATCAACCACCGTCCAATGCGGTCCCGATCGTAACCAGCAGCACCCCCAAGCCTGCCCCCGTGATCGCGAGGACGGATGTCTCCCAGAAGCCGAAACCCTCGGCGAGCCCGTCTCCAAAAATTCCTGACAAACCCAAAGTCACCGCGAAACCCAAACCCACCCAAAAAGCGGTGGTCAAAGCCAAGCCGAAACCCAAGGCTACCAGCACCCGATACGTAGTCAAAACCGGAGATTCGCTCTCCGCCATCGCAAGCAGGACCGGAGCCTCTATCTCATCGATCCAAAAGGCAAACGGGATTTCGGGCACCCTCATCCGCCCCGGTCAATCTCTGACGATTCCGAAGAAGAAATAGATTAGCCCGAGATCCCGGGTTGCATTTCCAGCGACTCTCTCCTAGATCCACCCCCCCTTCTACGTTCCGCCGTTTATGACGCCCTGCCGCTTCCTCCCTGCCATCTGCTCCGCCGTAATATCGCTTTTTCTGGTAAACTGCTCCAACCAGAAAACCGCCGCCGTGGCCGCGAGCGACGCCAAGCCCGTCAACCCTTTCCCAGTGGGTACCTACGAGCACTTTAAAGCGGAACCCAGTTATCCGAAGACCCATACGGTCTGGAAAGATGACGCATTGCTCTCCTCGACCCATCCGGAAAACTCATCAATCAAAGTCAATCTCGCCACCCAGCGCGGCCTCCTCATGAATGGCGACCAAGTGGTCATGGACTACCCGATCTGCTCCGGAGTCAAATCACGGCCCACCCCGCAAGGCACCTTTTACATCCTCGAAAAAATCGTCGACAAGCGATCTAACAAATACGGTAAAATCCTGGATGCTTCGGGCGCTGTCGTGAACAGCGACGCGGACTCCACCCTCGACCCCATCCCGGAAGGTGGGACATTCCAAGGGGCCTCCATGCGCTACTGGATGCGCCTGACCAATGACGGAGTGGGCCATCACATCGGCCCGGTCAGACGCCACCCTGCGTCCCATGCCTGTATTCGCGGCCCAAGCGCCACCATGCCCATCGTTTACTCCAAAGTCAAAGTGGGCACCCGCGTCATCGTGGAGTGACCGGGGTCCCGACTATTTGAGGTCGTTCCCCTCTAAAAACGCCGTCACCTGCGCCAGCGCGCGCGCCCGGTGGCTCAGCTTGTTTTTGATCGAATCCCCGAGCTCTGCAAAGGTCTTGTCGTAGCCCTCCGGCATAAAGAGCGGGTCATATCCGAATCCCCCCGCCCCGCTGAGCGCCTGAACCAAGCGCCCCTCCACCGTGCCGCTGAAATACGCCCGCTCGACCCCATCGCGGGCCAGAACCATCGTACAACGGAAGCGTGCACGGCGGTTTTTCACCCCATGCATTTCAGCTAGCAGCCGGGCGTTGTTTTTCGCGTGATTCCCCTCCTCCCCACCGAAGCTGGACGAGCCAACACCGGGCGCACCATCCAGCGCGTCCACCTCCAGCCCTGAATCATCGGACAAGACCCAACCGGAAATCAGCCTGCTGATGCCCTCGGCTTTAAGACGCGCATTTTCCAGAAACGTCGTCCCGGTCTCCGCGATCTCGGGAAAGTCGGGAAAATCCACAGCATTTCTCACCTCGAAGCGCTCCCCGACCATGGCGCGAATTTCAGCCGTTTTATGGGCGTTGCGGGTGGCGATGACAAGCAGCGGCAGCGGGTGCATGGCTCGTGGCTAACTGGAAACGTCAAAGTTTACCAAGAAATTTGAATAAATTCCTTTTTGGTGTCTCTTACATCATGATGAAAGCAATCACCTGGCTCGCGTCCGTTACCGTAGGAGTCGCCGCCCTCACTTCCACCGCCTTTGCAGCCGACCTCGCCGGTTGGACATCCGATCTTGATCAAGCCTTTGCCAAGGCAAAGGCGGAGAAAAAGTCGGTTCTTGTCGAATTCACCGGCTCCGACTGGTGCCCGCCATGCATCGTCATGCGCAAGAATGTTTTCTCGAAGAGCGAGTTCGTAGCCGCGGCCTCCAAGAAGTTCGTTCTGGTCGGAATCGATTTCCCACAAGGCAATCCCGCCCTGAGAGAAAAAAATCTACCGCTCGCGGAGAAATACCGGATCGAAGGATATCCCACGATCATTCTCTTCAGTCCAGACGGCAAGGAATTCACCCGATTTTACGGATCGGATTTCCCACGGATCGACAGCTTTCTGGAGCACATCAACCATGCCTTGGAGAAAAAGGACCTCGACTGAGATCCCCGGCTACCCACCTGAACCTAGCGACTCAACGTGAATCCCCTTTCAAGAGCCCTGCTCATCCTCGCTGCTACCGCTTCCCTCTCGCTTGCCAGCCAAAGTTGGATGACCGACTGGGAAGCCGCCAAAGCCCGCTCAAAGGCCGAGGGCAAGCCGATCCTCATCAACCTCACCGGCACCGACTGGTGCGGCTGGTGCATCAAGCTTGAAAAAGAGGTCTTCTCTCAAAAGGAATTCAAAAAATTCGCCACCGAAAACCTGATTCTGATGGAGGTGGATTTCCCGAAGAAGAAGGAATTGCCTCCGGCCCTCAAAGCGCAGAACGCGGCCCTTGAAAAGGAATACCTCATCGGTGGCTACCCCACGGTGCTTCTCCTCGACCCGGATGGCAGGATCCTGTCCGAGGACATCGGTGAACTCAAGGGCGGCCCCCCAGCCTACATCGACAAACTCAAGGAACTCATTGCGAAAACCAAAATGACCCGGCCGGAATGATTTCCATCCGTATCACAGACGCGGCTCTCCCCCATGCCAGCTCCAACCGCTAGCTTGGAATCCCCGCTTGCGCCCATCCTTGCATTTCGCTACGTTGTCCGCCCGATGGCCCACCCAACAGCGAAAACCCCAGTCCCGGCGCTTGCCCGCCTCACAGGTCTTCTCGCGCTCCTGGCCTTTCCCCTTGCTCCCGCACAGGCCCAGGCTCCGCCACCGACCACCCTGGCACAACTCGACCCTTCCGACCTCTACTTTCAAGGCTACCTCGCCGTTCGAGCGGCGGAGAAACTCGAAGCGGATGGTGACGCGATCGCTGCCGACGAAAAGTTGGACAAGGCCCGCAAACTCTTCGACTCCGTCCGACTGAACCACTCCGCCTGGAAACCCGAGATGGTCCAGGGCCGCTCCGCCAAGACCCTCGAAGCCATCGCACGCGTCCGCCCCAAGGCGGATCTGCAACGCCAGAAAAATCGCAATGTCGTCGCCGAACTCGAAGGCGGATCCAAGATCTCCGGCACCCTCGACGAGCCGCCGGCCACTCCTCAGGCCACTCCTCCCCCACCCGCGCCGACGATCCTTGAGGTGGATCCCATCGCCGCTCGCCGCCTCGCCGAGGCCGAGGCCGAGGTAAAACGACTCAAAGCACTCGTGAAGGAAAAATCGGCGAACGACAATGCCGCCAGCGCAGCTTCCCGAGAAGCCTCACGCGCCCGCGACCTCGCACTCCAGCGGGATGCCATCCAGGCCCAGCTGACCGCCGCGGAAAACACCGTGCGCTCCCTCAGCAGCCGCCTTGCCGCAAGCCCCATGGAAAGCGAGATGAAGGCCCTCAACCAAAAGATTTCCGGCCTCGAACAAGAACGCGAAGCCATGGGCATGGCACTCTCCCAGAGCCGCAACGCCCACACGGAAGCACTTTCCCGCATCGAAATCCTCCAGGCCGACCTCAAGATCATGCAGCAGAAACGCGCCGATCTCGACCGCGATCTCAAGGTCGAGCGCAATGTCGCCAGCGCGGTGGTCGCCGGGCAGCGCAGCCAACTCCAGGCCCTCGAAAAGGAACTGGAAAAAAAGAACGGCGAACTCGCCAAGGCCAACGATCGCATCACCGGCCTCATCAACGAACTCCAGGAAAGCCGCGACGCCTTCGCCCAGCTCCGCACCGAGCGGGACACCCTCCTCCAAGAGCGGGACCAAATGAGCGCCATGCTCAAGCTCAACGAAGACGGCCGGATCCAGGACCTGATCCAACAAAACATCGGCCTCGCCAAAAATCTCCGCGAGGCCAATGAAAAGGTCAAACGCCTGGACCTCGACAACAACAGCGCCAAGGACGACATCACCGACGCCCTCCGCGATCTCGCCATCGCCAAGTTTCAAATCAACAAACTCCAACAGGAAAAGCGCGACCAGGACAAACGCCTCGCCGAACTGGAAACCCGCCTCAAAGGCGAGGAGAGCGCCCTCGCCAAGGGGCAGGTCGCCGCAGACCCAGCCGAGGTCGCAGTCCTCAGGGACATCATCCAGCGCCAGCTCCGGATCCAGGAACGCCGCCGCCAAGCCAGAGACCTCTTGGTCGAGGCCGTCAAGGATATGGGATCCAAGGACGAGCGGATCTCCCAGGCCATCCAGCTCTTCGACGGCCAGGAAATCCAACTCACCCCGGACGAACAACGCCTCCTCGCGGACAAGAATGTCGATGGCGAATTCATCTCCCCCTTCGCTCAGGACCGCGCAACCGTCGGCCGCAACACCTCGGAACTCAATCGCGACGTGGCCGTCTTCGAGCGCACAGCCGAGAAATCCTTCGCCGCCGGACGCTATCTGCCGACCCGCGAGCTCTTCCAAATGGTGGTCGAACAAAATCCGGGGCACATCCCCGCCTTGTGCAAGTTGGGAGTCGTGAATCTCCGACTCAAAGACATCCCCGCCGCCATCGACTCATTCCGGCGGGCGGTCGAGCTGGATGCCGGCAATCCTTATGCCCACCGGATGCTCGGCTTCTCCCTGATGAACTTCAACAATCTTCCGGCCGCCGAACAATGCCTCAAGGAGGCGGTATCACTCGCCCCGGACGATGCAAAGAGCCACCTTCTCCTCGGAGTGCTCACCAACCGCCTCGGTCGCAACAAGGAGGCGGAAGCTCATTACAAGTCCGCCATTTCCGCAGACCCCATTCCCAGCGAGCCCTACTACAACCTGGCACGCCTTTACTCTCAGGAAAAACGGATGGAGGAATCCAAGAAGTATTACGAAAAAGCCCTCGAACGCGGCGCAGTTCCAGATCCAGCACTCGAAGAACGTCTCGCAAAATCGTGAAATTCCTGCGCTCCATCACCCTGGCCGCCGCCGTCCTGCTGGTCTCCTGCGGGTCGGACTCCAAGCCCCAAGCCACGCCATCCTCTCCACCGAAGAGCCTCAGCCAGCGCCTCAACGAGAGCGGCGGATACAAGCAGGACTCCGAGGGCAACTGGAAACCCACCAGCGATAAACGCAGCGCTTTCGAGGGTCAGGGAGCGACCTACGATTCCCAAAAAAGCTACCGGAAAGAAACCTACAAGACCGGCGATTACACCAAAAAATCGTGGTGGGGCAACAAAGCGTATGACCGCCAGCCCTACACCGGCAACACCGACGGCAGCCGCTTCCAAACAACATCCGGACTCCAAGGCAAAGGCGCCCGCGAGGCGAATACCAGCGCACGTATCCCCGATCCCTACGAGACCGGAACCTATCAGACCAACTCCGCCCGCGAGGCTGGCAACGCCGCGATCCAAAAACCATCCAACGACCTGATCGACAACCGCCAGAAAGTCTTCCAGCAACCCGAGATCATCGACTGGCGCGAGCAACGCTCGCTGAGCATGGAACAATCTAAAGGAATCCTGGGACGGTGACGGGAACCTCCTTGACCACCGCATCCAGCGAGTCCAGCAGGATCTTCTTACCAATTTCCCATTTCCATGGGCGCCCCTCGAGGAAGAATGTTTGCGACACCGCGAGCCGCACCTGCACATACCGCGTGGCGCTGTAGTCGCGGCTCAGAAGCTCGCCCAGCGGGCACATCTTCACACCGCTCACCTGCCTGACATCCATTCCCGCGGCCACCAACTTCGCCCGCCAAGCACTGCCGAACGCAGCGGCCAATGGCGCTTCCGGCGGGGTTTCCAACAATACAAGCCCGTCTGTGGACGCATCCGTGTGCACCATCACATGCAGCACCGCCTTGTGCCGCCGCAGGTCCTCGGTGATCCGTTGTTTCAACATCAACTGATAAGGGCGCTCAAGCCGGTCCGCCAACTTGATCCGGGTCGGCTCGGGCAGCTTCTGCGCGAAGCGACTCCACCGCGCCTCGCCTTGTTCCTCCAAGTCAATCAACAACCGGGTCACATCCGCATGAACCAGCGGAGTCCTGAATTTCATCGCAAAGCCCTGCGCCAGATTCAAAGCGCCCGGCTCCCACCCCTCCGCGGAAGTCAATACATCCTCAGAACCTCGAAAAATCTCCCGATAGGCCTCCGGAACCGCGCAAGTCGCATTTTCACAACTAAAAAGAAGGGCTGTCATTCGGTCGAAATTCTTAAAGACGCGCCACTGTCCGCCCATTTTGTTAAAAACGCAATCCCGCAGCACACCCAGCCCCCCTCGATTTGCAGGCCTGACGCGGGAGCCCCTGAAGAAGCCCCCCGGCTCCTGGAATCCGCAGCTAGAATCCATGAAATACGCGGATTCCACGGGCGACCCTTGGTCAAACGCAGGAAACCACCAGCATCACCTCGGCTTGGCACGCGCGTAAGGAACGGCGGCCTCCTGAATCGCCGGTGCGCATAGGGAGACGATGTTGGGGGCATCGCGCTTTTCCATCCGCTGAGCATGCGCCACGGCGAATCGGAGTGCACCCTTCCTTGGGGCATGGAGGGCCGGGGATGACTTTTGGCAAACGGACTTCCTGCGGATTCCGGGACCATGACCACTCCATCCGCAGGAGCCAATAGCTTCAGAACTTCCACATTTTCCCCTTTTCCGCATCCTTGAAGACCTGAGAACTAAGCATGTAGGAAGCCGGCGGATCACTGAGCGCTCCATCGTCAAGAACCGGCAGGGATCTCCCGATGGTCCCATCCCACGGCTGGCTCCGCGAGACCGTTACACGGGTGCCTACACGCACCGTTTGGAAAACCTTCCGTGCCGCTTTTAGCGGAAGTCTCACGCACCCCGCCGTGCTCGGGTAGGATTTCACGAAACCCCAGTGCATCCCATAGGCGGGCTTGTAAAACTCCATCCAGTAGGTCATCGGATAACCCGCACCCGGACTGCTCTGGCGGCGGCGCTGGGCGACTTTCGACCGAATCGGAAAGGTGCCGCTCGGCGTAGGCGTGGCCGATTTTCCGACCGTGACCGGCGTGGCCAGAAGCACATCATTTCCTTCCACCACATAAAGCCGCTGGGCCTGGGTGCTGATCATCACCCTCACCGCAGCCGGATTCTTCGGCTGCTTGAGCGGCGGGTCGAAGCTGAACGAATTTCTGGGCCGTAAGGAAAAACTACCGCATGAACTCAGACAGGCAGCGGCGACGGCCATCGTCAAAACAGCCATGGAACGAAGGTGTGGGGATTTCATAGGAATATGGGGATGAGCGTGCAATCCGACTTGCTCGCAACACGCGTGGGCAGCGCTAACTCCAAAGCAGGAATCATGCAATCCCTGATACCCATGAAAAGACCAAAGGGACATGCTGAGATGTTGCCCCCCGAGGCAGCGCTTGCAAGGTAAGGCGGACCGGAAAGCGCTTGAGCGATTCCAGGTTCCAAGGCTCGTTGGGCTTCCGGAAATAAACAAAAACACCCGGTCGCTTGTCACGACCAGGTGCCTTGAGAATTTCGGGAAAATGACTGGGATCAGTCGAGCTTCGGCTTCCCGACGCGGCGAACGGCACCGAAACGCTTTTGGAATTTGTCGATGCGTCCCTCGGTATCCACAAACTGGGCAAGGCCCGTGAAGAATGGATGCGAATCGGAAGTGATACCGATCGAGATGATGCTGTGCTCCACGCCGTCGATGACTTCCTTCTTGTCAGAAGTCTTGGTCGAGCGGGTGATGAAGCGCTTACCGGTGGTCATGTCAACGAAGACGACCGGATTGTATTTCGGATGAAGATCCTTTTTCATGGGAGTGGAGTTGCCACCACGTTACCAACGCAGCGGGACGCGGAAGATGCCCAAACGAGCGCCCCTGTCAAGCAGGCATCCATCGAGAATTCGACCCTACGCGATTTATTTTAGTAAGGACCTGCTTATAATCCAGAAAACCGTGAGATTTTTCGTCGTTTTTTGAGTCGCTTTTGTCACATTCTGGTGTATGTTCACGTCGCTATGGCAATTACCACGAAACGTACTAGATTTTCACGCCGCCTTCCGGACCACGTTACTGACGAGCTTTGCAATGTGCTTGCAGAAAAAAAGATCTTCGGCTTCAACGACCTCTTCGAAAGGGTGTTCGCAAACCTCAAGGTTCGCAACGCCGTGAGTGGCGGAGAGGAAATGCTTCGCTTGCGTGCTTACGAAAAACTTCAGAATCTCGTGACCCGCGGTCTTGTGGAAAAAATCGGCAAGGAATACAAGGGTACTGCCCGCGTCCATGAAGCCTCCAGCGCCTATGCGGCCGCCCAGGAAGCAGCTGCCCAGGAAGACGCTTGATCCACCGGGAATTTTTCAAGCCCGTGCCTCCCCAAGGGCACGGGTTTTTTTTCTACCCATCGAACGCATCAGGCACTAAGACTGCTGCGCCAAGCACCCTGAACCATGCCACAAGATTACCTACCCGTTCTTTTCCAGATTCTCATCGCACTCGGATTCGCCGTTACCACGCTCTCGCTCAGCATCGTCTTCGGTCGCTCGGGGAAGCGTAATGCCACCAAGGACAGCGCCTACGAATGCGGGATGATGCCCATCGGTGATGGCTCACCGAGATTCTCGGTGAAGTTCTATCTGGTCGCAATGCTGTTCGTCATCTTCGACATCGAGGTGGTGTTCATGTATCCGTGGGCCGTGCAGTTCCGCGATCTGGCTCAGCAAGGGCCGGCTGCGCTTGTCAGCATGGCAGGATTCGCAGGCATCCTCGTTTTCGCCTACGTTTATGCGCTGAAAAAAGGCGCCTTGAACTGGAAATCCTAAGGTCCAACCGATGATCCAGCATGTCGTTTATTTCCAGCTCAAGCCCGAGGTGGACAAGACCATGATGGAAGAACTCGTGCGGACCAGCCGCAGTCTGTTATTGAAGATCCCCGAGGTCATGAGTGTCCGGTCCGGGCGCAACCTCGACCCAGCCTCGCAGTGGCAGTTCTTCTTCTCCGTGGAGGTGGACTCACGTGAGAAACTCAGAATCACCCAGGATGATCCCTACCATCTCAAGCTGATGGAAAAACATCTGAAGCCAAACATCCTGGGCCATTTCGCCATGGATTACGAGTTGGATCCATCCAAGGATTTGAAATATTCATAACTTGCGGACGCTCGGGGGATTCACTGAAGCGATGATCGGGAATCCTGTGGGATTGGCATGAAACGGGCTTGAAAATTTCCAGCCCGTGACAAACGTTCCGCCACGGGCACCCGCTCAGATTCACCACCATGGCTTTTTCGATTCAACTTCCCGAGGACGCACCTTTCACCCCGGAGCAACGCGCTTGGCTCAATGATTTCCTCAGCAAGGCACTGTCCCAGGGGAACCAGGTCGTCGCCCGCAACTCCCCTTCCGTACCCGTTACGGTGATGTATGGCTCCCAGACAGGCACTGCGGAGGGCCTCGCTAAAAAACTGGTCAAAACCCTGAAGAAGGGGAACTTCGAACCGGAACTTCACGACATGGCCACCTACGACCGTGCGCGCCTTCCCAAGGAACGGAATCTCCTCATCATCACTTCCACCTATGGCGATGGTGAGCCACCGGATACCGCTGCGGATCTCCACGGTTGGCTCCTGAGCAACGAAGCTCCCAGGCTTGAGGGGGTTTCCTACTCCGTCCTTGCCTTGGGCGACACCAGCTACCCGGATTTCTGCAAGTGCGGGATCGAGTTCGACACCCGCTTGGCAGATCTGGGGGCCACCCGGCTTCATGCGCGGATCGATGTGGATGTGGATCCCGACGAGCCATACGCCCAATGGTCCGCAGGAGTGCTTGCACAACTTGCCCCGGCCGGCGCTCGCATGACCGTTGAAGCCGACAGCTCGGCGGAGGCTCCGGAAAACGGCTACTCGAAGAGCAAGCCCTTCCCTGCCCCAGTGCTCGACAATTACAACCTGAACGGCCCCGGAAGCAAGCAAACGCATCAAATCGCGCTGTCGCTTGAAGGCTCCGACCTGAGCTACGAAGTCGGTGATGCTCTCGGCGTCTATCCACTCAACCCACCCGAGGTGGTGGATGAAATCATCGCCAACCTCCCGTTCAAAGCCAGCCCCGTACCCGCTCCGGACGGCAGCGAGGTTCCCTTGCGCGAGGCTTTGATCCGGCATTACGACATCGGCTCGCTGAACAAGTCGATCATTCAGAAATGGCAGGCGAAAAGTGGTTCTCCGTTTCTCCGCTCACTCGTCGCAGCGGACGACAAAAAGGCCTACGATGATTTCTGCTGGGGGCGGGATCTGATCGATCTGGTCATCGACCACCCTGCGGATTTTTCGGACGCGGAGGAGTTTGTGGGAATTCTCAAAAAGCTGCAACCGCGGCTTTACTCCATCGCTTCCAGCCCGCGCGCCCACCCGGGAGAAGTGCACTTGTGCGTCGGCATCGTGCGCTATGACACCTTTGGCCGGAAGCGCGGTGGCATTTGCTCAACGTTCCTTGCAGATCGCTTGAAGGGCGGCGAAAAGCCCCGCGTCTATGTCCATAACAATCCTGCCTTCCGCCTGCCTGCCAATCTCAGCACCGACGTGATCATGGTTGGCCCGGGGACCGGGATCGCGCCATTCCGGGCCTTTCTCGAAGATCGGAAAGCCACGGGTGCCACGGGTAAGAACTGGCTGTTCTTCGGCAACCCGCACTCCGCGACGGATTACCTCTATCAGTCGGAACTCGACTCCTTCCGGGCGGATGGGACCTTGTCACAACTTGACCTCGCCTGGTCGCGTGATCAAAAGGAAAAGCTCTACGTCCAGCATCTCATGATCCAGAATGGCGCACAGCTCTGGGCGTGGTTGAAGAACGGGGCCGCCTTCTACGTCTGCGGCGACGCGTCGCGCATGGCCAAGGACGTGGACCAAGCGCTCCTCCAAATCGCCGAAGAACACGGCAAGCTCGCACCCGCGGAGGCCTCCGCATTCATCTCCCAACTGAAAAAGGAGAAACGCTACCTGCGCGACGTTTACTAGCGGCGTGGAGAATGCAGATTGGCAAATCAGGAGCCACCACCCTTCGTGGGTGCTGGCGATTGGACGGCCATTGAAAAGCGCGAATCTCTCCGCAAAGGCCACCCATTCAATCAAACGACATGAGCGTCGTGACTCCCCACCTTGTCCGGCAATTCGTGTTTTACCCGGAACCCTGGCATGCCAAGACTCGCGAGCCCACTGCTCGGATTCACCAAATATTCTGGTCTCCATGGACCTCCTCACCGTAGAGCTTGGACGTGCATCATCTACCCGCCGCATTTTTCTTACAAATGGCCGTCATTCTGGTGACCTGCCGGCTCGTCGGCATCGTTGCCAAAAAATTCGGCCAACCGCAGGTCGTCGGCGAAATGATCGCCGGAGTCATGCTCGGGCCATCGTTGTTAGGGATGATCTGGCCGGAATCGACCGCCTTGATCTTCACCGCAGAATCACGCGGGATACTGGAAGCTGGCGCGCAGCTGGGAGTGGGGCTTTACATGTTCCTCGTAGGCATGGAATTCGAGACCTGCCACTTCCGCAACCGCGCGCGCAGCGCCGCAGCGGTCTCCATCGCCGGGATGGCCGCACCATTCCTCTTAGGCGGAGCGTTGACACCATGGCTGCGTGAGATTCCCGGGATATTCACGGAAAAAACCCAGTTCTATCAGGCCGCGCTTTTCCTCGGCGCTGCCATCGCCATCACCGCGTTCCCGATGTTGGCCCGGATCATTTCAGAACGCGGGCTGGCTGGCACCTCCCTAGGCACACTCGCACTCGCAGCCGGCGCCATCGATGACGCGGCGGCGTGGTGTGTGCTGGCAATCGTGCTCGCAAGCTTTGGCGCGACCCAGCCGCTTGCGATCCTGGGCCTAGAGATCGGCCCGCAATACATCGCCATCGGCGGCTCGATTTTGTATGCCTCGTTCATGTTGAGCGTCGGCAAGAGACTCCTGGCGCGCCTTGGCCCGCGCGCTGAAAAATCCGGTCATGTCTCTCAATCCATGATGGCCATGGTGCTGGCCTTGTTCTGCCTTTCCGCCTGGTACACCGACACCATCGGCGTGCATGCGGTCTTCGGCGGCTTCATCCTCGGCATCGCCATGCCACGCGGACTCTTCGCGCACGAACTGCGGAAGAAGATCGAGCCCTTCACCGTGGTGTTTTTGCTACCCATGTTCTTCACTTTCTCAGGCTTGAAAACCACTCTTGATGTCCTGGTGGACCCCATTTTCTATCTACCCACCCTGGCGATTCTTCTGGCGTCCATCTGCGGCAAAGGTGTCGCTTGCTGGGCGGCGGCAAGGCTCTCTGGAGAGGATAACCGCAGCGCACTCGCCATCGGCAGCCTGATGAACGCACGTGGATTGATGGAGCTGATCATCATCAACATCGGTCTCAAAGCTGGTATCATCGGCAAGCCCTTGTTTTCGATCCTCGTGGTGATGGCCATCGTCACCACGCTGATGGCCACCCCGTTTTTCGAGCTTTTTTACGGACGGCACGAACCAAAGAAACTTCACGCAGTATGAAATTCGGGATCATCGGAGCAGGCTCCATCAGTGGTATCCATGCGGCGGCCATCGAGTCCATGGCGGGCGGATCGCTTCACTCGGTCTATCACCCGCGAGGCGGGACACTCGACGCGCGGTATCAGGCAAGGTCGTTTTCCTGTCTGACCGAATTCCTAGCGGATCCGGAGTTGGACATCGTCACCATCGCCACGCCATCAGGGGCGCACCTCGAACCGACGTTGGCCGCGCTGCGAGCCGGGAAACATGTGATTTGTGAAAAACCATTGGAGATCAGCACCGAGCGCATCGACGCCTTGATCACGGCCGCAGATGCCAGCGGCAAGACCCTTGCTGCCATTCTCAACCGGCGCTTCACCCCTGCGATGGCGGCCTGCAAGGCGGCCTCTGCACAAGGGCGGTTTGGTAAAATCACCTCCGCTTCATGTTATATCAAGTGGTTCCGTGACCAAGCATACTACGACTCCGCCGCATGGCGCGGCACGTGGGCGCTTGATGGCGGTGGCGCCCTGATGAATCAAGGGATCCACGCGGTCGATGCCCTGCTCCATCTTGCCGGACCGGTTCGTTCCGTGCGAGCGCTCACCGCCTGCCTCGCTCACGAGCGGATCGAGGTGGAGGACAGCGCCGTGGCGATTCTGGAGTTTGCAAATGGTGCCCACGGCGTCATCGAGGCATCGACTTGCGCGTGGTCAAGCCACGGCCAGCCGATCCGCGTGCAGATTTGCGGCACCGAGGGCTCGGCTTTCCTCGCGGACGAGAGGATCGAAGTCTGGGATTTTCAATCCGAAGATGCCATGGACCACGAAGTCCGGAGTTCCCTGATGCTGGACACCGCTGCGGCCCATGGCGGAAACGACCCAAAATCGATCCAGTGCCAACAGCACCAGCGTAATTTTGAAGAAGTCGTGACCGCCATCCGGACAGGCCGCCAACCCGGCACTTCCGCGGCGGAGGCGCGGAAAGCGGTGGAGTTGATTCAGGCGATCTATCAAAGCGCCCGCCATGGAGGCGGGGTGATCCTTCTTTAGGCGCTCGGGAAATCCGTCACCTGCTCCAGCTTTACCTGATACAATGCTGCGATTTCAGGAGCATCCGAAACCTGATAGACCTCACGGTAGTAGATCTCCTTGATCCCATAGGCACAAAGCGTCTGCATGCATGCGGTGCATGGCATGGTGGTCGTTGCCACGATCTTGGCCTCCCCGCGGCGGAACAAGCTGCAAAGGTTCACCTCCGCGTGAAGCATGAATTTTTGGCGGGCCTCGCGGTCGTCCCAGAACCCCGCTGGCGGATTGAAGCCGGGAGCCAATCCGTTGTAGGCCGTCCCGATCACCCGATTGTCAAAGTCCAGTGCCGCGGCACCCACCTTACGATAGGGATCTTCAGAGCGCAGGCTCGCCACGTGCGCAAGCGCCATGGCGTATTGGGGAATGGATAGGCGGTTGGCGGACATGAGCGGTGCCCCGAGCGTGAACGCGAACCATCGCTTGGTCAACCTTGCCGAGGCAAGCACTCCCGATGGGCCGCAAGCATCCCCGGCTTCCGGGCGATCCCACGCCAAGGGATACCAACCGGTGCCGGACCTACCGCGAATGAGTAACCATGAACCTCAAATCCGCAGTTGGGCTTGAGGATGAGGGGCGCAAGTGCCTAGGGTTTCTGTGTTCGAAGGCGAAAACGAGCGAACCATGGCTGCACCTATCGACTTCTTCACAGCCTCCGTCCGCCTCCGACGAGTTTCGGCCCCATGCTCGGCTCACTGAGCACGGGTAAAGAGCAGCCTGATTTCCAAACCTAACAAACTGAAACCCCGCAACCCACTCTCATCAGAAGTGGATCAACTTTCGGGGCACTCCAAAACTGCGGATTTCAGAATGAGATCACAACACCATACAATCACAGGCGGGATTTGATCTTTCCAGGAACACCGGAAAGCACCAGGATTGGCCGGTGAGCTGCTTCAAATCCATCCATGTCCCATCCATTCCATGATCTGAGGAAACGCTTCGAGTCGATTTCCAACGAGCAGACCGGATACACCACCTGCAAGCTGCGCGAGTGGATCGAGGATCATCTCGGACATGTGTTGGCAATCAAGCCGGACGCGGAGTTCAACGGCACCATGATGCAGGGCTTCCATTGGTATAGTGACGGAGACGGCCAGCACTGGAACCGGCTCGCCGCAGACGCCCCCGCCTTGGCTGCGGCGGGGATCTCGGGGATCTGGTTTCCACCGGCCACCAAAGGCTTCGGCGGTGTGAATGATGTGGGCTATGGAATCTATGATTTGTTCGACCTCGGGGAGTTCCCTTATCCCAATGGACAGGTGCGGACCAAGTATGGCACACGTGAGGAGTTCATCCTCGCGGCGGAGTCATGCCGCAACCATGGAATCGAAGTTTATGCGGATGTGGTGTTCAACCACAAGATGGGCGGTGAATTTCAGGAGGAATATGAAGCAATTCCTGTGAGTTTTTCCAACCGCAATCAGGAACTCGGTCCGCCACGGATGATCCGTTCCTACACGGGTTTTGATTTTCCCGCGCGGGGCAACCAATACTCCACCATGAAGTGGCGGTGGCAGCACTTCAGCGCAGTGGATTACAACAGCCTGGATCCGGGGTTCAAAGCGATCTGGCGAAAGGTGGACAAGCCCTTCAATGCCGAAGTGGATTGGGAAAATGGCAACTATGATTTCCTGATGGGCTGCGATCTCGATGTCGATCACCCGGAGGTGCGCGGCGAGTTGGTCCATTGGGGGAAATGGATGCTGGAAGCCGCGCCCATCGCCGGGTTCCGACTGGATGCCATCAAACACATCGAAGGTGATTTTTTCAACGATTGGCTGGATCAGCTGGAAGCTTACGCAGGGCGCAATTTGTTCTGTGTGGGCGAGTATTGGACCACCAAGCTCGATACTCTGAGCTGGTACATCGGCAACACCGGCGGGCGTATGCATCTGTTTGACGCGCCTCTGCAAAACAACTTCCACCACGCCAGCCGCAGCGGTGGCGCCTTCGACATGCGGACGATTCTCAACGGCACGCTGATGAAGGAGTTTCCTCTCTACGCTGTGACCTTGGTGGAAAATCATGACACCCAGCCACTCCAAGCCCTGGAGGCCGTGGTCGAAGCCTGGTTCAAGCCGCTGGCCTACGCCATCATCCTGCTGCGCTCTGAAGGATATCCCTGCATTTTTACAGCGGACTACTACGGGGCGAACTACACAGGCAAGGGCCGTGACGGGCAGGATTATTCGATTTCACTCACCCGCCACAAAGCGATCATCGACATCCTCCTGCTCGCCCGGAGGATGTTCGCACACGGACCCCAGCACAGCTATCTGGATCATTTCAACTGCATCGGGTGGACACGTGTGGGCACGGCGCAGCATCCACACGCCTTGGCTGTCATTCTCAGTGACGGGCCCGCCGGAACCAAGTGGATGGACGTCGGGAAACCTCTGGCCTCGTTCCAGGACATCACCGGCCACCTGCACCACATCATTCACAGCAATGCCGACGGCTGGGCTGAATTCCACTGCAACGGCGGCTCCGTCTCGGTATGGGTGGAACAACATGAGGGGCTTTCAGAGCTCCTCTGAAACATGGGTTTTTTCCGGCGTGACAGCGCGTCAAGAGACCATTAGACCGCCTCTGTGACTGACCTCGATCCGCTTCTTCACCGCTTCGGCGGCATTGCCCGGCTTTATGGCCAAGCCGCCCTGGATCGATTTCTCGTCTCCCGGGTCGCCGTCATCGGCGTCGGTGGCGTGGGATCCTGGGCGGTCGAGTCCCTGGCCCGCTCGGGCATTGGCCACCTCACGCTGGTGGACTTGGATGAGATCTGCATCACCAACGTCAACCGCCAGCTCCACGCCATGGACGGTCAGATCGGACGCCAGAAAACCGATGCCATGGCGGACCGCGCCCTTGCCATTCACCCGGGCTGCGATATCCGGATCGTGCCGAAGTTCTTCAACGAGAAATCCGCAAGCGAGATTCTGGACACCGGCTTCGACGCGGTGATCGACGCGATCGACTTCGCTCGCCACAAGTCCTTGCTGGCGGCCGAGTGTCACCGCCGGGGAATTTATGCAGTCACTTGCGGAGGCGCTGGCGGACGAAGAGATCCCACAAGAATCCGTGTGACGGACCTTGCCTATAGCGGGATGGATCCCCTGCTGCTGCAGCTTCGCCGTGGCTTGCGGAATGATTTCGGATTTCCGAAAACTCCGCGGGGGCAGGAACCGGTTCTTTTCGGAATTGATGCGGTCTATTCGGATGAGGCCCCTTACTATTCCAGCTGTGACGGCACCGTCTCAAAAGACAAGCCGGAAGAAATCTCCCTGCGGCTCAACTGTGCCTCGGGCTTTGGCTCGGCTACCCACATCATCGCCAGCTTCGGCATGATCGCCGCCGGACGGGTGCTCGAACATATCGCCTCCCGGGCATAAAAAAAGCGACCTTGAAAAGGCCGCTTTTCTTGAAAACACGAGCGCCGGATTACAGACCCTTCTTGGAAAGACGGGTTCCCGGAGTGGCTCCTTGGCGGGCCTTGAACTTCGGATTCGACTTGCAAATGACATAGACCGTGCCTTTGCGCTTCACCACTTGGCAATCAGCATGACGACGTTTTGCGGAGGCGAGGGATGAGAGAACTTTCATGGTGTAGGATGGTTAAAATGGATCGATGGCAGCAGCCCTCGGGGCGCGAAAACTAGTCACCCAACCCAGGTTGTAAAGCCATTTTTCACTCAAATCTCGCATTTTTCCGCGCTCTAAGAAATCATCCACCCCCATCATTTAAGATTTCCTTAGTTTTCGCTTTTCGAACTGACCCAAGAACGTTAAGCCCAAGTCATGAAATTCATCTTCATCGGTTTGGCTCTGCTCGCCATGAACTCCTGCAACACCTTGATCGGAATCGGCCGCGACACCAAAGAAGGCTACAACTGGACCAAAAACAAGATCCAAGGCGCCAGCGCACCAGCGGACAACTACGGCGCGCCCGTTTACTGAGCGAGTTTCCTGAAGTTTCAGGTTTCGCTCATCCCGAGGGTCTGATTGGATAGCGGGGTGACATTTGCCAGCAAAATTACCATCCTCCGGATTTGCCTTGTCCCGGTGTATGCGGTCTTGGCCTTCTTCTACGCCGACACGGTAAAAATCGGCGAAGCGGATGAGTCCCTGCGGTGGATGGCCCTGGGGGTTTTTGTGCTCGCTGCGAGCACCGACGGCGTTGATGGTTGGATCGCCAGACACTACAACCAGTGCTCGGCATTCGGCGCCTACATCGACCCGATCGCAGACAAGGCCCTGCTGCTAACCGGGGTGATCACCCTCTCACTCGTGGATTGGGGCGCCCCCGGTTGGCGACTGCCTCCCTGGTTCGCCATCATCGTCATCCTGCGGGACTGCATCATTCTTGGCGGCATCAAGATCCTCTACCTCCATCACCGCCACGTGAAAATCGCCCCTCACTGGACAGGGAAGGTGTGCACCGTGACCCAGATGTTCGCGATTGGCTGGGTCATGTTGCGGGTGGTCGAGATTTCCCCGGTCTATCCCTGCCTCATCGCTGGATTCTTCACCCTTTGGTCCACGTTTGCATACATCCAGCAGGGTCGGGCGATTCTCTGCGGAAAGACCAATTGAAAATCCCACGGCCTAGGCATCCCATTCGACGCATCATGAAATGGATTCCCATCAGCCTTTCAGCCATCGTCCTCTGCGCCCTGTCTCTTATACACATCTCCGAGCCCACGAGACAGGCAGAAATC
>CALMKO010000271.1 GCA_937867415.1 uncultured Verrucomicrobiota bacterium | reverse complement strand
ATCCATTCGACCGCATGGTGATTTTTCCCTAGCGTGCCCCCCAGTGCCCCCCAGTGACCCAAGCGCCCCGCCCAAACCGATTACGCAAGAATTCACCATGAGGTGGCTTCTTCGTGCGCCGTGGGACTATGTCATGATGGCTCTCGGCCTGTCTTTCTGGGGATTTTTCGGGGGGCTCTTCACCCTGGTCGCCGGCCCGCTGCACTTGATTCTACCCCGAAAAAACGGCGAACGCCTGGGCCGATGGTTGATCCACCAACTCTTCAGGAAATTCGTAATCTACCTGCGGCTTTCCGACTTGGTAAAGGCAGACCTGCGCGCCCTTGATCCGCTGAAGGACATCAAGCGCCCATTCATCGCCGCGCCTAACCACACCTCCCTGTGGGACGTGGTGTTCATCATCGCCCGGCTTCCCTACGCCGTGTGCATCATCAAAAAACAAATCATGAACAACCCGGTGCTCGGTGGCGCTGCGCGCCTTGCTGGATACATCGCCAACGACCGGGTGACCCACATGATCCGCGATGCGGAGGAATCCTTGGCGGAAAGAGGTCAGCTGCTGCTCTTCCCGGAAGGCACCCGGACCCAGCCCGACGCAAACTGGATCAATCCGCTCAAGGGTGGCTGCGCCATCATTGCCATCCGCGCGCAAGTGCCCGTTTATCCGATTTTCATCCGCAGTGACACCCGCTTTTTACAAAAAGGCTGGCCACTTTGGCGACGCCCGGTTTTCCCGATTCACATGCGGTTTGAGCTGGGTGAACCCTTGGTCGCGCGGCCTGGAGAAAGCCCGCAAGCGTTCAGCGCCCGCCTGGCCGCCGTCTTCGAAAAAGAACTGTCAAAGCCAGATCCCCTGCGGCGTCAGGTCAGAGCGGTTCCGCCACCCTGACAATCTCCGGACCTTCCCCCGGCCAACCGATTTTCGCCACCTCGACCACAGCCCGCCCCAAGGAAGGAACCGCCAGGCCTTCGCGGGCCAACTGCACGCCGTCCCGCGGATGGTGTCCACCCGTCAGGATTCTTTCCGCGAGCCGGAAGCAAACCCATGCCCGCCAAGCCCGGATTTCCCGGCGTGGTCCGGACATGCGCGAGGCCAGGTGTTGAAAATGCCTGACCGGATTGCCGAGGAATCCGCAGTCGCCCGCAGCGGCCATTTCCAAAATCCAAACGAGGGCCGCGTAGGGCGGAGGATGCCCTTCCAGCACACCCTCATCCACCGTGAGATCCGCCATCCATGCCTTGTTGAGCTGGAGAATCGCCTGCGCCGGCTTGCCTCCCTGCCATTGCGACTGGGCGTAGCGCAGGGCGTCCAGATAGAACGCCGCCCCCTTCTCACCACCATGTCGGCGCGTGATGGAAAAATCCTCATGGCCACACGCCTCGGGCAGGTGTGGACAGGCCGGATTTACCAACGGAATCTCACCTGCCGTGGCCACACAAGGGATGAAGCGGGTTTGAAAGAACCAGCCACCGCCAGCAAGAGTCTGACGGTGGATCGAAAGGGCGGTGGTGAATCAATGCTCGCGGCAGAACTGCTCGAAGCGGGTGAGTCCCTCATTGAGGATGTCGAGCGTGGTGCAGTAGCTCAGGCGGATCCCCTCGTCGTAGCCGAAGGCGATGCCGGGAATGGCGGCCACCTTGTAGCGGGAGAGCAGCTTGTCGCAGAGATTCATCGACTTCAGGCCTGTATTGCCGGTGTAGATGAAGAAGTAGAACGCGCCTTGGGGCTCGACCACGCGGATGTTGTTGATCGCCTTGAGGCGGGCGAACATGAACTGGCGCTTCACATCGTATTCGCCGCGGAGATCCTCGATGAAGGATTGGTCGCCTTGGAGGGCGGCAAGTGCGCCGTATTGCGAGAAGGTATTGGCGTTGGAGGTGGTGTGGTTCTGGATCTTTTCAATCGCTTCCGCAAAATGCTTGGGCGCGCCCGTGTAGCCGAGACGCCAGCCGGTCATGGAATAGGCCTTGGAAAAGCCGTTCACAGTGATGGTGAGATCGTAGAGTTCCTGGCTCAGCGAGGCGATGGAGACATGCTTGGCCTCGCCATAGACGAGCTTCTCGTAGATCTCGTCTGAAAGGATGACGATGTCTTCACCGAGGGCGATTTCACCCAAGGCGAGCAGCTCAGCCTCGGTGTAAACCGCGCCCGTTGGATTTCCCGGAGTGTTGATGATGACCATCTTGGTGGCGGGCGTCATCGCCTCCTCGAACTGCTCGGGAGTCATTTTCCAGCCGGTGGATTCCTTGGTCTCGACGATGACAGGGACCCCGCCTGCGAGCCGGACCATTTCCGGGTAGGAAACCCAGTAGGGCGACGGGATGATGACCTCGTCCCCTTCTTCGATCACGGCGAGAATGGCATTGTAGCAGGCCATTTTCGCGCCGCCGGTCACGCAGATCTGCGATGCCGGGTAGTCGATGTTGTTGTCGGTCTTGAACTTGGTGGCCAGAGCTGCGCGGAGCTCGGGGATCCCGCCTGCGGGGGTGTATTTCGTTTTTCCAGCCTGGAGCGCCTCAATGGCGGCATCCTTGATGAATTGAGGGGTATCGACTTCCGGCTCGCCACCGGCAAGCGCGTAAACTTCCTCGCCCTTGGCGATCATGGCCTTCGTCTGGGCGGTGACAGCAAGCGTGAGGGAGGGGGATACTTTGGCGATACGGGATGAAATGCTTTCCATGGGAACGTGCGATTGAGGATTGATCCGCCGGACTGGGCGGAGCAACAGAGTTTGCGCAGCCCCAGTGCGGGCGGGGTGGCGTTTGTGAGGCTTCTGGCATGGGGTGGCAAGCGAAATGGTGTGGATTTCCGAAGCGGATTCCGGGTCGCCTGCGGTACCCGTCAGAGTTTTTCTTTTCAACGGCGTGGGAATCCGCAAGCTTGCCTGCCTTTCCCAGACCATGTCCGACACCCGTAAACCATTCCCCTTCCCCGAGTTTGAGCCAAAATGGCAAGCACGCTGGGAGTCCGAAAAGACATTCCGCACCGCCGGCCCGGGCGATGCCGACTTCGACCCCGGCAAGCCGAAATACTACGTGCTCGACATGTTCCCCTACCCGAGCGGCTCCGGTCTCCACGTCGGCCATCCCGAGGGCTATACCGCCACCGACATCGTCGGGCGCTACAAGCGGATGATGGGCTTCAACGTCTTGCACCCCATGGGCTATGACTCGTTTGGCTTGCCTGCGGAACAATACGCGATCAAGACCGGCCAACACCCCGCGATCACCACTGCGGCGAACATCGAAAACTTCCGCCGCCAGCTGAAATCCCTCGGCTTCGGCTACGACTGGGACCGGGAAATCGCCACCACCGACCCCGAATATGTGCGTTGGACGCAGTGGATTTTTCTCCAGATCTACGGATCCTACTTTTGTGAGGTCGAAAACAAGGCCAAGCCCGTCACCGAGCTTGAGGCCAAGGGCTGGACCCGCGAGCAGATTGACGAGGTCAGGCTTGCCTTCGTCGCGGACACCCCGGTCTGGTGGTCGCCCGATCTGGGCACCGTGCTCGCCAACGAGGAAGTCGAGGAATGGAAAAGCAAGGGCCACATCGTCGAACGGCGCCCGCTGCGCCAGTGGATGTTGCGGATCACCAAGTATTCCCAGCGCTTGATCGATGAGCTTGATACGCTTGATTGGCCGGAGGGCATCAAGCTGCTCCAGAAAAACTGGATCGGCCGGAGCGAGGGCGCGTCCGTCCAATTTGAGATTGCGGATTTCGATACGGAAATCGAGGTCTTCACCACCCGTCCGGACACCCTTTTCGGTGCGACTTACATGGTCCTTGCGCCGGAGCATCCGCTGGTTGCCCGGATCACCACTGCGGATCAAACGTCTGCGGTCGAAGCCTATCAGAAAGCCTGTGCCTCCAAATCCGACCTGGATCGTGGCGATCTCAACAAGGACAAGTCCGGCGTTTTCACCGGAGCATTCGCCATCAATCCGGTGAACGACGAGCAGATCCCCATCTGGATCGCCGACTATGTCATGATGGGCTACGGCACCGGCGCGATCATGGCCGTCCCGGCGCATGATGAGCGCGACTGGGAGTTCGCCAAACGCTTCGCCTTGCCCATCAAAATGGTTGTCGCGCTGGATTCTAACCAACCTTTGGACGCGCTCGATGAAGCCACACCCGGTCATGGCACCGCCATGAACTCCGGATTCCTCGACGGCCTGCCCACTGCGGAGGCCAAGGCAAAAATGATCGATTGGTTGGAATCCCGGTCCAAGGGCACGCGCCGCATCCAGTTCAAGCTTCGTGACTGGCTTTTCTCCCGCCAGCGTTACTGGGGGGAGCCATTCCCGATCACTTGGAAAGACGGTCAGCACCATGCCATTCCCGAGAGCGAGCTGCCACTTCTGGCACCGCCGCTCGATGACTACAAACCCAGCGGCACCCCCGAACCCATTCTAACCAAGGCGGCCGATTGGGTGCGACTGCCCGACGGATCGACCCGCGAAACCAATACCATGCCACAGTGGGCCGGCTCGTGCTGGTATTACCTCCGCTACTGCGACCCCACCAACAACGGCCGCTTGATCTCGCAGGAGGCCGAGGACTACTGGAGCGATGAAAAGCCCGGCATGGTCGATCTCTACGTGGGAGGTACGGAGCACGCAGTACTACATCTCCTTTACGCCCGCTTCTGGCACAAGGTGCTCTACGACCTTGGCCACGTCAGAACCCCCGAGCCTTTTCAGAAACTCGTCAACCAAGGACTGATCCTCGGCGAGGACGGCGTGAAAATGTCCAAATCCCGCGGTAATGTCGTGAACCCTGACGACGTCGTTTCCGAATACGGAGCCGACTCCCTCAGACTCTATGAAATGTTCATGGGGCCGCTGGAGCAGGTCAAGCCGTGGCAGATGAAGGGGGTGGAGGGTGTCTCGCGCTTTCTCGCCCGCGTCTGGCGCGTGGCGTTCGAAGAAGACACGGTTTCCAGCAAAATCCAGGACGTGCCATGCACGGATCCGGCGCTTCTGCGCACGGTCCACGAGACTCTCAAGAAAGTCGGCGAGGACATCGAAAAGCTCAGCTTCAACACCGCGATCTCGCAAATGATGATTTGCACCAACGCCTTCACCCAGGCGGAAGTCGTGCCACTCAAGGAGTTCATCCAGCTGCTGACCGTGCTCAACCCCTTCGCGCCTCATCTCACGGAGGAAATTCACGCCCGTCTCGGCGGCAAGACCATGCTTTCCGAAGCCACCTGGCCGCGCTACGACGAAGCTGCACTTGTGAGAAATGAAATCGAGCTGGTCGTACAGGTGAATGGCAAGCTTCGTGACCGCTTGATGGTCTCCAAGGACATCGACGAGGAGGCAGCCAAAGCCGCCGCTTTTGCCAGCGCCAAGGTGATGGAACATCTGGAGGGGAAAACCATCCGCAAAATCGTCTTCATTCCAGGCAAGATTTTCAACATCGTCGCGAACTAAGCGCCTGATCAGGCCGCCCTACCCCGGTGGACTCATGATTCGCCCATCCAAAGGTTGAGGATTTCCACGGCGGCGGCCTGATCGATGATGGACTTCTGCTGCCTGGCATTGCGGCCGACCTCGCGAAGCTTGGCGGCGGCCGTAGAGGTGGTCAGCGTTTCATCGACGAACACCAGCGGCAGCGTGGGAATCCGGGCGTGGAGCTTGGCGGCGAAGGACCGGACCTTGTCGGCGGAGGCGCCTTCCGTCCCGTCCATCCGCAGCGGAAGACCCACGACGAGGGTCCGGATCCGACGTGCCTCCGCGAGCGTGGCAAGGCGCTCGATGGCATCGGTCCTCGCTTGGTCGATGGTCTCCACCGGGTGGGCGAGGATTCCGAAGTCGTCCGTGGCCGCCACACCGATCCGGGCGTCGCCATGATCGATACCAAGCGCTGGATGCGGAGAGTGATGGGGATCTGGCGTCACGGAAAAATCTCAACGGGATTCACAGCAACTCCGGGGGCAGAATGTCCGTGAGCTTTTTAATGGCGTCGGCCTGGTGGCGATTGGCGATCAGCAGCGAGTCGCCGGTTTGCACGATGATGAGATCATCCACGCCGAGCAGGGCGATGCGGGTGCCGGGGCGGGCGTTGAAGATGATGTTGTTCTGGCAGTCGATCTCGGAGATGGGTTCGTTGGTGCGGTTTCCCGAGCCGCTGTTTTCGAGATACTTGGCGATGGAGACCCAGGAGCCGACATCATCCCAGTCGAAGGTGGCCTCGATGTTGAGCACTCGCTCGGCATGTTCCAGCAAGGCGTAGTCGATGGAGATCGGGGTGAGCAGGGGGAACTGAGCCGCCACGGTGGCGGGGATGTCGCGGGAATGGCAGAGTTCTGAAATGAAACCGGCGAGCTCCGGCGCATGGGCACCGAGTTGCTGGATGACGACGGGCAGGGACCAGACAAACATTCCGGCATTCCAGGAAAAGGTGCCTTGAGCGAGGAATTGCGCGGCAAGCTCGGAGTCGGGCTTCTCACGGAAACGCTTTACTTCGACGGGAAGATTTTCACCCACGAGGCCGGGGATTTCCGCTCGCTCACCGCGCTCGATGTAGCCGTAGGACGGGCATGGCCAGGTCGGGCGGATGCCGATGGTGACCAGCCCGTTCGACTTCTCGGCGGTGGCGAGCGCATCGCGCATCACGCTCTGGTAGGCAGTGAGGTCTTGGATGAGTTGATCGGATGGCAGGACCATCATCACGGCCTGCGGGTTCCGCGCGGCGATGATACCGATGCCCAAGGCCACGGCCGGAGCGGTGTCACGCCGGGCGGGTTCGGCAACGATGTTTCCCGCCGGCAGCATGGATGCGATGGCGCGGACGGCGTCCTCCTGAAGGGAGTTGGTGAGGATGATGATGTTTTCCGGGGGAACGAGCCCCTTGAGCCTCTGGATCGTTTGCTCGAGCAGCGTTCCCGAGCCAAAAAGATCGAGCAGTTGTTTTGGCCTGGAATTGCGGCTGAGAGGCCAGAAGCGGGTGCCCGATCCTCCGGCAAGAATGAGAGCGTAGGTGTTTTCAAGGGTTGGCATCGCGGGGGATACTTGCGGATCAGGGAGGAATCGGAAAGCTGGAATCGAGAAGATTTTCATTTCCGGGGTTGTCGTCGGCCACGGAAGGAAATACGGTTTCCCCATGCCTGACGAGTATCCTGAAGCCGCAACGACCTGGGTTGAAAACAGCACGATGGTAGCACCCGCCCTGCTTGGAGCGGCTGCGGGCTTGCTGTTGGGCGACTTGATGCACCGGGGTGCACGCCGCGGGGTCGGAATCGGGTTGGGGGCGCTGGGCATCGCCGCGCTGCTGCCCTTCGTCGTCGGCGGAGTGGCAGGCTTGGTGACAGGGCCCCGGAGCAAGTTCGGGGTGAAGCGCAATATCCAACGCATTCGTGATGCGGGAATCGTGGCCCCGGATTATGGCGATGTGGAGCAGGAGCTTCGCGAGCAGGGCTTGATCTAAGCCGGAAAATCCCGAGAGAACCCGGATGCGCATCGCGGTGACAGGAACCACCGGGCGTGTGGGAGCCGCTCTGGCGAGGCATTTCCAAAGGGAGCACGAGGTGGTCTGCCTGCCCCGGTCGGTTTGCGATCTGGCAGACCGGACCGCGCTGGCAGAGTGTTTGGATGCTTTGGATTGCGAGGTTTTGCTGAACCCGGCGGGGATCACATCGCTGGAAGCTTGTGAGGATGATCCCCGCTTGGCGATGCGGGTGAATGCCGAGGCCCCTGCGGAAATCGCGGATTGGGCGGCATCACGCGGGGTGAAGGTGTTTCATTTCAGCACGGATTACGTGTTTGGAGGTGACTTGCCCGGTTTGCGCTGCGAGGCGGATGAGGCGGCACCCGTGAGCGCTTATGGTCGCAGCAAGCTTGCGGGTGAGCGCGCGGTTCTGCAAAACCCGGATCACTGCGTGGTCCGGATTTCCTGGGTGTTCGGGCCGGAAAAGCCTTCGTTCATCGATCAACAATTCGAGGCAGCCCTCGCAGGGCGTCCCCTGGCCGCGGTGGCTGACAAGATTTCGCTCCCGGTGCTCACCACCGATCTTTGTGGGTGGATGGAGCGCCTCATCCTCACAGATACCTGCGGGGTGATCCATGCGTGCAATTCAGGCACGCCGACTTCGTGGCACGGCCTGACGCTGGCGCTGCTTGATGAAATGCTGACGTGCGGAATTCTCACGGAAGCCCCGCAAGTTCAGGAGCTTAGACTTGCGGAAATGACCTCTTTTCGGGCGGCTCGCCCTCGTTTCACAGCACTCGACACGCAGCGTCTCAGCCGGATTCTCGGCGAGCTTCCACGGCCATGGCGAGCGGCGGTGGCGGATTACGTGCGCTTGCGCAACTCACTTCACCAAGGGGAAAATCACTCGTGCCGTGACGGGAAAATGATCTGACACGGCGGGCGTGTCGGTGGAGAGAATCTCAGCTGCTTCAACCCGCGCTCCCCGGCTCACGAGGATATGGTCCACCTTAAGATTGCCATCGCGATTCGCTTTCCAAAAGTGCAGGGTCCGACGGTTTTTTTCCTTGGAATGATGCACCTGATAGGTGTCCACAAGGGCGTTCTGCCACGGCTGTGAGCTGCCTGCCAACGGTGCTGGATTTCCAGTGAGATAAGAAAGGCCGGGATTCGACTCCACGGAATTGAAATCGCCCACAAGCGCGACGGGATCCTCCGGACACCCTCTCGAATCGATGCGCCGAGCCATCAACAAAGCCGCGCGCTCTCGGGATACCTGGTTGCGGTGATCCCAGTGGGTGTTGAAAACATAAAATCCACGGCCGGTCCCCAAGTCGATGAGCCGCAGCCACACCGCCACTCGCGGGATCTCATTTCCCCATGTCTTCGAACCGGCCACCGCGGGTGTATCGGAGAGCCAGAAGGTCCCCTGGTCGGTCGGATCGGGCCGGAAGCGATCCCTGCGGTAGAAGATCCCCGAGTATTCTCCACCTCGCCGCCCGTCGTCCCGCCCGACCCCAAAGAATTCGTAATCTGGCAAGGAGGCCCACAAATCCGCCGCCTGCCCGTGGAGGGCTTCTTGCACGCCGATGCAATCGGGCTGCGCCTTCCGGATCACCCTCACCACTCCCGCCAAGCGTTCCTTCCATTGCTGGCTGCCGCGATCTCCCGGATTTTCATATCGCACATTGAAGGTCATCAACCGCAACTCGATCGCCCCGTCTGGGCGAATCGGCACGGCCTTGGGTGGTCCTAGGCTGCGGCTCCGCTGGCACTGGGGCAGCAGGCCGAGCATGGAAAAAAGGATGATACAACGGATGAACACCAGCAGGGAAAATCGGGATGGAGCCATGATCACAAAAAAGCCGCTTCCCTTTCAGGAAAGCGGCTTTTGGAAAAACGAATGGGAAGTTCCTCAGTTTGCGGCGGCAGCAGCAACTTGGGGCACGACGTTGACGCGGCGGCCTTCTTTGTCGAAGAACACGCGGCCATCCACGAGTGCGAAGAGCGTGTGATCCCGTCCGCAACCCACGCCCAGACCAGGATGCACCTTGGTGCCGCGCTGGCGGATGATGATGTTGCCGGCGACGACCGCTTGGCTGCCGAATTTTTTCACGCCAAGGCGCTTGCTGCGGGAATCGCGACCGTTCTTGACAGAACCTTGTCCTTTTTTATGGGCCATGGAAGTAGGTAGGTAAAAGTTGAATGATTAACCCGCGATGGCGGTGATTTCCAGCTTCGTCATGGAACGACGGAAGCCCTTGGTCTTGTGAAAGCCCTTGCGGCGCTTGAACTTGAAAGCAACACCCTTCGGGCCGCGGAACTGACTGATCACCTTGGCGGTAACCGATGCACCTTCGACAATTGGAGCTCCGATTTTCACGGAATCCCCTTCGCCGACGAGCAAGACGTCAAATTTGATTTCCGAATCGACTTCAACATCGAGCTTCTCGACATCGAATTTGTCGCCTTCTTGGATGCGGTATTGTTTACCGCCGGTTTTGATCACTGCGTAGGCCATGGCCGTTTGGGAATAAAAGTTAATCCACCCATGTGGGCGGGCGGGGAGAACACCACGGCCCCCTTCGCAGCGCAAGATTTTTTTATCAAGATTCTGCGTTTTTGGAAATAATATCCACCTCGGCGGCTTCAGAACGGGCTTTCGTCGTCGAAGTCGTCGTCACTCCGCAAGTCGGAAGGCAGCGGTTCGCTCGCAAATGAAGGGGAAGATTGGCGATTTGCAGGTGCCTTCGAGGAACCCTGGGCGGGTGAGGAACCGTCGGAACCCTGGATTTTCCAGCAAGCGAGGTTCACATAATATTTGCCGTTATACTCATTCCCGCGGATGTCGAAGCTGATCTGCACGTCCTGACCGAGGCTGAATGGGTCGAGCGCCGGGCACTTGTCCTTGACGACTTCAAATTTAAGATCCTGCGGATACTTGTCATGGGAGGTCGTCACCACGAATTCCCGCTTGGAAAAACCACTCGGAAAACTTTGGGTTTCTCCGATCCATTTCAATTTACCTGATGCCTCATACATGGGCGCAGTCTTTCAAACCCCGTGCCGATGTCAAACACGCAGCACAATTTCACCGGGCCGGGTTTTTGGAGCTTGGCGGCAGGGCGTGGTGGGATTATGGCCACACCATGCGTGATGATATTGAAAGGATCCTGATTGATGAAGCAGTGATTGAAAAGCGGCTGGATTCGATGGCTCATGAAATCGAGCGGGACTTCCCCGCCGGTCCGATGGTGGTGATCATTCTACTCAAGGGAGCCTTGGTCTTTGCCGCCGACCTGCTCCGGCGGGTGCCTCGTCCGCTGGAAATCGAGTGTCTCAATGTGGCAAGTTACCACGGCGGCCTGGAAAGTTCCGGCAAGGTGGATTTCCTGGATCGCCATTTCCCGGAGGTCAATGGGCAGCATGTTTTACTGCTCGATGACATCCTTGATACCGGCCGGACCCTCCATGCCGTTTCCCTGCGCTTGCTCGAAGAAGGTGCCGTGGCCGTGCATACCGCCGTACTCCTCGCCAAAGACAAGAAGCGCGCGGAAGAAGTCAAAGCGGACTACGTCGGCTTCGAGATCGGCAATGAATTCGTGGTGGGTTACGGCTTGGACTACAAAGGAAAATACCGCAATCTCCCATACGTCGGCGTCCTCAAAATGTCGGCGGCGAGCTGAGCCGCTCCGCTTGACCGCTGCGGATAGATCACCAAAAAGCGCTTTAGGGGATCGTCCAGACGGATGGATGTGCAGGAAATGCGTCCACCTTTGCCAAAAATCATTTCCGCGATTCAGAATGCATCGCGTCGCCATGAGACCATCAGGAGCGACACGCCCTCAAGGAAGGGCGAACTCCGAACCGCCGCTCCTTGTGAGTAGTCGCCGGGAAACTCCACCAACCATGCCGCGCCTCCGAGAGCTTTGACCACCACACGCCCACCCTTGCATGATCCTCGGGGATGGCCAATCATGAGTGCGCAACAACTTCCCCTCCTGTCATGAAACTCAGCCTGATTCTTGTCAGCTCCCTGCTATTCGGCGCTTTGGCCTGCTGTCAGGAAAAGGAAAAAACCACCCGCCCCATGATCGACAAGTCCATCCCTGCCGGGGAGCCCAGAGCACGCGCCGCCGCTGCGAATGTGACACCGGAGCTCGAGCCCGCCCTCAGCGCCCTCGGATTGAAACTTGGCGACCCCGTCTTCATCCGGGCGTTCAAACAGGAACGGCAGCTCGAACTTTTCCTCCGCCATTCTGTGACCGGAAGGTTCAAGCTCTTCCGCGCCTACCCCATCGCCGGCAGTTCCGGCACCCTCGGTCCCAAACTCCGCGAGGGAGACGGCCAGGTTCCCGAGGGATTCTATCAGGTCCCACCAGCCGCCATGAAGCCGGACAGCCAGTATCATCTCGCCTTCAACATCGGCTTCCCGAACCCCTACGACCGCTTCCATCAACGCACCGGCAGCAGCATCATGATCCACGGCAACCAGATCTCCATCGGCTGCCTCGCCATGACGGATGAAAAAATCGAGGAAATCTACACCCTTTGCGCCGCCGCTCATCGGGGCGGACAACCCTTCTTCCGCGTCCATCTTTTCCCGTTCCACATGACCCCTGAAAACCTCGCCTTGCAGGCAGGCAACCCGAATCATGCGTTCTGGCGGAATCTCCAGGAAGGATACCTGTTTTTCGAACAACAACGCATCCCGCCCGATGTGACCGTGCTCGATGGACGCTACCGGATGAATCCCTAGCCCCGGGCTGGTCCGGCAGCACCCCGGAGGTCCCGCCTGCTGATGGTGCACGTACCATTTGGGAGGCTGGGTTCAGCCGCGCCTGCGAATCAACAGCAGCGCCGCTCCCAACAAGCCGAAGGAAGCAGCTCCGGGTTCCGGGATGGCGCTGATCGAACCGCTCGCGGTTTCCGTCATTTCCTCCGTGCCATAAAACCGCAGACGGTCCACCGGACCACTGGCCCAGCGGGCGACCTGGAACGCATGATAGAAAGTCCCGACCCGCCCGATCAGATAGTAAACGGGATCCGGATTAAAGCGGTCCGCGCTGAGTGGGATGTCGTTTTCGAAGATCCTCACAGGCCCGGCCGAGAAACTGGAGACCTTGGCAAGGTCGATGGTGGGCGTGACGAGCAAGGGAGTCTCGCCTTGATGATCGAGCAGGAATTCCCACTGGGATCCCGTGGTCCCGCCACTGTTACGGATCGTGAATCTCCCTTGGGATGCGTTGAGTAAAAAGCCGGGCAGCGCTCCACCGACAAAGGCACCGGTCGCCGTGCCGCCGTTGCGATTGATATTGATCACGGAAACCAAGGTGGCGGCCGTGCACCAGTGGACCCAGGCAAGCAGGAGGCTTGCGATCACGACGAATTTTGTCTTCATGAATCGTAAAAATTGATAATTAAGCGGTGTGAACCTTTTTACTTAACCATCATTTCACATTTCATGAACTACGCGATCGCGGGGGGAGAAGTCCCGACTTGCTGAATTTTTCTCCGAAAAGCCATGCCACGGCGGTGACCAGCCGCCGAGTCAAAGAAAGGGGTTGCTTGCCCGCTCTTCTCCCAAGGTGGTGGCTGGTCCGTGCCCGGGGAGGAGGATGGTGGCGGGCGAAAGTCCTGCTAGATTTTCCCGCAGGCGGAGCAAGGCATGCTGATAGCTGGCGGGGGTGGCACAGCCGCCTATGGAGCCGGCGAAGAGGGCATCGCCCGTGACCAACACGGGTGACGGGAGCCCGTCGATGTGGAAGCCTAAGGCGGGATCGGCATGACCGGATAAATCACAGGCACGGACGGTGAGGGAGCCGCACTGGACCGCGTCACCGGGCTTCATGAGACGGGCGCGGTCGATGGACGAGCCAAGGATATCATTTCCACGCGCAAGGAATGAGGGAATGCCGCCGACGTGATCGACATGGCCGTGCGTGATGAAAATCCGCTGGAGTGGCGGGACTCCGATGGCATCAAGGGCGACCGAGCAGGATGACGGTTGGTAGCCAGTGTCGAACAAGACCACAGCATCGTGGGTCCAAACAAGCCATGCGTTGACGCGCTCCTGCTCGAAGGGCATGTCGAGGCGGTGGATGAACGGGAGGGCGAGGGGCTTGGGCAGATAGCTGGGGTGGTGCGCAAGCGCGGAAGCATTCAGGCCTAACGCGGGAGCAAGCCGCAGGGCGACTTCGGTGGTAAAATTCCCACGGAGGAATGAAAGCACGGAGTTCTCCGAGAGTCCGGCGCGCGCGGCGGCCTCACTCGGGGCGAGGGCGGCCCCTTTGAGAGCCTTCCGGATGACATAGGTGAAGTCGTCTTCAAGCATGGCGTGTGTGGGATGAACTAGGATTGGCGTGCCTTGCCGCGGAGGCCGATGAGGATGACGACGCTGGCGAGAGCGAGGAAACAAACCGCCGCAACACCAAGCGCGGTGAAGAGCCGGGTGCTGGCGGAGTCCACCTGGGCGTCGGTGATCATGTCGGCGGGGGTTTCACCGGGTCTCCGGGTGAGGACGAGCTTGCCATCCACGACACCCACGCGGGTGAGCTTGGCCATGGCCGGCCCGAGCGCGGGATCGCTTAGGTAACGCTCGGCGATGCGGTAGGGAGACATTTGGTCGATGAACTCCGGAGCGACTTTTTTGTGAGGGACCTCGATGGTATCGAGGCTGAGGATGACTTCGCGCTTGAGGAGATTCGGACGTGCGATCATGAGGCCGTTGAGGAAGCGTTGATCCGAGGCGATCCAGCCCGGCTCTCCGTCATGGGCGAGACGGGGTCTGCCATTGAGTGGAAACGAGATGGCAAGGTGGAGGCACTCACCCTGGATGCTATGGACGCGCAGGGTGCCGCGCAGTTCTTTGAAAGCGTCGTAGGTGGCGATGGCGAGGTTGAGTTCCTGGGCGCTGAGGGCGAGGGAGGCTTCCGAGTCACCCGAGAGTTGCTGACGGAAGGCCTCGATGCGCTCGGCGAGCTGGTTGATGGGGAGCTCCTGGTTTTCGAGCGAGGTTACGGGGATGGGAATGGGCTTCTCATCGGTGAATTTGGCGATTTCATTGAACTGCCGGAAGAGCGTCAGGATTGAAAAGCCGATGAGAAAAACCATCACAGCAAGTGCGGCGATGAGGATGGCGCAGCCCGCAAAAGGTGAGCGCGCGCTGGTGTCTTTGGGTCTGGCAGCGGGATTCATGCGGAGCGGTAGGCGGGAAAATCAGTCGTCGGTCTTGGAAGCTTTTTCATCGGGGGAAAGAGGATCGGCGGGAGAAGAGTCGATCTCGGGCAGCGTGTCACAGGCATGATGATCCTGCTGGGGGTATTCATCATGCCACCCTTCGTCGCCACCTTCGTCGCCACCTTCGTCGCCACCTTCGTCGCCCTTGGTGGAGTAGCCGTCATTCCAATCCTGGAGGACGGGGAGTGAGGTTTGGGCAGCGGCGGCGGCACGCATTTGTTCCTCCCGTGCGAGTTGGCGTTCCATGCTTTCGCGGGCTTCTTGTTCTTCGCGGACGCGGTTTTTCTTGCGGTCGAGGAAGGCGAGCCAAATGCAGATTTCGTAAAGGATGATCATGGGCAAGGCCATGAGGCAAAGGGTCATCGCGTCCGGGGTGGGGGTGAGGACGGCAGCGGCGACGAAGATGGCGACGATGGCGTAGGAGCGCGTGCTGGACATGGTCTCGTAGCTGAGCAGTCCGAGTTTGACGAAGACCATCACCACCACCGGCAACTCGAACGAAGCGCCGAAAAGCAGGGTGAACTGGGTGGCGAAGGAGATGTATTCACCGATCCGCCAATCGTTAGAAATGCCCATTCCCCCGCTCCACTCAGCAAAGAACAGGAGCGCACGGGGGAGGACCATGTAGTAGGCGAAGGCGGTGCCCGTGAGAAAAAGCCCGAACCCCACGGCCATGGCCGGCCACATGACCTGCTTTTCATGACTGTGCAACCCGGGAAGGACGAACTGGAGGATGAACAGCAGCAAAAGTGGAAAGGAAAGCACGATGCCGGCGACGAAGGACAGCTTCATGGAGAGCATGAAGCCTTCGGTAGGCCTGAGGGCGGACATCATTCGAAGATTGCCCTGGCCGTCGCTGTCGGTGTTAGGTTTTGTTTTGAGGAGTGCCTTGACCTGGGATTTGAGTTCCGGGTTGGTGGTGGCGGAATCGACGAAGGCTTGGCGTTTTTCCTCCGGCAGGGCCATGGCCGCGCGAAGCAGGCTGATGGAGCTGGCGAGGAATTCGAGATCGTTGTCGCCGAGGGATTGATAGAATGCGGCGCGCTGATCCGGGGTGAGGCTGAGGGCGGCGTGCTCGACCTTGCGGGCCCGGCTCCAGTTTTCCGTGGTGACCGGGCGAGGAGCCTGGGTGGGGAGGGTGGCTTCGAGCTGGGTGAGAAGCACCTGATCCACGGGCCTGCGGAAGAACTCCATGAGATTTTTGTTAAAGGCGAAGCAGATGATCATGGAGATCAGCAGGGTGACGACCACCCGGGTGATCATGGTTCGCAGGTCCTCCAGGTGCTCGAGGAAGGGTTTTTCGTGGTCCGGGTGAGAGTTCTCGCGGAGCTGGATGACTTTTTTCAGCAGATACATGCTTGTAGGGGCAGGATTCAAGCCTTGCTTCCGCGTCACGGCAAGGGCAGATGTTTTTGGCGGGAAAATCTAAAGTTGCGGGAAGCGTTGTGATGATCCATGGTGCGGCGGTCCGACTGGACTAGGATATTGATCTCATGTTTGATCCTGACTCGCTGATTCCCGACTTTCCCATTCTTGATCACTCGATCCAAGGGCGTCCGCTCGTATATCTGGATAATGCAGCCACCACCCAGAAGCCGATGGCAGTGTTGTTGACGTCTCGGCACTATTACGAGGCGATCAATGCCAACATCCACCGGGGCACGCATCATCTGGCGCGCTTGGCGACGGAAACCTTCGAAAACGCGCGGCGGACGGTGGCGACCCACTTGCATGCCGCGAGCCCGGAGGAGGTGATTTTCACGTCTGGGACGACGGATGGGATCAATCTGGTGGCCAACAGCCTCTCGCTTTCCGGGCGCATCAATCCGGGAGATGAGATCCTCATTTCCGTTCTTGAGCACCACTCGAACATCGTTCCTTGGCAAATGTTGTGCGAGCGGACGGGTGCGGTTCTCAAAGTGATCCCTTGTCATGAGGATGGCACGCTGGATCAGGGGGCTTTTCAATCGCTGCTGAACGAGCGGACAAAAATCTTGGCGCTGACGTGGATTTCCAATTGTTTCGGGACGATCAATCCGGTGGAGGAGATGGCGCGATCCGCGAAGGAGGCGGGCGCCTTGGTGCTCATCGACGCGGCGCAGGCCATCGCGCACACCGAGATCGATGTGCAGGCGCTTGGGGCGGATTTTCTGGTTTTTTCAGGTCACAAGGTGTATGCCCCAACAGGGATCGGCGTGCTTTGGGGGAGTGCCGCAGTCCTCAACGCCTTGCCGCCATGGCGCGGAGGCGGAGAAATGATCAAAGAGGTGAGTTTTGAAAAAACCACATACAACGAACTGCCATTCAAGTTCGAGGCAGGCACCCCGAATATCGAGGGGGCGATCGCTTTGGCGGCGGCCCTGGATTTCATCAACGGCATCGGCCTGGATGACATCGAGGCGCACGAGCACGGATTGATCCGCAAGGCGGGAGAGGCGCTGGCGGGCATTCCCGGGATTCGATTTTACGGGCCGGCAGGTCGCGCCGGAGCGCTTTCGTTCACGGTCGAGGGAGTGCATCACTACGATCTCGGCACCCTGATGGATCAAATGGGAGTAGCCGTGAGAACCGGGCATCATTGTTGCCAACCGCTGATGGCACGGTTCGGGATGACGGGGACAGTGAGGGCCTCCTTCGCGATTTACAACTCGGACCGCGACATCCAGGCACTGGCGGAAGCGACGGAAAAAGCAGTGTCGATGCTGCGGTGAAAGAAGCTTTGTTGGATGAATATTGTCTTGGGAATCTCCGGCTCCATCGCTGCTTACAAGGCGGCCGACCTCGCCTCGCAACTGGTGAAGCTGGGACATGAGGTGCATGTGGTGATGACCTCCTCAGCCGTGGAGTTCATTTCACCGCTCACGCTGCAGACTCTGACGCGGCAGCCGGTGCTTGTTTCGCTGGAAGATGAAAAACACTCCTGGAAGCCGGGCCATATCGAACTGGCGGACGGGGCGGATTTGTTCTTGGTGGCTCCTGCGACGGCGAACACCCTGGCACATTTCGCAAACGGGCTGGCACCGGATCCACTCTCTTCGATCTATCTGGCGCTGCCGCGCACCACTCCGGTGCTGCTTGCACCGGCGATGAATGGCAAAATGTGGCAACACCCGGCAAGCCAGCGGAACTTCGACCGCCTCGTGGCGGATGGTTGCCAGTTTGTGGGACCCGCAGAAGGCGAGCTCGCCTGTGGTTATGAGGGCATCGGCCGCCTGGCGCCGGTTGAGGAGATTCTCGCCCGGATTGCAGCTATTTCGCCGCAGCGAAACGATCTGAAACCATGCTCCAGTTGACGATGTTCCACCAGGCGGTGACGTAGTCGGGGCGGCGGTTCTGATAGTGTAGATAGTAGGCATGCTCCCAGACATCAAGGCCGAGCAGGGCAGTGCCGAGATCAGCCTCCGGGACGAGGCCTACCATGGATGGATTGTCCTGATTGGGTGTGCTGGTGATTTTAAGTTTCCCGTCCTTGATGATGAGCCAAGCCCAGCCGGAACCAAACCGTTTGGCAGCGGCCTCGGCGAAGGATTTTTGGAACGCCTCCATGGATCCGAAGGCCGAGTTGAGGGCCGCCGCAAGATCCGGGGAGGGCTTGGCGGATTTCACCGCTGGAGTGAGGGTGTTCCAGAAGAAATCATGGTTCCAATGACCACCGCCATGGTTGCGGAGTGTATTGCGAAGCGCCTCATCCTGAACGGCGGGGAGACTCGCGAGGAGCTTTTCAAGGGGCATTTGCGCAAGCTCGGGCGAACTGGCGAGGGCGGTGTTCAGGCTCTTGATATAAGCGGCATGGTGCTTCCCATGGTGGATTTCCATCGTCCTGGCATCCATGTGAGGCTCCAAGGCATCGAAGCCATAGGGAAGCGGCGCCAACGTATAAACCGGGGCCGCTTCCGCATTTGAATAAGCGGGACCAAGCGCCGCAGCTGTAGCCGCGAGGGTTCCTAATTTCAAAAACTGCCGACGGTCAATGGGTGATGGCGAATCCATGGCTGCAAGACATGCATTCAAATGGACTGGAAATCAAATGGTAAATCATTCCAAGGCCCGTAAAGGCATGGAATGCTTTGAAAAATTTCGCTTCACCTCGGAATCCGCAATGAGAATCCATGCTCAAAATCGGGAAATCACCCGACTCACTGCGGGTTCCAGGTTCAAGCAATCTCCCGGGCCATGGCGGCAGCACCGATGGCTCCCGCTTCGTGGCCAAAGGCGGCCGGCGATACGGCCAGGTGATCAATGAAGGGACCTGAAAGCTGGGACGCGAGGTAGCGGTTGAATGGCTTGAAAAGCAATTCTCCCGAGCGGGCCACGCCGCCGCCGATGACGATCGCCTGAGGATTGAGCAACCAGCAAAAATTCATGGCCGCCGTGGCAAGCATTCTGGCGACAGAGTCCCACTGAGCAAGGGCGATGGGATCCCCGGCATGAGCCGCAGCGGCTAGAGCGGCCGGGGTGCAGTCTTCCAACGACTTCTGGATGCCTGCCGCGATGTAAGCCTCGTGCGCGGCAGTGGCGATTTCCCGGTTTCCGACATATTCTTCCAGTGCGCCAACGTTGCCATAGTGCCCCATGCGCCCTTGGTAATCGATGGATGTCTGGCCGATTTCCCCTGCACCGTGCATGGCCCCACGGATCATTTGGCCGTTGGCGATGACCGCACCGCCGACGCCGGTTCCGAGGGATACGAAAACAACGTGCTCGAACCCTTGGCCGGCACCGCATTTCCACTCGGCGAAGGCCATGCAGTTCGCGTCGTTATCCACGACTACAGGCAGGCCGAGTTTTTCGCTCAAAATGGTCTTCAGCGGGATATTTTCCCAGTTTTTCACGTTGGTGAGACCATAGACGATGCCTTTTTCGAAGTTTACAAACCCGGGCATCCCGACGCCGATGGCCTTGATTCCGGGGTGTCGTGCACCCAGATCCTCAACGGCACGGACCATGGCTTCGATGAGCTGCTCAGGACCCTCGAAGTCTTGGGTAGCAATCGGCGGGGCGTGGTCGATGATGTGACTTCGATCTACAACGGCGATTTTTACGGAGGTTCCACCAAAGTCGATTCCAATACTGAGAGGGCTGTCTGACATGTCGGCACGAGTGCTAGCCGATCCCGGGCCGATGACACGTTTTTTTGTCAGAATCTCCTATGAGAACACGCGCTTGGCGACTTGCCGGAGACCATCCAGCGTGATGTCTGGATCCACCGCGTCGATTTCCACCACGCCCCGTGCGATTAATTCCGCATCGCCACCGGTGGCGATGATTCTGGGTTTGCCGGGAAGTTCCTTACAGATTTGGGCGATGATCTCCTTGACGAGGCCACGGTAACCGATGACCGCCCCGACTTGCATCGCATGAGTGGTGGACTTTCCGATGGCGGACGGAGGTTCGGCCAAGTCGATTTCAGGAAGGAGCGCTGCCTTACGAGAAAGATAGTCCGACATGGCACCAAGGCCGGGCGCGATCACCCCGCCGCAATAGGCCGGGGCGTCGGAAATAACGTCAAAGGTCACCGCCGTCCCGAAGTCGATGATAATGGCGGGCACGCCGTGGCGGGAGATGACACCAGCGGCATTGGCAAGGCGATCCGCACCGATCTGGGCAGGGTTCGGGTAATCGAGCCCCATTCCCAAGGGACTGTTCGCATCAAGGAGCTGAACCGGGTGGCTGTTTTGGAAAAAGGCCCGCAAGACAGCGGCTTTGAGAGGGACCACGGAGCAAATCATCACCGCCTGGAATTCCAAGCCTTCGAGCAAGCGCCCGAGGTTCTCAGCGGAGATGTCCTGAGTTGGCAGGACTCCGCGCCAGGATTGCAGTTCATGTGCGTCTCCTAGGGCGAATTTCGTGCGAGTGTTCGAGTTGTCGATTAAGAGCCAGGCCATCGATTTACCATTGATTGGTGGTGAAGTTGCGGAATTCTGAACCGCCGAGTTTGGGTTCCAAAGCGCTTTTTTTGATCGCGAGGACGCCATCATTCAGGTGAAGATTGAGGGGGCCTTTGATTTGAGCGGAGTCCAACCAAAACTTGAACCAGATTTCGGTGCTCGTTTTCCCGTCGATGCTGGCCAGCGTGGTATCGGCAGGTTGCAGCTTGGCACCCGATCCCGTTTGGAGAAAGACGGGTTTTCGAAGGTCGTGAGACATGCCTGGATTCACATTGAGGTGCACCTCCACCCAGTAGAATGTCACGTCCGGCGTGACCAAGGTGGCGACTACGGTGCAACGAGCGCCAGGATCCGGATTCCAGTCGTAGGGGCGGAACCAGGTCCAAGCGGCGAATAGAAGCGCGGTCGATAGGACAAGCAGCAGGCAGATCCGGAAAATTCGGCGTTTCACGGGGCGAGAGGAACCTGAATCGAGCGGCGCTGCAAACGAAAACGGGCGGACCGTTACCGGCCCGCCCGTCGTAGGAATCAATCGATGAGCATCAAAGATCAATGTTCATAGCCACCCTCGCCGTGTTCGGCGAGGTCGAGGCCGATTTCCTCAACTTCAGCAGAAGGACGGAGGCCGATCACCGCCTTGACGATGTAGGCGATGATTGCGGTGGCAACGACGCTCCAGACAATGGCCAGGCCTACCGCCTTGAGTTGTTCCATCAGGAGGCCGGGAAGCAGATCGTTTCCGTTAGGAGACACCAGCGGATGCACATCCTTCGTCGCGAATACACCTGTGAGGATGGCACCCAATGTTCCGCCCACACCGTGAACTCCGAAGGTGTCAAGCGCGTCGTCATACCCGAGCATAGACTTGAGATAGGAAACCGCAAAGAAGGGAATGACACCGGCAATGACACCCATGATCACCGATGAGGTCATGCTGACAAATCCGCAAGCTGGGGTGATGACAACCAGACCTGCAACAATACCAGAGCACATTCCAAGGACGCTCGGCTTCCCTTTGAGAAGCCATTCCGACAAGGTCCATGCCAAGCCAGCGGTTGCAGCGCAGAGGGTTGTGGTGGCGAAAGCATTGGCGGCGATGCCATCCGCGCCCAAGGCGGATCCTGCATTGAAGCCATACCAGCCGACCCAGAGCATCCCGGTGCCAACCATACACAAGACCATGCTGTGGGGAGCCATCGACTCTTTGCCGAGGCCCTTGCGCTTTCCAAGAATCAAGCAGAGGACCAAGGCGCTCCAACCCGAGGTCATGTGCACAACCGTGCCGCCCGCGAAGTCGATTGATTTGATGCCGGCATCATTGTTGAGCGGCCCGCACATGAATCCATTGCCGCCCCAGACCATGTGGGCGAATGGGAAATAAACCGCAAACATCCAGATCAGAATGAAGACCATGATGGCAGCGAACTTCATGCGCTCCGCGACAGCACCAACGATCAGAGCCGGGGTGATGATCGCGAAAGTGAGCTGGAACATCACCCAAACGCTGTCGGAAATCCATGCGAAGCCCTGCCCCACGTTACCGGGCTTGATGTCTTTCAGCATGATGTACGAGGTGTCCCCGAAGAATGCGGACCCAGTCGTGCCGAAGCTGAAACTGTAGCCGCACAACCACCACAAAGGCGTGATCATGCAGGCACATCCAAGGCATTGGGCAAGCACCGAGAGCACATTCTTACGGCGAACCAGGCCACCATAGAAGAGGGCCAGGCCGGGAAGCGTCATAAACAGAACCAATGCCGTGCTCACCATCTGCCAGGCATTCGCTCCGGGGCCTGGGCCTTTTACCATCGAGTCCACCCCCGCTTCCGCCGAAGGACGAACCCCGTTGTTCATGTAAGCCTCGATATCGGCAATCCTCTGCTCCACGGATGGCGCGGGAAGGGCGGCAGAGGCTTCCGCCGCAGGAGCTGCTGCTGCCTCAGGCTCCTGTGCGACTGCGGGGAGACTCAAGGGGATGGCTAAGGTGGCGATTGCGGCCGCCGTAATGGCACGCATTTTATTGAGGTGGCGACTGATCATGGTGGGTCGGATAAGTGATTTCTGGGTCCCGACGATGTTGTATCCTCGAGTGCTGAAACGAACAAGCAAACCCCGTGCCAAAATGGATACTGGACCCTAATTCACTGATACTAGGTAAGAAACAGCTATAACGAACTGCGTTTTCGGACAATCATTGATGAGGGAGTTGTTTGGGCCGGGATTTCCGCAGACCTCAATTTCAGTCCTTTTGTTTTCTCGCTTGGAAAAACCACGGGATCTGAAGAAACTCCACGCATGTTCCTTGGTTTTGATTCATCCACTCAATCGCTCACAGCCGTCCTCATCGACTTGGAATCCGGGGAGATCCGCACGCAGCTATCCGTGAACTTTGGCACCGAGCTCCCCCAATACCAGTCGCCAAGCGGCTTCATCCCCGGCGGGATCGAAGGGGAGGTTCACGCCAATCCGCTGATGTGGCTGGAGGCGCTGGACCTGCTTTTTTCACGTTTGTCGAAGGTGGCGGACTTGTCCAAGGTGAAGATGATCGCGGGCTCCGGCCAACAGCACGGGTCCGTGTATCTGGATGATACTTTCGAGGACAGGCTCGCGAAGCTTGATCCTGCGGGTGATTTACTCTCGCAGCTCGCGCCGGCGCTTAGCCGGGCGACTTCGCCGATCTGGATGGACACCTCGACGACCGAGGAATGCGCGGAAATCACCGCCGCGCTGGGCGGGGGCGGAGAAATTTGCCATCGCAGCGGATCGATTGCGATCGAGCGCTTCACCGGCCCACAAATCCGCCGTTTTTATAAAAAGGATCCCGCCGGATATGAGCGCACGCACCAGATTCACCTGGTCAGCTCATTCATCGCCTCGGTGCTGGCGGGTAAATCCGTGCCGATTGATTTCGGCGATGGTGCGGGAATGAATCTGATGAGCCTCTCCAAGCTCGGCTGGGACACGGATTTGCTGGCCGCCACCGCCCCGAATCTCTGCTCCAAGCTTCTCCCACCGGCCGCAGCTACCAGCGTGCAAGGTGAGGTATCCGGATACTTTTCTCAAAAATATGGGATCTCGGCCGCATGCCGGGTCGCACTTTTCACGGGAGACAATCCCGCCTCACTCGTCGGCATGGGCGCCACCACGCCCGGGAATGTCGTGATCTCCCTGGGAACGAGCGACACCTTCTTCGCGGCAATGCCCGGGCCGAAAACCGATCCAGCGGGCTTCGGGCACGTATTTGGGAATCCGGCGGGTGGATTCATGTCGCTGATCTGTTTCCGCAATGGCTCGCTGGCCCGCGAAGCACTGCGCGACTCCCTCGGCCTGGACTGGGCGGCATTCGACCGGGAAGCGCTCGCCGCGACGAGCAGCGCGGCCGGAGAAAACCTGATGCTGCCATTTTACGGCCCGGAAATCACCCCGCGCCATGATTTTTCCGGCCCGGTTCTCAAGGGCTCGGCCGCATTTGAAACAGGTGCCGACCCAGGGCTCCAGGTAAGAGCCCTGCTTGAAGGCCAATTCCTCAATATGCGCCTGCACTCGGAATGGATGGGGGTAAAGGTAGAACGCATCCGCCTCACCGGTGGAGCCGCGAAAAATGACGGAATCGCCCAACTCGTCGCTGACATTTTCCAAGCCCCCGTCGAGCGACTTGATGTGCTGAACTCGGCGGCACTGGGAGGGGCGCTCATCGCTGCTGCTGCGGACGGTCACGATCTGCCCGCCATCCAGGAAATTTTCTGCCAAGCCGCCGCCGACTCATCCCTTGAGCCGAACCTTGCCTTGGCGGGTGTTTACCAAAATGCACTGCGCGCTTTCCAAAATCTGCTGCATGCGAGTCTCGCGCCGTGAGAAGAATTTTTTCGAAACGTTGACCCATCCGTAGATCGCTAGTAAGTATCCCGCGAGATGACCATTGACCAATACGCGAACCGCTTTGTCTGCGACCTGGTGGCCTATGAGCCGGGCAAGCCGATTGATGAAACCGCCCGCGAGCTCGGGCTCGAACCCTCTCAAATCGTCAAGCTCGCCTCCAATGAAAATCCGCTAGGCCCCTCCCCCATGGCCAAGGCCGCGATGCGTGAGGCGCTCGAGGAGGCACACATCTATCCGGACGGCGGCGGCTACCGCTTGCGCTCGGCCATCGCGGAGTCCTTCGACATGGAAATTTCCAATGTCGTGCTGGGAAACGGATCGAACGAAATCATCGAGCTCCTCTGCCACACCTTTCTCAATCCAGAGGCGGAACTCATCGCCGCCGAACATGCCTTCGTGGTTTACAAATTGATGGCCACGCTTTTCGGCGCGAAATACATCAAGGTGGCGGATCCCGGATTTATCCATGACCTGGATGCCATGGCTGACGCCATCACGGACAAGACCCGCCTCGTCTTCATCGCCAATCCGAACAACCCGACAGGCACGATGGTGGGACAAGCGGCGATTGATCGCTTCATGGCGCGCGTTCCCGAGCATGTGATCGTAGTCTTTGATGAAGCTTACTTCGAGTTCCCAGACTCGCCACCGGATGCGCTGAAATACGTGCGTGAGGGCCGTAACGTCTGTGTGCTGCGGACCTTTTCAAAAATCCACGGCCTGGCCGCCCTCCGCGTGGGCTATGGCCTGGCCTCCAAAAATGTCGCCACCCTGCTCCAGAAAGCCCGACAGCCCTTCAACGTGAACGCCATCGCGCAAGTCGGCGCGCTGGCCGCGCTCGCCGATGCCGAACACATCGAAAAAACCCGTATCGTGAACCGCGAGGGAATGGCCTATTTCGAAAAAGAACTGACCGCCCGCGGGCTCCACTACATCCCGAGTTATGCGAATTTCCTGCTCATCAAGACCGGTGAGGGCGACCGCGTTTTCCGGGAAATGCTCAAACAGGGCGTCATCGTCCGCGCCATGAGCAGCTACCAACTCCCCGATTGGGTGCGAATTTCCATCGGCACGGCTCCTCAGAACCTCCGCTGCATGGAAGTCCTGGACTCCGTGCTGGCCGCTGAATCGGTTGTCTGAGGTTTTTCCAGCGATGTTTGACAGCATGGTTCCGATTTCTTAAAGTTCGGCGGCGCCAAAGTTTTTGATCGAGCTGAATTTATGATTTTGAACACCCAAAAGGAGTTTCGCTGCAAGCATTGTGATGGGAAAATCGTGGTTCCGATCGACCTTCCGGCGACGACAGGCCCCTGCCCACGTTGCGGCGGAGTGATCACCTCTCCGGGGAATGACCTCCCTGTGCCGCCGCTTGGCGCGGCTCCTTTACCAGCGGCGTCCACTCCAAGCCCATCCATCCCGGCCCCACAACCGCCTCCCGTCCTCGCAGTGTCTCCGCTGCAAGCCGTCGCCCTCCCCGCTGCGCCTGCCGCGCAAGCTCCATCACAGCCTCCCGCACCTGCGCCCTCCCCGGAGCCCAAGCCGGAGCTCGCTCAAGTGCTAATCCACACACCGGCAGCCCCTGGAATGACTCCGCCTCCTTCTCAAGCTGTCTCTTATACACATCTGACGCTGCCGACGATCTACTCTGTGTAG
>CALMKO010000270.1 GCA_937867415.1 uncultured Verrucomicrobiota bacterium | reverse complement strand
ACACCTCACGCCGCTGGCGACAAGTGGGCGGGCCCGGCGGTCCAGCCCTACCGACCTTCGACTTTCAGACCTTCGACGCCCTTCCTCGCAATTTCAGCATTTCATTCGGTCGGCATGGCGTCCTTGGCGTCTTAGCGGTTCAAACCCTGAAAACTGGAAAACCTGGAAGCAAGTCAAAGGCACTCTGAACATCAACGACCCAGATGCCTGGAATCAATGGTTAAAACGCCGGTTCCTAGGTTTGATCGTGGCAGGTGCAGGCGGCCACGAGCTTCGCAGGCCTTTGACAACTTGACGAAGCTAGAATGCGAGTGATTCTAACAATTTCCCATGGATTCCGCCGAAGCCGCCATTGCTGAGAACCGCGATGATATCGCCAGGAAGGGCGTCCGCCTTCACTTTGCCGATGATGGTTTCCACATCGGGTAAGTACCAGCCTTTGCCGCCGAGACGGGCGATGTCGGTGGAGAGTTTGTCAGGGTCGAGCCGGTCGTTTGCGGGGATTTTGTGGAGGTCCGGGATTCCCGCGACGATGGCGAAGTCCGCCAGGGCGAGGGACTCGGCGAGTTCGTTCTGGAACACCGCGCGGCGGGTGGTGTTAGAGCGTGGCTCGAACAGGATCCAAAGCCGGGAATCCGGGTGACGCTGGCGCAGGCTCTGCACCGCAAGGCGGATCGCCGTGGGATGGTGCGCGAAGTCGTCAATCACCTTGATGCCATTGACCTCGCCACGGAGTTCCTGGCGGCGGGCGACCCCTTCGAAGGTTTCGAGTCCATCGCGGATTTCAGCGACGCTGAGTCCTGCGAAGGTGGCGGCAGCGACAGCCATGGCGGCATTGCGGACATTGAACTCACCGGTCATCCGGGTGGAGTAGGAAATGCCGCCGAGGGTGAACGAGCTACGGTCGGTCTCGTAGTTGAGGTCGCTGATGCGGAGCGTGCAATGTTCTCCGAAGCCGACGCTGGTTACGGGGCATGGTGCTTGGGACGCGACGTCGAGGCAGTTCGGCTCGTCGCCATTGATGTAGGCCATGCCGCCACGCGGGACGATGTTGAGCAGGCGGCGGAAAGTGAGCTTGATCTCGTCAAGTGAGCTGTAGATGTCCGCGTGGTCGAACTCGATGTTGTTGATGACCACGCACTCGGGCAGGTAGTGGAGGAACTTCGAGCGCTTGTCGAAGAAGGCGGTGTCGTATTCATCCCCTTCCAACACGTTGAATTCGGAATCGGTGAAACGAGCGCCGCAGCCGAGATTTTTCGGGAGTCCGCCGATCATGTATCCGGGGTCGCGGCCGGCATTTTTAAGAATCCATGCGAGCATGGAAGAGGTGGTGGTCTTGCCATGGGTTCCGGAAACGACGTAGTTCCGTTTTCCACGCAGGAAGAACTCCTTGAGCACCTCGGGCAGGGAATGATAGAGGAGCTTCCGGTCGAGCGCGGCCTCCGCCTCGGGATTTCCGCGGGAGATGGCATTCCCGATGATCACGACATCGGTGTCGGCGGGGATGTTCTCCTCGTGGTAGCCTTCCGATAGCACGATGCCTTGGCTGCGGAGGAAATCCGACATCGGGGGATAGACGCTGGAGTCCGAGCCGGTGATGGTGAAGCCGCGTTGTTTCATAGCGGCGGCGACGGCCCCCATGGCAGTGCCGCAGATACCGGTGAAGTGGAAGTGGGTCTTGTCTGACATCGAGAGGGGCGAGGCTAGGCGGCGATTTCGGTCCTGCCAATCAGGAATCGCTAGTGAGGAGGGATTTTGAGGGTCTCGAATCTCCGCCGCTGGAGTCGAGTTGCTGGAATGGTGCTCAGAACGTAGGTGCCGCGACGGTCGCCTTATCCCGCTCCTCGGAACGGCGCCGGAGGATGCGGTCGGCGGTTTCGGTCACCATTTCCTGGAGCAGGAGCCAGAGATGTGAGCCTTGGCGATAGTCAGCTGGGGCGATGTGTTTGACCCTGCCGGCGTGGGTGGAAAGTTGGAAGCATTTTCGGAATGACCGGCCGGTGCTATCATCCGGGTTATAGACCGCGATTCCCTGACCACCATTTCTTGCCATCACGGTGAAGCAGGGGACGTCGGTCGGCCCGTCACCGACATAGACCATGTTTTCAAACGGGATCGGCCTCTGCTCGGGGGGCATGTGGTCGTTCACGTCCTGGTCGTAGCCTAACATGCCTTTGTTGATCCGGAAGAGGAACTGGGTCTTGGTGGTGTGTGAGATGGCGCGCTTCGGGAAACTGATTCGCCCCTCCGCATCCTCGCCGAACTCACAGCCGAACATCGCCTTGACGTAAGGTTGCAAACGCGATCCGTCGAGCAGGGCCTTGAGCCCGGAGGAAATGATGTAATGCTCGATCTTGATCCCCGCGAGTTCGTGCTCAGGGCGCAGGCAGGCCTTTGGCAGGGCCTCGAAAAGCTCGGGTAGACCTGGGAAAAACCGCAGGCCGGCACCCAGCTCGGAGAGGCGGGCATTCGTCACATTATCCATTCCAAGATAATCGAGCAGACATTTCATGTAAGCCAGCTCGCCGTCCCATTTCTGGTCGTGGACAAGGGTGTTGCATTTGGCCCAGAATTGAGCGGGATCGATTCCGAATTCAGGAAACACGACATCGTCCTGCATGTATCGCGGGCTGAGCGTTTGGTCGTAGTCATAAACCAACGCGATCGTGTTTTGCGGAGCTGCCATGCCGCACCAAGCAACCAAGAGTCGTCCGTTGCGACAAGGCTGAAATGCCCTTGGGGAACGATTCTGAAGAAATCCACCCCTTGAGAATGGCGCTTGCCCAAAATCCGAAGGCCGGAGAAACTCGGACTCAGCTGTGACACAATATCTTCCTTATTATCAATACCTGCGACCCGTGCGGTGGCATTTTGCCTTCGGCATCATCGCCGGTCTTTTGTATGCCGTGGCCACCGGTGCCGGGATGCCCCTGATGGTGGATGTGGTGTTTCCCATCTTATTCAGCGAGCCCGGGAAGGCCAGTGATTGGTATCAGTTGTGGCTAACCCGGCAACTGGGAAGCATGTCCCACGAGCGGCTGCTTTTCCTCACCTGCTTGTGGATTCCCGGAGTCTTCCTATTCCGCGCCTTGTCAGGGTATGCCAATACCTACCTGATCCAATATGTCGGTCACAAGGTGTTGGAGGACATCCGCCTCGACTTGTTCATCAAACTGCAAAAACTTCCCCTAGCGTTCTTCAAGAACAATCAATCCGGCGATCTGTTGGCAAGGCTCATGAGTGATACGACGGTCCTCAAGCAGATCGTTGCCAATACTTCGAGCGATCTGATCAAGCAACCTGCCACACTGGCCACCGCACTTGGATTTCTGGTTTGGAAGGCGTTTACGAACCACAGCTTTTTCATCGCCATGATTGCGATGCTGACCATGCCGGTCTGCGTGCTGATCATCCGTGCGGCGGGTAAAAAGCTCGCCCGCAGGGCTAAAGCGCTTCAATCCCAGGGTGGAACCATGACCGCCGCGCTCTCGGAAACCTTGCAGGCCCCGCTGGAAATCCGGGCCTACAATCTGGAGGCCAGACAAGTAGCGACGTTCCGCAGCAGGACAAACGAGATTCTGCGCTTGAGCATGAAAGTGGTGAAATACCGACAAGCGATTTCGCCAGCCATCGAGGTGGTCGCCGCCTCCGGGTTCGCCTTCGCGCTCTATGTGGGCGTCCGCGAGGGCATGACACTCAAGGACTTCATGACCTTGGGAATGGCCCTGTTCATGTCCTATGAGCCCATCAAGAAACTGGGAATGATCCACTCGCAGCTCAAGCAGGGTGACGCGTCCATCGAGCGCATCAATCATATCGCCCAAGAGCCCGAGACGCTGTTAGAGCCGGCACACCCCCTGCCCTTTCACGCGCCCCGGAAAAACATCTGCTTCGAGAACCTTTCGTTTGCCTACCGCGAGGAGCCCACCCTCAGGAATCTTCAGGTGAGCATCCCGGTGGGCCAAGTCGTCGCGCTCGTCGGTCCCAGCGGTGCCGGGAAATCCACCTTCGCCAACCTGGTGCCCAGATTTTATGACCCGCAGTCCGGCGCGATCACCTTTGATGGGATCGATATCCGCCAGTTCGCCAAGAAAGATTTGAGAAACTCCATCGCCGTCGTTCCCCAAACTCCAGCCCTTTTTCTCGGATCGATCATGGATAACATCCGGATCGGCAAGGAGCAAGCCACCGATGCCGAGGTCGAGGAGGCCGCCCGCAAGGCCAACGCCCACGACTTCATCTGCGGGCTTCCCCAAGGTTATCAGACCGAGGTGGGCGAGCGCGGCGACCTTCTATCCGGAGGTCAGCGGCAACGGGTCGCGATCGCCCGGGCCTTTCTCAAAGACGCCCCGATTTTAATTCTCGATGAGGCCACCAGCGCGCTCGACGCTGATAGCGAGGCCATGATCCAGCAGGCGCTCGCGGCGCTCGTCAAAGGGCGCACCACCTTCATCATCGCCCACCGCTACAGCACCATCACCATCGCCGACAGGATCCTCGTTTTCCAAAAGGGCGAAATCGTCGCTGACGGAAACCATGAGACACTGCGACACTCCGACCCCATCTATCAGGCGATGGCTGGCAGCCAGCTGTTAGGCGGTGGATCCTGAAGGGTCCGGAGCCAGGAAAGATTTGCGGCACAACTCCGCATACTTCCCACCCTCCAGGAGCAGGCTTGAGTGGGTCCCCTGCTCAATGACCCGGCCCTTTTCCAAGACGTAAATCCGGTCCGCATTCTGAATGGTCGAGAGGCGGTGAGCGATGACGAAGGCCGTGCGATTGGCCATGAGTTGGTCAAGCGCATCTTGAATCTGCCGCTCGGTTTCGGAGTCCACCGAAGCGGTCGCCTCGTCTAACAGCAAGATCGGCGCATTCTTGAGCAGCGCCCTTGCGATTGAGAGCCGCTGTTTTTCACCTCCGGAGAGCTTCACCCCCCGCTCGCCGACGTTGGTGTCCAATCCCTCGGGCAAGGCTCGCACAAAACTTTCCGCATGGGCGGCGGCCAGCGCGCTCCATAAATCCACATCCGTGGCCTCGCGTTTTGCCAATTGAAGATTCTCGCGCACCGTGCCATTGAACAGAAATGGCTCCTGGGTGACGTATGCCAGCCGATCCCGGAGTGAGGTTTTGGCAAGCGTTGCCGTGTTGGTTCCGTCGATGGTGATTTCACCCGCGGTCGCTTCATAAAACCGCGCCAATAACGAAAGCACCGTGGTCTTCCCCGCTCCGGTCGAGCCCACCAGCGCGATCGTTTGGCCGGCGGGGGCATCGAGCGTGACGCCGTGCAAGGTCGGTTGCTCCTGGTAGGAAAAGGAAACATTTTCAAAGCGCACATGACCTGCGATTTTTTCGGGAAGGTGCGCACCCACCGTCGAGTTGCGCTCCTCGTCCGCATCCAGGATTTCAAAAACCCGATCCGCCGCCGCACGTCCCGAAAGCACCATCTGGTTGAGCGAATTCAGACGGTCGATCGGCTCATAAAACAGCGAGAGAAAGAGCAGGAATTTCGTGAAGTCCCCTTCGGTTAGCTCGCCCCGCATCACCGCCGCCCCACCGAAAGCAAGCACCAGCACATAACCGATCATCCGCACAAACGACATCCCCGGCGAATACAGCGCCCACCACTTCATCATCCGCAAGGTGGCCACCCGCAGCAGATCGGAAAACCGGTTGAACCGCGCGTGCTCGACCGCCTCCGCCGCATAGGCTTTGATTTGGCGGACGCCCGACACATTGTCATGCAGCAGCGCATTCAAGTCGGACGCAGCATCCCGCTGGTTCCGGTAGCGATCCCGGCCCCGGGTCGAGTAAATCCACGCACCCGCAGCCAGAAACGGCACCGGCAAGGTCGCCCATGCCGCCACCGATGGATTCAGGTAAAAAAGAAAAGCGCCGATCCCGACCACCTGCAGCGCCGCGATCAATCCCTGCTCGATCCCGTCGATGAGCACCCGCTCCATATTGGTCACATCCTCCACCACCCGGGTCATGATGTCCCCGGTCCTGCGCGTGTCGAACCACTGGAGCGGCAACCGCTGGATCTTCTCGTAAAGATCCGAACGAATATCGAAGATCACTTTCTGTTCAAAAATGTTGTTGATGAAAATCCGCAGCGAATTGAGCCCTTCCTTGATAAAAAAGCCGCCCAAAGCCGCCACGATCCAAAAATAAAATTCCCCGTGCCGCTCAGGATTCGGAAAAATTTCGTCGATCACGTATCCCGTCACATTCGGGAACACAAAAACCGCCAAAGTCATCAACAACGCGCAAAAAAGCTGGGCGACCGCGAGACCTGGATAGTGGCGCAGGTACGAAAATACTCTTAAAATCGACTTCATGAACGGGGTTGCGATGGCTCAAGGTGAGTGCTTTGTAAAGCCAAGGTGGTGCAAAGGCTGAAAGTCCCCGAACTTTTGGATTGCGGAGGCCATTCCATCATCCCTAAGCTTTGCCCACGCAAGGTTCTTCAAGTTTAATTTTTTAAAATCCATGACCAAATTTTTCGGAATCACCACCATTGTCGTCCTCGCACTCTCGGCGTTCATCGCTTCGAAAAACAAGGCGGCTTACGAGGCGACCCTGGCAGAGACCGCAAACCAAAAAGAATTGCTGACCAAGGTCAAAGCACGCCTCAAGGCAGCCGAGGAAGTTCTCGCCGCCCTCCCGGTGGAGCCTGCTGAAGTCGATGCGGAGTCAGACCGGCTCACTGCTGCGGAATCCAAACAGAAAAAAGCCAATGATGACTTGACCGCAGAGTCCCAGGCCATCGCTGCGAAAATTGCGGAAAACAAGGCCAAACTCGACGACATCCGTCTCAAAACCGAGAAAACCGGCGACCTCAAGGAGCTTGGTGCCAAGTTGCGCGCAACCAATGCGGAAGTGGAAGAACTCAAGCAATCCATCGACGCTGGCGAGGCCAAGCTTGCGAATCTCACCGCCACCACCACCACCACCGATCAACAGTCCGCCAAGCTCAGGGGCGAGTTTGAGACCTTCGCCCGGGGCGAGTCACTTCCGTCTCTCAGCACCCGGATCCGCTCGATCTATCCGAACTGGGGCTTCGTAACGCTTGGGTCGGGCAATAATGCGGGAGTCATGACCAACTCGACTCTCCACGTCGTTCGGGATGGCGCAACCATTGCCAAACTCCTGGTCACGGCCGTCGAAAGCAGCACCTCCTCCGCAAGCATCATTCCCGACTCGCTCGCTCCCGACGCGACCTTGATGGTCGGTGACAAGGTCGTGCCCGGCGTCAAGTGATCCCTAGCTCCCATCCCCGTTTACCTTTCTCAATTAAAAAATTCCTGATTCAAAAACTCGCATGAAATCAATTTTTTACGGCGTTGCCATCCTCGTTGCCTGCGGTGCTGCCTACTTCTCCTACGACCTCTCCAACAAGTTTGAAGCTCTTCAAGCAGACCGCCTGGCAACCATCGCGGATAACAAAACCACCACGGCATTGGCCGACGCTGCCGACGCAGACATCAAAAAGGAAAGAGCCCTGCTCGCCTCCGCCCAGGAAAAGCGAGATCTCCTCACTCAGTCGGTGGACCAACTCAAGTCCGCTGGAAACGCCCTCACCAACGAGGTGGCCCGCGCTAACGACGACCTGAAGAGCCAGGACGTGGAATTCGCCGCCCTCAACAAGGCCCTCGAAGAAGTCATCGCAACCCTCGGCGATCTCGCAGGAGCAACCCTCGAGAACTTGCCCGAAAAGATCCAGGAAATCGAAGCCGACAAAGCTGCCAAGCAACAAAAACTCGAAGAGCTCAACACTCTCAACGAAAGTGCTGAGAAGAGCCTGGCCAGCAGCCGGGCCGAACTGGACCGCCTCAGCAAGCGCAAGATGGACCGTGGCAGCCGTATCGCCCGCAACTCCATGGGCGCTGTCATCACCGCCGTCAACCAAGACTGGGGCTTCCTCGTCATCGGTGCCGGTTCCAACTCCGGCTTCACTCCGCAGACCACCCTGATCGTCGAGCGCGACGGACGCAAGATCGGCCGGGTCCGCCCATCCTCCATCGAGCCTACCCAGACCATCGCCGAAATCGATCTCCAAAGCCTTGCCGCGGGTGTCCGCTTGCAGCCAGGAGACCGGGTCGTCCTCGCCTCTCCGCTCACTGACTGATCGGCAGACTGATTGCCGCAATCTCCCTTGCGGACCTTGCCAACCTCGAAGCTCAGCTTATCTTCCCACAATGACAACGTTATTTGCCAAACTCGCCTTGGTTCTCGCCACCGGCCTTGCATTCAGTTCTTGTGCGGACACCAGTGAACCCAAGCCCGCAGGACCAGCCTCTGAAACGAGCCAAATCCCTTGGAACACACCCATTCCCGGCCAAGGGCAAGGCGCGTTTGGCGCGATGCCGCAGAACCAGTTCCGGCGCTGATCCCAGCTCCGTCAGTCACGGTGATACGGTGAACCGCTCTTCAGCGTGGCCACCCGGTAAAGCTGCTCCAGAAGCACCAACAACGCCAGCTCGTGCTGCAGCGTGAATGTGGACAGATTCAAGACCAGATCGCATTCCTCACGCAGCGCTTCGCTATGACCGTCTGCCGCCCCGATCAGGAAGGCCACCGTTTTCACGTCACCCCGCAACTCGAGCGCGGCCAGCCTGTCGGCAAACTGACGGGTGCTCAAGGAGAGCCCTCTTTCGTCCAAAGCCACCCGGAAGCACCCCTGCGAGCGATCCAGCAGGCGGGCGGAAACCTCCTCACGCCCTCCCGGCTTGATGACCACCAGCTCATGGCCACCCACCCGCGAAAGGCGCTTCAAATACTCCTCAACCCCGGCCTTGGCATAGGCAAGAGCCGGTTTACCCGCGACAATCAGACGAATTTGCATCAGAACGATCGAAGCTTGCTCAAGTCCAGCCCATCCGCCAACCTCAAACCCTCATGAAGCATTGCATTTTCTTGCTGATTCTGGCGTTCAGTTCCTGCACTCAGGGGCCCGGCCCGATCACTCCGCAAACCGCTGTCGAACGACAAATGATCGGCCTGCTCGAGAAGTTTGACCGCTGGGATGAAGATGGAGATGGCAAGCTGAGGGCTTCTGAACTCAAAGAGGCCCAGAAACGCAGCGGCCATCACCCGGCACGGATCATTGAATTTTATGACACCGACGGCGACCAAGCCATCTCGCTTCGCGAAGCTCAGGCGGGTTTCCGGAGAGTCGAAGAAGCGGAAAGAAAGGCCAAGCGCTGACAAGGGCTCATGGTGACGCGTTCTTTGCCCCAAGGAACCGCGCTCTCCCGAACCGCCGAAGCACAAGGGGAGACGATGTTGGGGAGCTTCGCGCTTGCCCAGCGGCTGCACATGCGCCAGGGCGGATCGGAGTTTGCCCCCTCCTTGATACGTGGAACTACGGGAATGACTTTTGGCAAGCGGTCTCACTGCGGACCCCTGGATCCTGGAAGCGGATGAGGCGGTTTACCAATCCGCCAACGATTCGAGAATGCGGGCGGCTTGGGAAAAATCGAGGCTTGCGGTGACCCGGTTCGGCACCGCCCACGCCGGCATTCCGGCGGCGGTGGCGGAATTGAGGCCGTTGAGGGAATCCTCGATCACGAGGCAGTCCGCCGGAGCCAGCGCAAGCCGTCTCGCCGCCTCCAGGTACAGATCGGGCGCGGGCTTGATTCTCGGCGCATCACCGCGGCATACGACTTCTTGAAAATACCCAACAAGCCCGAGCTTCTCCAGCCAGCCATCGACCCACGCATGGGACGAACTGGAGACGACGGCAAGGGGCGTCCCCTCGGCTTTGAGCTTTTCAAGCAGGCTTACCACACCGTGCATCGGCCCGGCGTCTGCCAGCTCGGCCATGATGTCGGCCTGCCGCCGGGTGTCGAGGTCGTGCCAGTCGAAGGCCGCTCCGGTAAGATCCTCCAGGTGGGTTTTGGGCGACCACGTGGCGAAGTCCGAGCCGATGCACCGGGTGTAAACCTCCAGCGGCAGGTCATGACCATGATCCTCAAAGGTGCGCAACCAAGCCTGATAGATCGCCCATTCGGTGTCCACCAGGACCCCGTCGAAATCAAACAACACCGCAGAAAACTCCATGGCGCTGGGATGCCCTGCCTGGCGCTTTCCCGCAAGCCCGGATTTTCACGGCCATGTCCAAACCACCGGAAAGCCAACGCGATAAAACCGCTTGGTGCCCGCGGCGGGAAAAGTCACGGACGTCGTGGTGCTGCCGCCGACGGTAAACGGAACATTGACCGCTGCGTCCGTGAGCCACGGCGGTGCCAGCGTGTCGCTGCCTTGGACTGCTCCAGCACGCCCGAGCGGGACATTGGCGATGGTGATCTGTGCGTTGCTACCGGGGCGGGTGATGTTGGTAATCTTGACCGGGGAGATGAGCTGCTGAGCGAGATCGGCAAGGAACATTTGGAACTTCGCGGTTGGATGTAAATCGTCCCAAAAAATGTAGTTCGTCGCAGTTCCTGTCACCAGTGACGGGCTCTCGAAATCAAATATTGCTCCTTCTGTGCCTGGCGGGTGAATCAACCCAAAGGCACTTGGATTTGCAATTGCTTGCTCGAAGAATGTAAAGGTATCAGGTCGATGAATCACAAGTCCAGGTTTAGATGCCGCAAGTGAAATCATCGCAGCAGCAAAGGCGGTATTAAACTGAATCACTCGATCCTTCATAAAGGCATTCGATACCGCGTCTAGACCATAATACGGTGCCACGCCCACATTGACGGCATTGGGCATCACAATCACTCGCGCACCTTTGTCATACAGCGTGGTTACAGCTTGAGCATGTCTCGCAACCACACTCGCAATGAAGTTGTTCCAAGGAGCAAGTGGAGTGCTGGGCGAGTAGGGAGGTTCATTTCCAGCAGTATTCATAAATCCCACAAAATCGGCGCTGTTGACCCAGACAGCGTATAGTGCGGTAGCGCTGTCGGCAGGCATCGAAAACGAATTGACGGAGGTTATCAGAGCTTGGCTATCATGTCCAAAATAAGAGATATTCTTACTTGCCTCATACGTAATCCCTTGCCACTTCGCGAGAACCTCCACCCACACCCGGCCATTGCAGTTCGTATTCTCGAAATAGAGTGGACTTGGCGGTCTTGGCAGTGGCGGTAGGTTTCTCGTTGTCGTAGAAACCCCATCGCCGAAGACATAGATGGACGAAAAAGAAGCGGAGCTCCTTGCGAGCGGCAGTGCCAGGAGCAAGAGCGCGAGAGACAGGCGAATGTTGGAGGATTTTCGAAACATGGTCAGCGGGTTCGGTGAGAGGAGTCGGTTCTTGACGGGAGCAGGAATTGAAATTATCAAGATTTCTTAAGTTTTTTACCCCCGCCACCAAAGGATCGTTTTTGCGGTCCAATTACCGACGTTTTCCTATGTCAAAATGAATGATTCGTCCACGATGATTATCAAAAAAATTTGTCTTTTTTTCTTACTTTCCGCGCCTTGTCCGGTTTTCGGAAACGGGTTTCGTTTGGTGAGTCAGGACGCATTTGCAGCCGCACGTGGCGAGGCCTTTGCCGCTACGGCGGACAATCCATCGGCCGTGCACTACAACCCAGCCGGGATCAGCCAGCTTGAAGGCAGCCAAGTCCGCTCGGGGGTGTATGCGCTCAATTTCGAGCCGACCTTCACTCCGCCCGCCGGGCGTGCGAACTCGGGAACGCTGTATGAGATCGAAGACGAGGATGCCCTCGCGCCCCAGCTTTACGGGACTTACCGGATTCCGGACTCGCCGCTGACCGTGGGCCTGGGAATCTACGCCCCGCACGGCGCGAGCGTGACCTGGCCGCAGAATACGGGATTCCGGGCGGTGGCCACCGCCGGTGAGCTGACCTATCTGCGTTTCAACCCCGTGATCGCCTGCGAGATCCTGCCCGGCCTGTCAGTCGCTGGCGGACTGATGGTGGATCACGCGGAGATCCTGTTAGAGCAAGGACTGCGCCGCTCGGAAAGACCGTTGGCAAATTCATTCCGTTTCGATGGAGATGACATCAGCTTGGGATGTAATCTTGGGATTTTATGGAAAATCAACGAGCGGTTTTCCATCGGTGCGACTTACCGGAGCGCGGTGAAGCAGAACTTCGACGGGCACACCAACATCGAACAGCAGCCGATCATCCAGCCTACGGAAGTCCCGGCGAGTGCCGAGTTGGAGTTTCCCTACACCGCAGTGGTGGGCTTGTCGTACCGGCCCACCAGCCGCTGGAACATCGAGGTGAATGCGGACTACTCGAACTGGAGTTCGATGGACCAGTTTGTCATCCGCCAGAGTGAGCGGCCACCGTTCCCCGTGCAGCAGAACATTCCGGTGACCCTGGCGTTCCAGGACAGCTGGATTTACAAACTGGGTGCCACGCGTTACTTCGACGCGGGCTGGTATGCGAGCGCGGGTTACGTGTTCAACCAGAACTCAGTGCCGGATGATTTTTACAGCCCGACGGTTGCGGATTTGGACCGGCATTTCCTGACTGCGGGCATCGGGCGCAAGTGGTCGCGCTACCAACTGGATGTGACCTACCAATTCGGCTTTGCCGAGGACCGGGAGGTGACGGACAGTTTGCCACCATCGAGCCCCGCGCGGTTCGTGGGCCAGAATGCGGATGGCACTTACGGATTCGGGAGTCATGGATTGTTGATATCGCTGGGGATGAAGTTCTGAGAAATCTCAGCAACTTTCGGGATGGCGGAGGGTTTGATGAAACAAGACCCGACCCGCCATGCTCCCACAAGCCGACAACACCTGGACGATTTTTGAAGCAGCCCATCTCATCAACCGCGCGGGCTTCGGCGGGAGCCCGGCCGCCATCAAGAGCCTGCACGCGCTCGGGCGGACGCAGGCGGTGGAGTCATTGATCGCGCCGGGCGAGCCCTTGGATGCCTTCCCCCGGCCTGCCTGGAGCGAGCGCGAGCAGGCGCTGGCCACCTTCAAGGCCCGCCGCGACGAGTTCCGGGCGGGGAAAAAAGCCATGCGCGAGCTCACCCCTGAAGAGGCGGAAAAGAAGAAGCGCGAGTTCGTCAAACGCAACCAACAGGAAGCCCGCCAGCAAGGACTCGAGGCCCAAGCGTGGTGGTTCGGCCGGATGCTTGCCAGCGAGGCCCCGCTGCGTGAGAAGATGACCTTGTTCTGGCACGACCATTTCGCGACCTCGATCCAGAAGGTGAAGCAGCCGGTATTGCTGATGATGCAGAACGACCTGTTCCGCCGGAACGCGCTCGGCAGCTTCAAGGAGCTCACGCAGGCGATCCTGTTCGACCCCGCGATGCTGCTCTATCTGGATGCGCAGAACTCGAAAAAAGGCAGGCCCAACGAGAACTTCGCCCGCGAGGTGATGGAGCTTTTCACGCTGGGCGAGGGCAACTACACCGAGCAGGACGTGCGCGAGGCCGCCCGTGCCTTCACCGGCTACCAACTCGACCTCACCGAGGGCAGGGTCGTGCATCGCAAGTATCAATGGGATGCCGGTGACAAGACGATTTTCGGCAAGACCGGCCCCTTCGATGGCAAGGGCGCCATCGAGTTGATCTTCGGGAAAAAAGAGGCCGCCGCCTTCATGGCGAAAAAGCTCTGGGAGTTTTTCGTTTATGAAAAACCCTCGGCAGCGGCCCTGGCGGCTCTAACCGAATCATTTCAGAAGGGCGGTTTCCAAGTCGCGCCCTTGTTGCGGGAGATTTTCCATTCCAAGGAGTTCTACTCGGAGGCCACCATCCGCTCGCAGATCAAGTCGCCGGTGCAGTATCTCATCACACTCTTGAAACAGCTGGAGATCCGCAAGCCACCGCTCGGCTTTCCAATCACCGGCCAGTCCCAGCTGGGCCAGGTCCTGTTCATGCCGCCGAACGTGGCCGGCTGGGACTGGGGCCAGGCGTGGATCAATACCAACACCCTGCTCACCCGCTACAACCTTGCCGGATTCCTCACCAAGGGCAGTGGCTCGGAAACTCAATTGACGGGCGGCGAAAAAATGAAAGTCCCGCGCATGGCCGCCACCAAAAATGCCGGCCGTGGCTGGCAGGGGCCCGACTACGAGCAGATCGCCCCGCGACCGCTGCGGGAAAATCCGGGCGAGCTGGTGGACTCGCTGATCTATCGGTTTTTCCAAAGTCCGCTTCCAAGCGAGGTGCGTGCTTCCTTCACCGAATACGCCACGGCCAAGAAGGGTGCCATCCTCACCGACTCGGAAACCGCCGAGCTCTGCCACCTCATCCTGAGCACTCCCTATTATCAACTCTGCTAGATTCCAACCCTTCACTCCTGCCATGAAAACCCGCCGCGATTTCCTCCGCTCCACCGTTCTCGGTGCCTCCGCCTCCTGGACCGTTCCGATGTTCATCGAGCGCACCTTCGGCCAACTCCACCAGGGTGCCCGCGACCTGGCCGTCCAGCCGGTCACCGGCAAGGACGACACCATCCTCGTCGTGCTTCAGCTCGCCGGTGGCAATGACGGGCTCAACACGCTGGTCCCCTTCAGCGACGACGCCTACCACAAGGCCCGCCCGCGGCTTGCCAAAAAGGAAAAGGAAATCATCAAACTCAGCGATCATCTCGGGCTGAACGCGGCGCTGCCTTTTCTCGGCTCCCTTTTCAAGGAAGGCGACCTCGGTGTCGTGCAAGGCGTCGGCTACCCCAACCCGAACCGCTCCCACTTCGTCTCCACCTCCATTTGGGAAACCGCGGATCCAGGCAATCGCTCGGCGACCGGGTGGCTGGGGCGCTACTTTGACAACGCCTGCCCCGGCGCGGACCCCACCGTGGGCATCAGCTTCAACAAGACCCAACCCGAAAGCTTCGGGGCCTTGAAAAATCCGGGGGTCTGCCTGAATTCCCCCGAGCTCTACCGCTGGATCCACCAAGGGGGCAACAAGGATCAGGCGGAGGATTTTTTCGCGAGTCTGAACCGGCCCGATTCCGGCACGGACGCCAGCACCGCCGACGACGACGGCCCGACCGATGGCGGGTCCATCGCCATGCCCGCCGGCGGCAAAGTCGGCGGCATCTCCGGCGAGGGGAATCTCGACTTCCTCAAACGCGTCGCCCTCGACGCCCAGGTCAGCTCCAAGACCATCCTCGAACTCGCCGCCAAACACAAAACCACCGTCTCCTACGACGGCACCCCGCTCGCACGAAATCTGAACCTGGTGGCACGCATGATCGCCGGGGGGATGCCCACCCGGGTCTATTACGTCAGTCACGGCGGCTTCGACACCCACAACCAGCAGCTCAATTCCCACGACCGCCTGTTAGGCCAGCTCGACAGCGGCTTGAAGTCCTTCTTCGCGGATCTCAAGCAGCAGGGAAATGACAAGCGGGTCGTGCTCATGACCTTCTCCGAGTTTGGCCGGCGGGTTGCGGAAAATGCCAGCGCGGGAACGGACCACGGCAAGGGATCCTGCCTGTTCCTCGCAGGTCACGGAATCAAGGGCGGCATCTACGGCAGGCAGCCCAGCCTGAGCGATCTATCAGAAGGCGACCTCAAGCACAACGTGGACTTCCGCAGCGTCTATGGGAACATCCTCGGTGATTGGCTCAAGGCCCCCTCGATCAAGCCCATCCTCGGCGCGGACTACCCGAGCCTCGGGCTGGTGGGATGAGGCTTACTTGAGCGCTTTTTTCGCCTCCTGCACCTTTTTCTTGAATGCGGTGGTGGCGTCTTTGTCATCCTGGAGCTCATCACGGGAAGCTTCCGCGATGATCGAGGTCATGTCCGGATTGAAAACCACGAAGGACACGGAAGCACCGGTGCTGAAGCGCTTGGCAACCCGGTCTTTCAGCGCGGGGGTGAACCCGACGCTGTCCACATCGCCAATGGTTTCCGCCCGGGCGAATACCTTGACAACTCCCGAGCCGATGGCCTTCTCACCATGATCCATGGCCGCCACACAATTCGGGCAATCATCGTTCAAGCCCTTCACCACGAGGACCACCAGTTTCTTACCGCCGGCTTTGGCGAGAGCTTCCTGATACTCGGAAAGCGGGACAAATCCGGACGGAACTTTCTCCTTGGCCGCAAGAGGAAGAACGAGACAAGCGGCGAGTAACAAGAACGGGGCAAGCAGCGATGGCGTTTTCATGATTTTTTCCAGTGGGAGGTGGTCCCAGCATGGCAGATCCACAGAGAAAGCAAGCCTTTAGCACGGGGCTTGCAAATCCGCGCGGCCGAGCTTGGCAGCCCAAAACGAGAACGCCGCCCTCCCCCCCGGAAAGACGGCGTCCATGTTTCACCTTACCGTGACCCCTACTCACGGAACTCGGGCAAATCGTCAGACGCAGCGCGCCAACACAGAGAAATTACCTCATTTCACAGGATTTCAAATCAGTATTGTTCCCATCACTTTGTCGGAAATTTGCCGACACAAGCCGTTCCGGGTCCTGCCCGCCGCTCAATCGACCAAGCCGTGGCGCAGCGCATACCGGGCGAACTCGACATTCGTGGAAAGCCCCATTTTTTCCGAAATCCGGCTGCGGTAGGTCGCCACCGTCTTCACACTGAGCGCGAGCTCCGCACTGATCTCCTTGATGGTCTTGCCCGAGGCGATCATCCGGAGAACCAGCAACTCTCGATTGGAAAGTGTCTCATGGGACGAGCCCACACCCTCACCCGACATGGTCCCCGCCAGGTGCTCCGCAAGCGCGGAGCTGATGTAACGACCACCCGACATCACCCGCTGCACCGCCGTCACCAGCGAGTCCGCAGCGCTCTGCTTGGAGACATACCCTGCCGCTCCCAGCTTCAAGGCACGCAGCGCATAGTCCCGCTCCGCGTGACTGCTGATGACCAGAATTGGCATTCCCGGCCGCCGCAACTTGATGTCCTGGATCAGCTCAAGACCGTTGCGCCCGGGCATGCTGATGTCCAAGATGACAAGGTCCCACGGCATCCTCGCCACCGCCTCCAGTCCCCCAGTCGCATCCGCCGCTTCGCCGACTTCCACATCCTTGAAATGCTCGTCAAGTAGGGCGATCATCCCCCGTCTCACAAGCGCGTGGTCATCGATGATTAAAACCTTCATACCGGAGATGATAGATTCGTTTTGCCCGCTGGCAATGGAATGGTGAGGATCACGGAAGTCCCTTGCTCCAGCTCACGGCGAAACTCGATTTTACCTTGCATGCTCTCCGCCCGCTCCAACATCCCGATGAGCCCCAGCGACCCGGATGCATGAAGGTCCTGGAGGTCATCAAGATCGATGCCCTTGCCATCGTCATGGATTTCCAAGATCAGCCCGCCATCACACACGGCGATGCGGGATGTGATGTGGCGGGCCTCGGCGTGACGCGCGACATTGGTGAGCGCTTCCTGGAAAATCCTGAACGTATTGGTAACCACCTCGGGCGGTAACTCGCCAAGGGTGCCTTCAATGGTGATGGTGCAGTGGATTCCGCTTCGTTCCGAAAAAAGCGCCGCTTCTTCGCGCAGTGCCGTGGCAAGCCCGAGATCATCCAGGGTGCTCGGCCTCAAGCCTGCGGAGATCCGCTGGATGGAAGTGATGGTGGCGTCCACCATCTCCGAGGCCTCCACAAGGCGGTCGATGATGGGATTGAGCGAGCGGTCGTCACGGTCGGCGAGGCGGTTTTCGATCAGGCGCACCTCCATCTTGATACCCGTGAGGAGCTGGCCGAGTTCATCATGGATCTCCCGCGCGATCCGGGTGCGCTCCTCCTCACGCAAGGTTTGCACGTAAGCGGAAAGGCTGCGCAGGCGCTCCCGGTCCTGCGCGGCTCCATGAGCCCGCTTCTCCTCCGCAGCGCGCCAGCCGCTATAAGCACGGCGGAGAACCAAAAACAACAAAATGGCGGTGGTTAATACAAAGTTCAACCCCTTCAATGTCTGCATCAGCGCTCTATCCACCGGCTCGGGTGTCGAATGTGTTAGAAAAAAGTCGGATGCCACGATCCAAATGCTTGCCACGATCCAATACGTCAGGGCGATCCGCAATTCCGGGCGACCACCACGCGGGGATGTCGATACATCTTCACCTATCACGAGCGGGAAACTACGCGAATCGACCGGACGGGTCGAGCGTTGATTTTGAGGATCCACGCGGGGCTTGTCTCCGGGCGTTCCATTTCGTTGCCTCAAGGGTTCATGGAAATGATGTCCGGCCCAACCTTGCCACTCCCGCATCTCGCGCCACTGCAAGTGGCCATGCTGGAGACCAGCGGGGGCGGCCACCACGTCGAGCAGGTTGAGCTGGTTTTCTCGCCAACGCTGAGCCCCGCGAAAGTCAGCGAGGCATGGACCGCAACCGTCGCCGCGACCTCGGCACTGCGGCTGCGGTTTTTGTGCGAAAATGGAAAATGGAACGGGGGAGCTTTTTCGGGAGATCAGGAATGGTTAGATGTTGTCGACTGCCCGCCGACCTCATGGGACTGCTGGCTTGCGGAAGATCGGGCCCGCTGCCTGCTCGGCGCGGACGGCCCACCATGGCGCGCGGTTTATTGGCCTGAAGCGAGGCGCTTTGTGTGGACTTTCCATCATGCGCTTCTGGATGGCCGGTCGATGGCCAGGGTTTTGATGGCCTTTCGCGCAAGGATCGCTGGTAGGGATCCAGCACCCATGGAACTCGCGCGCTGGCAGCCGGCAACGACATGGCAGGTGGAGGCCGCGCGGCGTGGGTTTTCCGCAAGGTTGCTTGAAAACGAGCAGGCAGCTTTTCCAGCGTCCCCACATCAAGAGCCGCCCGGAGTCGCCGTGCGCCATTTGGGAGCGGGCTGTGTGGCGAGGCTCGAATCCCTTGCAAAGTCGCTCGATCTCACCGTGCCTACGATCATCACCTGGGCGTGGGGCCGGACACTCGCAAGCGAATGGCAGGTGCCCTGCGTCGTTTTGGAACAACTGCGCGCCGGCAGACCACAACCCGACACCGCAGGCTTTACCATGAATACCGTGCCTGTTGTCGTCGGGCTGGATGACCGCGACTCCGCCCTCCAAAACTTAAAGGCCTTCCGTCAACAAGTCCTCGGGCTGCGCGAAGTTGAAAACGTGCGCATCGAAGACTTCCATCCCGCCCCCGCTCCGAACCGCAGCGTGATCATGGTCGAGCACCAGACCCTGGCCCACCAGCTGGTCGGAGAAATCATCGAGGCGGTCAAACTCCACGAGGCCGAAGGTGAAGCGCTGGCGGCCACCGCTCACGTTTTACCCGACCTCCGCCTGGTGGTAGAAGGACCAGGTAGGCATCGCTACCTGGAAGCGTGGGCTGAGCTCCTTGAGCACCAAATCTGCCAAGGGCGATTGCTGGCTTGACCCCCAAGCCTGAAGCAGGTGCAAAGGAATTGCAATTCATGGCATTTCCACAGGGTTTTCTTTTCGGTACGGCGAACGCGGACCATCAGGTCGAGGCATACGACCCCGATCGCGAAGACGTCTGGGATCTCTGGGAACGTTGCCAAGGCCTGACGCCCCGTGGTCAGGCCACGGATTTCTGGGCTCGCTACGAGGAGGACATCGCCGCCGCCGCCGCCATGGGCTGCAAGTTGTTCCGCTACTCCACTGCATGGGCGCGGGTGGAACCGTCCGAGGGCGTGTTCGATGCGGCCGTCCTCAGCCACTACCGCTCGATCGCCGAGTGCATCCGCAAGCATGGGATGAAGGTCATGCTCACCCTTCACCACTTCGTCTGGCCCGTGTGGCTGGAGCGCGATCACGAGGGAATGATCGGCAACCAATTTCCTGATCTCTTCGCCAAGTATGCCGGACAGGTGGCAGCAGCGCTGGGCGACCAGGTCGACTACTGGATCACCTTCAACGAACCGAGCCAGCTCACTTTCGGCTATATCAAACCCTGGTGGCAAAGTCGCTACTACATGCCTCCGGGCCTCCCCCGCGGTTCGGATGTCGATGCGGAAGCTGAAGCCGTCGGACGGCTTGTTCCCAACCTTTTCCTCGCACACGCACGCGCGAGATCCACCATCCAACGGCTGCAAACGGGCGCCAAAGTCGGGGTAAACCCACTGGTCACCGGATTCCCCACCTGGCTGCAGATGCTCATGGACTGGGGCGCATGCCACCGCAGCATCGGTGAAGCGCTTTTCAAATTCACCAACAAAGAAGCGCTCGTGAGTGAAAGAGGCGGAGTCGATCTCGTCATCGCCGGAGTGACAGCCCGGGATCAGACACGCTTCGAATGGAGCGATCCCTATCTTCGAACCGGCAAGGCCGTTCTGGTGACGCAGCTCTATCAGGGCCAGGACCTCCAATCCCTCGCTCTGAAGAAAGTCGGCGTCATCGGCGTGGGGAACCAACCTGAGTCATGGAAGCGCGACCTCCCGGGAACGGCACGCAAACGCATCTACGGCAACTATGACGACGCGCGCGCAGCCCTGCTCGCCGGCGAATTGGACGCCGTCTATGGCGACGCATACTTCCTGCTGCCAGAGGGTCTCGCCCAAGCCTCCGCGCTGCGGTTTCTCGCCACCGGCCTGAGCGACGAGGCCTATGTGGTGGCGGCCCCTCATGGCCACTGTCAACTGCTGGAACACGCCAACCGGGCAATCGCAAGCTTCCACGCAAGCGTTGCGGACTCCACCAAGATGGTCAAAGAAGCCAAACGCCCGGTTTCCCTCCGCGAGGTTTTTGCCAGAGACCCGGCACCGCCACTCCACCTTCCCGAGCGCCGCGACATGCGACGGGTCCGCCGGCGCGGAAAAATCCGGATCGGCATCCGCACGGACGCCCCCGGCGTCTCCACAACCAGCCGCAACGATGGCTTGGAGGTCAACCTTGCCCGGCGAATCGCCCATGAAATCTTCGGCGACCAGGCGGCACTTGAAATTGTTTCGTTAGACCCCGGTCGGCGGCTCAAGGTGCTGGAGGCAAGGTCCGGCTGGCTCAACTGGGCCTGGCGCTTCTGGGGAACCACCACCCTCATCGCAAATGCCAACTGGTGGTATCTTGGCACCTCGGGCCGGCTGGCACCGGAACTCTGCCCGGCAGAAGCCATCGGCGCACAGGACTTCGTCGGGCTCGACTACTACTGGGGGCTCCCCACCCACAAGCTGAACCGCTTCCGCTCGCTGGAAGACGCCGCGCAAGGCCGCTTCATCAAGGCACCCGTATGGCCACAAGGCCTCTATCACGCCCTCCGCCGATTCCACCGCTGGTTCCCGGATCAGGAAATCTTTGTTGTCGAGAATGGCAGCGTCCCGATTGCCAACGGCGTCACCCGCACCGACTACCTCCACCGCCACGTCGCGCAAGTCGCTCGTGCCATTTCACACGGAATTCCAGTCAAAGGCTACAACTACTGGTCCATCACCTCCAATCGTGAATGGGGGCACCCATTCGACCCCAATACCGACTTCGGACTCTATTTCGTGGATCTGGATAAGGACCCGAGCCTTGCCCGCGTGCCCACCGCCGAAGTCGCGGCCTATCAGAAGATCATTCGCTCGGCACACGGCGGATCCTCCGACGCGCGCAACGCCATGGTCACCACAACCCTCGAAACATTTCCCGAATAGCTACTCTTCTGGGTAATCATGACATGGCCGTAAAGTGGGATGACGGCGCTCCGGGGACCTGGCCATCATCGTGGCGCTCGGACTCGCCCACAACACAATGCCCAAACCCTCCCATTCCTCGTCCCCGCTCATCCACCCCGGTCGCTCGAACCGCTCGGGCTTCACCTTGGTCGAGCTCCTGGTGGTGATTGTCATCATCGTCGCCCTGGCAGCGGTCTCCGTCATCGCCATCAAGGGAGGGATCGCCCGAGCAGACCACTCCAAGTGTCTCAACAATGTCAAACAGCTCGTAACCGCAACGGTGGTGGCAAGCACCGACCTCAACGGGCGCTTTCCTGACATGGAAGGGCCCTCAGGCCCGTGGATGCAGGACGTCCTTTGGCCCTATCTCAACGCGAACGCGCCGAAACCAAGCCGCGTCCCGGTGGTCAACACCGTTTACACTTGCCAGGCAGCGCAGAAAAACACCCGCCAGAGGTGGATGAGAAACGGCGTCCAGTACCGATATAATTCATTCACCGCCCCTGGAATGACGCCGCTATATGATTGGAGCAGGGCGGTTGTGATCTTCGACAAACACTGGGGAGACTGGCCGATCCATGTCTGGTCGCACTTCCCTGGCGCACAGGCGAAGGTCAATGTGGGCTACGCGGACGGTCATGTCGAAGCCATGTCATTTCAAGAATACCAGCGGGTTTGCAGCTGGGGAGGGTCAAATGAAAAATACTGTCCGATCTATCAGAGAGGCTGGCGGGAATAAGCATCCATTCGATTCCAAGCCCATGTTTGCTCGCCTGCGGAACCTTGCCTGGTGTTTGATCTGCACCCTCACGTCCCCGATCTCCTCGGGGGAACCATCAACCCGGAACCCAGACAAACCCGCAAGCTTGTCTCCGCCGGACTGGAAAGACACGGAAGGAAAGTTCATCCAGGCCCACGGCGCAGGCGTCATGTTTCACGAGGGCCTTTACTATATGTATGGTCAGAACATGGACGGCCCGACCAAACCCGGCGGCTGCGGCGCCCGGGTGGATGTGATCGGCGTCGCTTGTTATTCCTCGCCGGACCTGGTTCGCTGGAAGAACCTCGGACTGGTCTTGAAAGCACAACCGGAGACAACCAGCCATGATTTGCACCCAAGTCACATCCTGGAAAGGCCCAAGGTGGTTTTTAACCAAAAAACCGGGAAATTCGTGATGTGGATGCACATTGATTCCTGGGACTACTCGGCGGCAAGAGCCGGTGTGGCGGTGAGTGACTCACCAACCGGCCCCTTCAACTATCTAGCAAGCATGCGCCCGAACGGCCTGGAAAGCCGTGACATGACCTTGTTTAAGGATGATGATGAAACGGTATATCTCATCCATTCGACCGATGGGAACAAGACCACCGCCATTTCCGAGCTGACGGATGACTACCTCATGCCTACAGGGCGCGTTAAAAAAGTATTCACCGACCGCTCCATGGAGGCCGCCACGCTTTTCAAGCACGAGGGGAAATACTACTTCATCGCCTCAGGCTGCACCGGTTGGTGGCCGAACGCCGCACGCTCGGCAGTCGCGGACTCGATCTGGGGCCCATGGAAAGAACTTGGGAATCCTGCCATGGGCAGCAATTGTGAATCAACATTCTCCTCACAAGGGACCTTCGTCCTCCCGGTGCGCGGCGGCAAGGACGGCTTCATCTTCATGGCCGACCGCTGGAACCTCAAAGACCTCGGAAACTCGGGATACCTCTGGCTGCCAATCCGCTTCGAAGGGGAAAAACCCGTCATGGATAATCCTCATAACCTATAACATGAAATTTCCCCTCAACCCGATCATCGCCTCGTTGTTCCTATATGGTTTTTCACAAGCCGCCGATACAACCCTGAAATTCAAAATCTCGGATCCAGGCCGGACCTTCGAGGGACTGGGTGCGGTGAGCGCCGGAGCCTCCTCCCGCCTGCTGATCGACTATCCAGAACCCCAGCGCAGCGAGATTCTGGACTATCTGTTTAAACCGAACTTTGGCGCAGCGCTCCAACACCTCAAGGTCGAGATCGGCGGCGATGTCAATTCCACCGACGGCACCGAGCCCAGCCACATGCGTTCTCGCGACGATGAGAACTACGAGCGCGGCTACGAGTGGTGGTTGATGAAGGAGGCGAAAAAACGCAACCCGGACATCATCTTCGACTGCCTCGCCTGGGGCGCTCCCGGCTGGATCGGTGGTGGGAATTTCTACTCGCAGGACATGGCGGACTACGTGGTGAAATTCATCCTCGGTGCCAAGAAGGTTCATGACATCGACATCACCTACACCGGTGTCTGGAACGAGATGCCCTGGAACAAGGAGTGGGTGAAACTGCTGCGCCGCACGCTGGATGCAAAGGGCCTGCAACACGTCACCATCGTCGCAGCCGACCAATACGACGGATCGAAATGGGAGGTGGCTAAAATGGCAATGGACGACCCGGAATTCGACCAGGCACTCGGCGTGGTCGGCGTGCATTACCCAGAAGGCAGTAGTCCGGAATACGCGCAAAAATCCGGCAAGAGCCTCTGGTCGAGCGAGGATGGCTCGAAGCCGGGCGACTGGCGCAGCGCCATGCGCATCGCACGGCTCTATAACAGAAACTACGTCGGCGGTCGCATGACCAAAACGCTCGTCTGGTCGCCGATCGCTTCGTTTTACGACAACCTACCCTACGCCCGCACCGGACACATGCTCGCCAACGAACCGTGGTCCGGCCACTACGTCGTCGAGCCCGCAATCTGGATCACCGCGCACACCACCCAGTTTGCCAAACCCGGCTGGAAATACATCGATACCGCCTGCCGGATGATCGACGGCGGCAGTGTGGTGGTCATGAAATCACCGGACGGCAAGGACCTCAGCGTGATGGTGGAAACCATCGATGCCAAACAACCGCAAACGCTCATCATCCGCCCTGAAGGAATCACCCTGCGCCCGCTCGATGTGTGGCTCACCAGCGAGCGGCAGCAATTTATCAAGCTCCAACCGCTCGCGCCGGAGGACGGAGCCTATACCATCAATGTAGAGCCCGGCTCGCTCTACACGCTCACCACCACCCGCGGCCAAGCCAAAGGCGCGGCGGCTCCGCCTGCGTCAATGCCGTTTCCATTTCCCTACAAGGAAGACTTCGAAGGCACCGCAACCAACAAGACTCCCCGCTATTTTTCCGATTCCTCCGGCACCTACGAAGTCGTTGAGCGCCATGACGGGAAAGGTAAATCGCTGCGCCAGGTCATGCCCGCACTCGGCATCCGCTGGATGCATCCCAATCCGCTGCCGCAGACCCTCATCGGCTCGCGCTGCTGGCGGGACTATCAGGTTTCCACCGACGTACTCGTGGAGAAGTCCGGCGCGGCGAAACTCTTCGGGCGCGTCGGCGACCTTGATCAAGGCGGCCAGCCCGCCACCGGCTACTGCCTCAGCGTGAGCACCAGCGGAACCTGGGATCTCAGCAGCACCTTCTGGCAGGCACCAAAACAAAGCACGACTCAATCCCTGGCCAGCGGAAAAATCGATTTCAAAGCCGATTCCTGGCACCAGCTGCAACTCGTGTTCCACGGCGAAAAAATCACCGCCCTCATCAACGGAAAGACGGTTGCAGATGTGAGCGATTCCACCCAGCCGGAAGGCTCCATCGCGCTGGGTGGTGATTGGAACCACGCCCAGTTCGACAACCTCGAAATCACCGGCAAACCCATCCATCCGCTCGTCGGCACCATGACCGGCTCCAGCCAGTGGGACGACAGTTTCCGCCCCTCGGATGCGGGCGATGGCCGGGTCGAGACCCGCTGGAATGCGGCTGCTGGCCGCAGCGGCGGCGAATGGCTCGAAATCGATTTAGCTTCAACCCAAGCGATCAACCAAGCTGTTTTCCGGCAATTCGAAGAACGCGTCACCCGCTACCGCATCCAGTATTGGGATGGCACGCAATGGGCGGATGCCTTCCGAGGCGGCGCGATGAAATCCTACCAATGCGTTTCCTTTCCCGAGGTCAGATCCGCCAAAATCCGCCTCCTCATCGAACAAACCAACGGCAAGGAACCATCGCTCTTTGAATTCCAAATCCGCCATGCGCGCTGAGTCCGCCAGCTCCCCGCATTACCCGAAAGAGTAATTCGATTTCACCCCGTGGTGGGGATGACACAGCACCGAATTCACCACACACTGATTGAGTATTACAAGATCCCATCATCGATCACCTCCCCACTGCATTTTTCATTTTTAACCTGTAAAATCCATGAAAATCAACAAACTCTCATTTCTTCTCTTCGCCGCCTCCCTGCTCGGCCAATCCCAACTTTTCGCCCAGGCGACGTGGATCGGCGCGGGCACCATTGGAACCCCCGCTTTCTGGAGCGAACCCCTCAATTGGACTGGCACGGCTCCTTTTGATAACGCCACCACCAGCCTCACTTTCCTCAACGCTGCCGCCAACTCGTTTTCCAACAACGACGTCAACAACTTGACGGTCTCCGGAATCACGATCCCTGCCAATGACGGCGCTGCCATCCCCGTCAACATCAAGGACAACACGATCAGCGGAAACTCAATCACGCTTACCGG
>CALMKO010000269.1 GCA_937867415.1 uncultured Verrucomicrobiota bacterium | reverse complement strand
GTCTATGACCGCCGATGTGACTGAAGAAGCGGTTCCCGCTTTTCTCATTCGCTCGGGCGCTCACAGAGCCCCCCTACAAGCGGGCTCCGTCGCTCGGATTTTATGATTCACGCAGCATGATTTTTGAGAACATCGGAAACCATTTGCACCCGAGGTCAATCAAACCTAAAACAAGGCGCGCCTTATGTCCGACAAACCATTTTTCTACCAAGACCCCTTCCCGCTCGGCCCAGACACCACGGAATACGAACGGATCAGCACCGAGCACGTTTCCGTATCCGAGTTTGAAGGGAAACCTGTGCTGAAAATCGCCCCCGAGGCGCTGACGCTGTTGGCGGCCGAGGCGATCAAAAGCATCAACTTCATGCTCCGCCCGTCCCACCTTGCCCAGGTGGCGGCGATTCTGGATGATCCGGAAGCATCCGAAAACGACCGGATGGTCGCCCTGATGTTGTTGAAGAACGCGGAGATCGCCTCGCATGGGATCCTCCCGTTCTGCCAAGACACAGGCACCGCGACGATCATCGGGAAAAAAGGCGAACAAGTCTGGACCGGCTGCGATGATGCCGCATTTCTCTCCGAGGGGATCTATCAGACCTACACCCGCGAGAACCTGCGCTACTCGCAAACGGCCCCCGTCACGATGTATGATGAGGTCAACACCAAAACCAACCTTCCCGCACAGATCGACCTCTATGCCACCGAGGGGGAGGCCTACAAGTTCCTCTTCGTCAGCAAGGGCGGCGGCTCGGCGAACAAGACCTTTCTCTATCAGGAAACCAAGGCCCTGCTCAATCCCAAACGGCTCAAGGAGTTCTGCCAGGAAAAAATGGCATCGCTCGGCACCGCGGCCTGCCCGCCTTATCATCTCGCATTCGTCATCGGCGGCACCTCGGCGGAGACCTGCTTGAAGACGGTGAAAATGGCCTCGACCCGCTACTATGACGAACTGCCCACCACGGGCAATGAGCACGGGCGCGCATTCCGTGACCTGGAGCTGGAGAAGGAATTGCTGGCGATCGCCCGCCAGATCGGGATCGGCGCGCAGTTCGGTGGGAAGTATTTTGCGCTCGATGTGCGGGTCATCCGCCTTCCACGCCACGGGGCCTCCTGCCCGGTTGGCATCGGCGTCTCGTGTTCCGCGGACCGCCAGGCCAAGGCTAAAATCACCCGCGATGGGATTTTCCTCGAAAAACTCGAAAAAAATCCCGGTCGCTTCATCCCGGAGAAGTTCCGCGATTGGAAATTCAAGGGCGTGCCCATCGATCTCGACCTCGGGATGGATGAGACCTTGAAGACATTATCCAAGTATCCCGTGACCACCGCGCTTGCGCTCAGCGGGACCATCATCGTCGCGCGGGACATCGCCCATGCCAAGCTCAAGGAAATCCTGGAAACCACCGGTGACCTGCCGGATTATTTCCGGAAATACCCCGTCTATTATGCCGGCCCTGCCAAGACCCCGGCTGGCCTGCCCTCCGGCTCCTTCGGCCCGACCACCGCCGGGCGGATGGATGGCTATGTGGATCTCTTCCAATCCCACGGCGGGTCCATGGTCATGCTGGCCAAGGGTAACCGCTCGAAACAGGTCACCGACGCCTGCCAGAAGCATGGCGGATTCTACCTAGGCTCCGCTGGCGGACCTGCCGCGCTGCTGGCACAGGAACACATCCGCTCGCAAGAAGTAGTGGCATTTCCCGAGCTTGGCATGGAGGCGGTTTGGAAGATCACGGTGGAAAATTTCCCCGCCTTCATCCTTGTGGACAACAAGGGTAACGACTTCTTCACCTCCTTGAATACGTGTCCGATTTGTCACTGATGGAATGATGAGGCTTGCGTGCCCGGATTCTGCCAGCCAATCTCCCCCACTAACTATGAGCGAACGACGCGTCGTCATCACCGGAATCGGATGCATTACCCCTCTCGGCAAGGACCTGACCACCACCTGGCAGGGCCTCAAGGAAGGGCGCAGCGGCATCGGCACCATCACCCAATTCGACCCCGCCCCCTTCGATTGCAAGATCGCAGGCGAGGTGAAGGACTTCAATGCAGACGAGTATTTCAACGTCCCCAAAGATGCCCGCCGCTCGGACCGCTACGTCCAACTCGCGGTGGCCGCCTCGAAAATGGCGATGGCCGACTCGGGCGTGGAGATCTCAAAAATGGACCCGCGCCGCTTCGGCGTGATGGTCGGCAGCGGCATTGGCGGTTTGGCGACCCTCGAGCGTGAGCACACCACCTTTCTCAACAAGGGCTCCAAGCGCGTCTCCGCGTTCACCATCCCGATGATGATTTCCAACATCGCCAGCGGGATCATTTCCATGGAATATGGCCTGCTCGGGCCGAACATGGTCATCGTCACTGCCTGCGCCACCTCCAACCACAACATCGGCGAGGCATGGCGGATCATCAAGTTCGGCGATGCGGACGCCTTCGTCTGCGGCGGCGCGGAAGCGGCTGTCCTGCCGATGGGCCTATCGGGCTTTGGCAGCATGAAAGCGCTCAGCCTGCGTAACGACGACCCAGAGCGCGCATCGCGGCCATTTGATAAAAATCGCGATGGCTTCGTGATGGGAGAAGGCGCCGGAGTGGTGGTCATCGAGGAGCTCGGGCACGCCCTCAAGCGCGGTGCCCACATCTACGCGGAACTCATCGGCTACGGCGTCAGCGCGGATGCATACCACCTCAGCGCACCCTCGCCGGACGGCAGCGGCCCGGCCTACGCCATCCAGATGGCCTTGAACCACGGCAAGAAAAACCCCGAAGACGTGGGTTATCTCAACGCCCACGCCACCTCCACCGGCCTCGGTGACGTCGCGGAAACCAAGGCCATCAAGCTCGCCTTCGGAGACTACGCCACTAACGGGCTCATGGTCAGCTCCACCAAGTCCATGACCGGGCACATGCTCGGCGCGGCGGGCGGCGTGGAATTGATCGCCAGCATCATGGCTATCAAAGACGGCGTCATCCCACCCACCATCAACGTCGAGGAACAAGATCCCGAGTGTGATCTGGACGTGGTGCCAAACGTCGCTCGCGAAGTCCCCGTCACGGTGGCCCTCAGCAACAGCTTCGGCTTCGGCGGGCATAATGCCTCCGTGCTGGTCAGCAAGTTCGAGTGATTCCAGTCATGGAAAATCCGCTGCATCGATCCCCCGGCGAAGTCTCCTTCGCCGATACTGATGCCAGCGGATGGATGCATTTCCCGAATATTTTCCGCTTTGTCGAGGCGGCCGAGCACCAGTTCCTGCGCTCGCGGGGCATCCTCGTCTTCGACCGCTCCCAAGGCGGCTGGCCACGCGTGAAGGTCTCCTGCGACTACAAGCGCCCGTTCCAGTGCGGGGACTCCTACGAGGTTCAGCTGGAAATCACCCGCATCGGCGCAGCCTCGCTCACGTGGTCATTCGAGGTTATCAATGCCGCCGGCGAGGTCGCCGCCTTCGGCAGCATGACCAATGTCCGCGTGGATCACCAGGGCAAGGCCACCCTGATCACCGATGACGAGCGCGAGCGATTGAAATAATGGACACTCCTCCTGAAACCTCCGGCCGCGTCGTGCTCGTGCCCACACCCATCGGCAACCTCGCGGACATCACACTCCGGGCCTTGGAAATCCTTCGCAGCGCGGATCGTATCGCCTGCGAGGATACCCGCCACTCCGGCCAACTGTTAGCCCACCACGGCATCTCCGGCAAGCCGCTGGTCTCGCTGCACGAGCACAATGAAGCACGCCGGGCTCCGGACTTAATCGCCGCTGTCAGGGCGGGCGAAACCATCGCCGTCATCAGCGACGCCGGGATGCCGGGAATCTCCGATCCGGGTTACCGGTTGGTGCAGGCCTGCATCGAATCCGGAACCCCCTTGGAAGTGCTGCCGGGTCCCTCTGCGGTGATTACCGCCTTGATCGGGTCCGGCTTTCCCTGCCATGCATTCCACTTCGGCGGCTTCCTGTCCGTGAAATCCGGCAAACGCCGCAGCGCCCTAACAAGAGCCCTGGAATCCGGTGAAACAGGAATTTTTTTCGAATCCCCGCACCGGATCCTTTCGACCTTGGAGATCCTCGCCGAGCTCTCACCGCACGCCCGCACCTGCGTGGCGCGCGAGCTGACCAAGAAGTTTGAAACCTACCACCGCGGCAGCGCGACCGAGGTGCTGGCTTATTTCCAAGCCCATCCGGCCAAGGGCGAGATCGTGCTGCTCGTCCATGCGGCGGAGTGATCGCTTCCGGAATACGCGGGCTCACGCCAGGGTCGGATGACTTTTGCCTGTTTTTCCGCGTCATGGAAGCGACCTACTAAATATGCCATAGTTTTAAGATTGACGCTACCAGCAGTATGACTAGCATTCCGCTCGTTGCAGTTCACCTCCGTTCATGCGTTGCGTCCAATGTGGTTCTCTCAAAGACAAAGTCCTCGATTCACGGTCATCGAAGGATGGCACGTCGATTCGGCGACGGCGGGAGTGCCTGAAGTGCACCTACCGCTACACGACCTACGAACAAATCGAGAGAACCGAGCTGCGCGTGGTCAAACGGGACGGCACCCGCGAATCACTGAATCGGGAAAAACTGATGAGCGGCCTGATCAAGGCCTGCGAGAAACGACCGGTTCCCATGGACCGTCTGGATCGTGCGGTGGAAGAGATTCTGACCGACCTTCACAAGGATCACCTCAACGAGGTGCCCTCCGCCATCATCGGCGGCAAGGTGATGGACAAGCTCCATCAGATCGACCCGGTCGCCTACGTCCGTTACGTCTCGGTTTACCGACAGTTCGAGGACGTGAACGAGTTCATCAACGAAATCCAATCCCTCTCCCGGCGAGCCGCCCGCGATCCCTTCCAGCGGCGCCTCTTCAAAGACTGATCTCCCATTCCCCCCCCGGCTCATCTGGCGGATTCTTCCAAAGACCTCCTACCCCAATTTTCATTCCCATTCCCCTCTTCTAGAAGTTCTCAGTGATCTCATTCATCGGCAATCGACCAGCAATTCAAATCGGACGCTACCAAGTGATCGATTACGATACCGCGTGGTTGGACCTCGCCTTGAAGCGTGCAGCGTTGGCGGCAGAGCACGAGGATTTCCCGTTCGTCACGGACATCCGCAGCGGCATCATCCAGTATTTGGAGACCAAGTGCCCGCTCAAGTTGCTGAGCTTGGAGGATCTGTTCGAGCGGATGCGCAAGATGTTGATCAAGATCGGCTGCGAGCGGATTGCCGAGAAGCTCCAGCCGCTGGCCCCTCCGGTGACCGTATCCCTGGTGAGAGCCGCACTGGAGGCTGGCAACGGCTTCGAGCTGGCGTTTTTCGAAACCCTCCGGACGGAGATCAGCGATTTGAGAAATGCCGGTGCGGAAGAGATCCACTTCGTAGGTCTGCGCGAGAGCTCCATGGTCCTGCGCGGTGCGGAAAAATGGAACAAGCAGTGCGAGGCGCTGCTCGCTGAGATCGAAGCCTTCGTAAGCGCCTGGGATAAAGACCATGCAACAAGAGGCCTCCCACTCGACCTCTGTCTGGAAAACGAGAGCTGATTCTTCATGCATGCCGCCTCTGCCTGCCTCGCGAACTCCGCGACTTGCAGGAGAGTAGGGGCGACTGGTGCTGCAGCACCACCGCAGCACCACCGCAGCAAACCTGGCTACGGGTCCACCCCCTATCGCGGGATCTCGTTGAGGGTGTAGTAGGCGTCCGAGTGCCAGAGGGCTTGTCCAGCTGCGGCGGTCACCCCTTTGGCCGTGAGGTGATGAACATGACCGCGGACGAGGCCGTCGACTTTGAGGCGGACGGATTTCCGATCAGAAGAGACGTTGGCGGCGGTGATTCTCGGGGTGACCTTATCGACCTCAGGGCTACCGTAGTCGGATTGCAGGATGTAGGTCCAGGCCTCCATGGTATAAACGGCTGGATTTCCGGCGGTGGAAGGATCGACAGGCTCGGTGAAAGTGATGGTGAAACCATCGTTGTTGGCGGTCATCGTCTGGATTTCAAAAGGCGTTCTCCCCTTCCATTTGACGCGTTCGAAGGTGAAGGGTTTGCTCCCGCGGGAGGCCCAGCCGCGATTGGAGCCACCGACGAAGAGAAGGCCGGCTTCTTGATCGAGACGGACAGGGATGAGACCGGCTTCGAAGCCATCGAGGAAGGGAAAAACGGCTCCCTGATAGATGCCGTTAACCTGCTCGAGCGCGACACGCTGGACCTGGGAGTGGGTCTGCTCGCCGACGTAAAGTTGGTTTTTCCACGGGCCGAATTTGCCGTTGCTCTGGTCGCAGACGATACCGGTGGGGGATTGGCCGACTTTACCATGAGGAAAGACGACGGCCGGAGGGATGAATGTCGGGTGCTTGATGCGCTCGGCAAGGATGCGGGACTTGTCGGCGACATCGGGCGGTGATGGGAAATTGGCGAGTTTGGCGAATTTGTTACCGGTGGGATTCCCCTGGAAGGAGCCTGGCTTGAGCCACTTGAGAGCGGAGGATCCATTCCAGGGACCTTGGTTATCGGTGTAGAATACGTCCCCAGAGCTGTTGAAGCCGATGCCGCCAGGGGAGCGGATTCCGGAGCAGGTTGGAATCATTTTCCCGTCCGGAGTGACGCGGACGCACCAGCCCCGCCAATCCGAAGCGGCCCCTGCGGAACCGGTGAGACAGAGGACGACCCAGATGTCGCCGTTTTTATCGGGATCGGAGCCGAAGGCGTATTCGTGGTAGTCGCCGTTGATTCCCCAATCGGAGTTGATGGTTTCAAAGGTGTCGGCAAGACCGCCGCCGGTGGAGTCCTTGAGACGGGTGACTTCCGGGCGCTGGGTGAGGTAAAGCCAACCGGCTTTCCAGAACATGCCGAACGGTTCGTGGAGGCCTTGGGCAAACTTTTTCCAGGTGACTTTGCCAAGATCCTCGCTGTATGCACCGCTGCAGATCCAGAGATCCCCGCGGCGGGTGGTGACGGCGATTTTCTGCTCGGGCATGAGCGCGATGGAGCCGATTTCCATGACTTCGCCAGGCGGCAGGGGGATTTCCTCGCGGAGGTAGAAGTCGGATTGGGCGGCGGCACGGGTAAGAGTCGCGGTGAAAAGAATTGAGAGGAGAAGACGCATAGATGAAAAAGGTGAGTGATATCGAGCCGTTGGGGATGAGTTCATTTCCGGGGCTATTTCCAGCGGTAGGTAAGGGTGACGGGTTGTCCGGGGCTGAGCTGGATGACAGACTTTCCGGCGGCTTCTTCGATGGTGACGCCGGCGGGTCGAGCAATGGGAACCTCGAGAGCAGATCCTGTGACGGTGAGTTTGCGAATGAGGGCGCCGGACTCGGCACGCCAGGAATCGAGCAGGAATTGACCACCGATCTGGATGGAGAAGGTCGGATTTCCGTCCTTATCGAGCTTGTAGCCACGGAAGCGGGCCTCCTTGGGGAGGAAGCGTTCTTTGGCAAGCGTCACGAGATTCTCTCCGGCAGGTGGGTTGTTATCAGTCCCGCGTTCAAGCCATTTGGCGGTGCCATCCATGAAGGCTCCCGTCCAAATAAGTTCGGGGGTGAGGTGGTCTGCCGAGTAAGCGAGATTAAGGCCGCCGGGAAAGCCGACGCCGATGGCGCGGGAGGTGGTGCCGGCGATGAAGTTCCGATAAATGACAGGGCGGCCATTGGCAGGCTCGATAGGTATGGGTTCGCGGATGGTTCCGGATGCTGCTTTTTGGTCGGATAGCCAGCTCCAGCTTTTGGCACCGGGACCACGCCAGCCGAGAGTGATGCCCTCAAAGCCCGAGATTTCGAGGTATTCGACACGGAGTTTGTGGGAGCCTTTGCTGAGAGTTGCCTTTTTCTGCTGGGAGCGACTGCCGTCCATCGGGCCGGATCCGCTGACTTCTACGATGAGTTCACCGTCAATGATCAGCCTGGCAGCGTCATCGGCGTCGAGAAGGAAGTTGTATTCACCATCGGCCGGCAATTGGAAATCCCCCTGCCAAAGCATGGCGTAAGAATCCTTGTGCGGAGAGTCGGTCACGGAAAGGATGCCATCATGCTCTTCCTCGACACTCTCGGCCTTGAGGGTGGAAAAGTCGGGGAGGCGGTCCCATTTTCCCGGGTAAACCGAAGAAATCAGATGGGTGAGGGCGGTTCTTTCAAGCGGCAGCGGATGGAGCTTGAGGAGTTCCCCGGCGGTCCAGGCCTCTTTGCGGTCAGCATGGGCGGCTCGGATGGTTTTGACGGTGTCCGCAGTGACTGAACCGGCTTGGTTGCCCCAAGAGCTGCGGACAAAGGTAAGGATGGCAGCCACTTGGTCGTCCGGGAGCATCGCACCCTGGGGGGGCATCTCAAGGTTGTAGGTCTTGCCGAGCACGTCCACGGGTCCGTGGAGTCCGTGCAATACCACCTTGACACTACGGTCGGGATCACCGCCAACCCAAGGGCTTCCTGCGAGAGGCGGGAAGGCTCCGCCGGTGGCTCCGTTACCATCAGCTCCGTGGCATGCAGCACAGTAAAGGGTGAAAAGCTGACCGCCATCTTGAGCGAGGGCAGGCAGGACGAAGCTTATACAAACTGAAAACAGGCGTAGGATCATGATCGATGAGGTGCGAGTATACGATCAAGCGGGAAACGATCCAACGGGTAAATGCGGTGGCTTCTTGATGAAATGCGACATTCTTGGACCACCCGACCGGGAGCGTGGATTTTGTTTCCATGCTTTTTGTTGATTTCCACCTACCGCGCAGTCTTTCTATCAGAAAACGAACCGCCAGCCACCGTCTATCACCGAGTGGATGGCTCATTCTCCTTGAATCGACCGGATGGTCCGGGCACCTCTCCAGCCAGGGCCGACGCATCTAAAAATCGAGGAGGCGCAGGAAGCAGTCTTGGAAGCTGGTGGGGTCGAGGATCGAGAGGACACGGGTGAAGGTGTCGTGGCTGGGTATTCCGTTAGCTAGCGGCAGGAAGGTGGAATGAGGTTGATGCGTGATTGGCATCCACTCCAACCATGCATGTCCAGAAATCATACCAGGACGAAATATCATACCTTCCGATAATTTTTCTGCGCGGTTTTTGATGCGTCGGCCCTGGGGTGAGCCGGTGTTTGACATAGTTTGGAAAATCGGATAATCAGGCTTGATGAGTGAGTTGGCAGAGCTTGTTTGGTTTTACACGCGCGGGGGCGAGAGGATGGGCCCCGTGACGTTTGACGAGCTGAAAATCAAGGCGGGCGAGGGCGGCCTCAATCCGCGCTTGGACATGGCGTGGACGCAGGGCATGGAAACATGGACGCCTTTGGGCGAGATCGAGGGCTTGTTCGAGCGCCGCACCGCGCCTGAGCCACAGGAGAGTCTTGCGCCGGCGGCGGATCCGTATCGACCGCCGCAGTCGGAGGACTTGTCGAGTCTGGTAGGCAAAGACAGCGGTTGGCCGGGGGCACGGCGGCGGAGCTTTATTTTCATGTGCCTGATTTTCCCATTTACCTGGGGCTTGGGCTCGGCGCCCGTGACGGTTTTCCTGGGTGAGAAACTGGGCCCGCAGATTTCACAAATCGCCGTGCCAGTGACGCAATTGGTTCCATTCATTGTCAGCTTGGTTTACGGCTTGAAGCGCTTGGTGAACTTGGGGATGAGCCGTTGGTGGTATCTCGGGCAATTTGTGCCCATCCTGAATTTCTGGGTAGGTTACCGCTGCTTCGCTTGTCCGGCGGGTTATGCAGTCCACAAGAAACTGGATGGAGCCGGGGTGTTTTTGGCGATTGTTTACTGGTTGGTTTTCGCGTTGGTGATCCTTTCGCTTGGCGCCTTGGTGGCGGTGTATACGGGGGCGCTTGGAACGCCCGAACTCCAGCGCCAAATCCAGGACGAGCTGCGCAATGCGACCGCACCAAGCCCGTGATCCAGTTCTCCAAACAAGCTGACGAACGCCGCGAGGCCGGCCCCATGGAATGCTGGTGCCTCCACGGCGCGGTGGGCATGGCCGCGGATTGGCGGGGCTTTGGAAAAACCATGGCAAGCTCCGGACTTGGCACCCGCGCGGTGGATTTGTGGCGCTTTCTCGATTGCTGCCCGCTGCCCTTGCCCGACTTTGCCAAAGCCCTGAATGCGGATGCCAGTGGCGATCCCGGCCGCGTCGGGAGTCGGGTGCTGTTAGGCTACTCGATGGGTGGCCGGTTGGCGCTGCATGCGTTGTTGGAAAATCCCCATCCCTGGCAGGCAGCCGTGATCGTTTCCGCGCACCCCGGCCTGGAAGCGGAATCGGAACGGATCGCCAGACGCGGCAGCGACGCGGAATGGGCGACGCAGGCGCTTGCGGGTGATTGGCAAAAGTTCCTCAGCCGCTGGAACGCACAGCCGCTGCTCGGCGCGGCAGCCCTGCGGGACGCCCAGGCATCGGGCACCTTGATCATGCGCCGGCGGGAAATCGCGCGAAGCTTTGTCGATTGGTCGCTGGGAGCGCAGTCCTCCTTGTGGGAACGCTTGGCGGAGATTTCCATCCCTGTGTTATGGATCGCCGGGGAGAACGATCCCCGCTACCTCGCACTGGCCGAGCGGGCCGTTTCAATGCTGCCGAATGGCCACTTGGCGACCGCTCCTGCGGCGGGCCACCGGGTGCCATGGGAAGCGGAGGAATGGTTCGCGGAGCAAGTCGCCCATTTTCTCAAATCCGGACAAGCCTGATCCCCTGCCCCGCGCTTTAAGGCCCAAGGTTCCGGCGACACCAAGCGAGCGCCATCAGCGCGTAGCCCGTACCATAGGGCTGGTGATAGTCATAGAGTGGATAGTCCCACCACGAGCCGTCCTGCTCCTGACGCTCTAACAAGACGGTGGACAGCTTTTCCGCGTAGGCGGCGTGCTGATCCACGGGTAAAATTCTAACCGACTCGGTGAAATAGTAGATCCCGTAGTAGTAAAAATAACCGGCGATGCGGAAGGCCCCCTCATGCGGGACCGGGCGCTTGCGGACATTGCTCAGGAAGCCCTCGCGGGCAAGGAAGCGGTCGGCCCACTCGGTGAGGACCAGGTCGGTCACAGCCGCTTCTCCGAACACGCGTAAAGCGGCATTACAGGCTTGCGAGCGGGCGAGCGAGCCGGCGGGCCGGTTGATATCCGCGCGGGGCCTCATGCGGTGGCTGAACGAGTAGGTGTAGGAAAAGTCCGGCGTGCGTTGGTAGTTGATGCTGGCGATGGAGTGCTTGACGAGCTTGTCGTCGAGTTTCACGCCCATGACCGAGCGGGCCTGATCCATGGCCAAAAGCACGGTGGCGGTGGTGAATGAGGTGGGAATGCCCGAGGGTCTTTGGGTCGTCAACTCATCAAAGACGTCGAGGTAGCCCCAGCCGCCGTTGATATCCTCATAGCGGCCTACGAGGTCCACCTGCTCTTGCGCGAGGCGGACCCACCCGGTCTTTTTTAAGGGATCCTTCTCAAGTTGATAGAGCCGTGAAATGGCGCGCAGCCCGTAGGCATGCCCCCAGACGTTGTAAGTGGTCGTCTGGTCGGCGCGGCGGAGTTTGGGGAGCTCGGCAGCGGTCCATGCGGCGGCCTTGTCGATGGCGGCGAGCACTTCAGGACGCGTGTCACCGGCATCGATGATCCCCGCGAGCGCCAGCCCGGAAGCCCCGGCCCGGTAGGCATGATGCGCACCGGGAAGCGGGGCGTAGATGTTGAGTCCCTTGGTGCGGGTGGCACTGCCCCAGGAGCCGTTCGGATTCTGATCCTTGACGAGGAAATCCACACCACGGCGGATCGCGGCGTCGAGTGCCTCACGGGCTGGCGCCGCCGCGAGGGGGATGCCAGTGAGGAGCAAGCCCGCGAGCGCCGCGGAAAAGAAGCGGTGCTTGGGTAATGCCCTGGCTGGCTGCTTGCCGATCATTTCTCAGAGATCATCACGACTTGCCCGATTTCAAGCCCTGATAGAATTTCCGTTTCTTCCCTGGAGACCCTGCCGCGCTTGACGGCGCGGGCCTCGGTCTTGCCATCGGCGAGCTTCACATCCACCGTCCAGCCTGCGGCGGTAAAGGTGAGTGCCTTGTTAGGAACCACGATGGCGGCGGCCTGCTGATAGGAAATCAAGCGGACTTGCGCGGTAACCCCGGCGACCGGGCCGAGTCCATCAGGCCATGCTGGCGTCAAATCGATGCGCCAGGCTCCGTCAGGGCCGGGTGCCGTGGCGATGTCGGAAATTTTGGCGGGGACCTCCAGATCCTCCCGCCCAGCGAGCGTCGCGGTGGCGGCCATTTCCGGCTTACAGGTCCGGGCGGTGGCCTCGTCAATAAAAGCGACGAGGTTAAGCTTGGCGGTGCCGGGAACGAAGGTGGCGAAAGCGCTGTGAACGGGCGCGCGGCCATGAGGGACGAGGCTTTTGGCAAGCTCACCCACCGTCCAGCGGCCGTTTTCGATCGGCCCGTGGTAGAACCGGCCGGCGGCGGGAGCCTTGATCTCGAAGAGCAGCCGGTCCGCCTCAAGCTCGGCCAAGTCTTGGCAAGCACGGCGATGGGAGGTCTTGAGCGACTGGACCGAAAGTTTGGAAAGCTCGATGGCACGCGGGATGTCGGTCTCCGCTTTTTGGATGGCGATGGCGGTGTCCCGCTCGCTATCGGCGAGGGTCTTGGCTTCCCGCGGGAGGCTCACTTCAAGCGTGCGCTTGTGGTCGAGCACTTCCATGCGGAGGGCAAACTCTGCGGCGGCCACGGCGTCCTGCTGGCGGACGAGGATGATTTCCTCGGTGTTCTCGGTGATGTCGTCCGCCTCGTACATCTTGGAGAGCTGTTTGAGCTCCTCGCGTTGGTTGGCTAGCATTTGCTGGCTGCGCTTGAGTGCCTGGGTGGCGGCGTCTTCGGTGGCTTTGCGGCGGACCTGCGTGAAGTAGGCATTCTCTTCCTTGGCGGTCTCGGCCGCGCGGCGAATCCCCTCCAACTTGTGCCCTGCGGTTTCTTCGAGGAGCTTCGAGTCGCGCTCCGCCTGCTCCAAGGTCAAGGTGGAACTGGCGAGCTGGCTGCGGACATCCTCGATTTTCTGGTCAATATCCTCGGGGTCGAAGCGGACCAAAAGATCCCCCTTGGCTACAACGCTGCCGTGGGGGCGGATTTCCAAAAGAGTGAAATCCTTCCAAACCTGGGAATTCAAGCGCAGGAGCGTGCACTCACCGCCGGGCAACACGGTAGCGGCGAAGGATTTTTCGATGAAAAACGGCCGGGGCTCGATGGTCACCTCTCCGGCATGGGAAGCAGCTACAATCAATGCGGGGATGATTTGGAATGGGGCGACGCGTGGCATGGGGGCGGGAGCAACATGGACACTTGTCAAAAAAGATCAATCCGCAGCTTTACCTTTCCGCGCCAACCAGATCGGCAGGAAACGGGGGCGCTTTGCCTGCGGCGAGGACGGCACGCTGAACTCCGCGACTTCGAAGCCCGAGCCCTGAAGGCGGCGGGTGAGATTGGCCACGTGGCGCGACCCGGCAATGGCAAGCAGTCCCCCTTGTTGCAGGGCCTCAAACGCGGCGGACACCCAGCGCCGCTCATCGACCCACGGGCGGTTGCGAGGGCCGGTGGGTGACGCGTCGAGGTGCACGAGGATGGCATGAAGCAGACCCGCTTGGCGGATCAGTGCTTGAGGGCCGCAGTCGTTTTCCAAGGAGATGCGGGACTCCGTGAGCAAGGGGCTGTCCGGGATATGGGCGCGGTGCCAGTCAGGAATCGCGACGAGTGGTTCCGCGACGATGAAGTTGGCGCGTTTTTGCGGGAGCTCTTTGGCAACCGTGGCGATGGCGTGGCCGAGGCCTAGCCCGGCAAACCAGATTTGAGGTTGGCGGGCGGGGCGAAAGGGGGCGCAGGCAAGCCGGGCGAGCTCCTCTTCCGCAGCGCGGGTGGCAGGACCACAGATTTGTTGGCCATGGACAAGGAGGGATTTCCGCCCGTCATGCTCTTGAAGCGAGAGGATATTGCCATCCGCGAGCTGGGTTTCTGCGAGAGTGATTCTTGGTTTCATGTGACTTTGACGGGGTTGGAATAGAGTGTGAACGGCAGGATGTCCACTGAAGCCGTCGTTTCAGCCCAGGAATCCATCACCCGACCACAAAAAAACCCCGGCCGCTTGACCGGGGCTTTTGAGGGTTGGTAATGGGGCTGAAGCCTCCTTTTTGGATCACATCAGAGCTTTGAGCGCCGAGGAGGGCTTGAAGCTCACTGACTTGGAGGCTGCGATTTGCATGGTTTCTCCGGTCTTCGGGTTGCGTCCCTGACGGGCAGCACGTTTTTTGACTTCAAAAGTTCCAAATCCAATGATTTGGACTTTGGAATCCTTCTTCACACCTTGAGTGATGGAAGAGAGGACGGCTTCGAGGGCTTCGTCGGCAGCGCGTTTGGTGGCGTCTTTTCCGAGGGCGATTTGAATAGCATCAATCAGTTCAGATTTGTTCATGGCGGGAACGGTTCTGATAACAGCTTAGAGCCTTGGCAAGAGAAAAGCTCCTAAATCAGCCGGGACTTTTTTGCACTCATTGCTTGACTTGATGAGCCATTTTACCATAGCCGCGCGTGATTATAACACCGAAGACGGCAGAGCCCAGCTACCACTCCAGATTCCCCGGGTGGCGAGATCGAAATCTCCCGGCTGGGACTTGAAAAGAGCTCTGGGAATCAACTACTTCGGACGCTTGTGAAATTTTTCACAAATAGGTCTTGCGAAGGTTACGGGCGATTTACTAAAGACCCCCCGCGCTCGCCACCAGCGAGATTTTCTCATGCGTTTCATTCTTACCACGCTCGCATTCAGTTCGATCGGTCTCGTCTCCGCATTCGGAGCAGGAGACGGCGGCCATCACGGCCTTCCAATGGCAGCCCCTGTGGTCTTCGATCTGGGATGGTTCAAGATCACCAATTCCATGATTGCCATGTGCGCTGTCGCCGCGGTTGTCATTTTCTTCGCACAACTGGCAACCCGCAAGGTCGCACTTATTCCCTCAGGCCTTCAGAACTTCATCGAATACATCGTCGAGTCGCTGCAGAGCTTCCTCGCTGGCATCATGGGTGAAGAGCTCGCCAGGAAAACATTTTGGTTTTTCGGGTCCGTGTTCCTTTTCATCCTCACGATGAACTGGATGGGATTGATTCCCGGCGTGGGAACCATCGGCTGGCACACGACGGACAGCCATGGCCACGCTGGCTGGCTCCCGTTGATTCGGGGCGCAAACGCGGATTTGAACATGACCTTGGCCTTGGCCTGTATCTTTTTCGTCCTTTGGATTGTCTGGTCCGTTCGCGCCAATGGAGTTGGAGGCTTCCTGAGTCACATCTTTCTATACCATGGCGAGGACAAGGGAATCATGAAGTTCTTGCTTCTGATCATCTTCTTCCTCGTCGGGATTCTTGAGGTCATTTCAATCATGATTCGCCCGGTTTCACTCACATTCCGACTTTTCGGTAATGTTTACGCAGGTGAATCCCTGCTGGAGATGATGGTCTACATGGGTGGCGCTTTCGGCTGGTTGACCGCGCTTCCCTTCTTCTTTCTCGAACTCATGGTGGGGGCCATCCAAGCCCTCGTCTTCACCCTTCTCACTGCGGTATTCACCGCTCTGATGTGCCGCCACGACGAGGAGGAGCACGCTCACTAAAATTTTGGAAGTCGGACCGTAGCAAAGACCGCGGAGGCTTCCAAACAACTAAATACAACTAAACTAATCGATAACATGACTGGTAATATTGGAATCGCAAGCGCCGCTCTTGGTGCCACCATCGCCCTCGGACTCATCGGCTACAAGGCCGCGGAAGCCGTCGGTCGCAATCCAGGTGCCTCTGGAAAAGTACTGGTGCAGTCGCTCCTCAGCGCCGCACTTGCCGAAGGCGCGTTGATCATCACGATCCTCATGGGCAAGTAAGCCCACATTCGGGGAGCCGGCGATGCACGGCTCCTCGAACCCCTTTCTTTTTTATTGCCCACTTCACATGGAAATCTTGCCAATCCTCGCTGCCGCCGGAGTTGTCGAAGGCCTCACGGAAACCGCCTCTTCGATCAAGGGGCAATTCGGCCTACAAAGCCAGTTGTTCATTTCTCAGGCAATCGGATTCCTCATCTTTGCAGGCGTCCTCTACCGTTTCGCTTTCAAGCCGATCCAGTCAATGCTCGACGAACGTCGCAATCGCATCATCGAAGGCGAGGAAAAGCTGAAACACATCGAGAAGCAATTGGCCGAATCGGAAGCGAATACCGCAGCGGCAATCGCCAAGGCAAACAGTGAGGCGGTAAGGCTCATCGACGAGGCGAAGACCGGCGCTGCCGCATTCACCGAACAAAAAGCGCAGGAGGCAATCGCAAGCGCACAACTCATTCTCACCAAAGCGGAAGCTGCTGCCAAGGCGGACCGTAACCGCCTCGAAGTCGAACTCAAACGTGAATTCGGCCGACTCGTCGCCCAAACAACCACTCAAGTCACCGGCAAAATCCTCAACGCAGACGACCAAAAGCGTATCAACGAAGACGCGCTCGCCAGGGTCGAAGCCTGATTTTCTTCTCCCACGATTTTTCCTCGATTATGAAAATCTCGAAGACCGCCGCTGCCGCCGCCCGCCGCCTGTTTGGCATCTGCCTGACCGAAGGCCGCCTGGACGAAGCCAAGCTCAAAACGGTCGTGTCCCGCTTGATCGAATCCGCGCCGCGCGATTACCGGGCCATCCTTGCTGCCATCCAGCGCCTGACCCGCCTCGAATATGCCCGTCGCGAAGTCACCGTGGAAAGCGCCGTGGCTCTTGATGAGGACACCCGCCAGCGGGTCCTCGCGGGACTCACCCATCAGTATGGCTCCGGCCTCGTCGTCCAATACAAAACCACTCCCGAACTCCTCGGCGGCCTTCGAATCCGCGTGGGCAACGACGTTTTTGACGGCTCCGTCCAAGGTCGTCTCATCCGCCTCGCCAACGCATTCTAACTCACTCCAACCTTTTCCCATTTTCCAATAGATAACTTGTCATGAGCAGCATCCTTCAAGAACTCGAACAACAGATCGCAGGCATCTCGTCCTCCGTCGAAAAAACGAACATCGGCACGGTCCGGCAAGTGGGTGACGGTGTCGCCAAGGTCGAAGGCCTTTCCGACGTCATGCTCAACGAGATGATCGAGTTCGGCGGTGGCGTCACCGGCATGGCCCTCAACCTCGAAGAAAGCGAAGTCGGCGTGGTCCTCCTCGGCAACTACGCTGCCGTCAAGGAAGGTGCCGAGTGCCGCACCACCGGCAAGCTGCTCTCCGTTCCCGTCGGCGAAGCCGTTCTCGGGCGAGTCGTCAACGCTCTCGGAGCTCCCATCGACGGCAAAGGCGACATCGCTGCCGCCGCCAACTACCCGATGGAAAAAATCGCCCCTGGCATCATCAAGCGCAAATCCGTTTCGGTCCCCGTCCAAACCGGCATCATGTCCATCGACGCCATGATCCCCGTGGGCCGTGGCCAGCGTGAGCTCATCATTGGTGACCGCGCCACCGGCAAGACCACCATCGCCGTGGACACCATCATTTCTCAAGCCCAACAAAACAAAGCTGCGGAGAACGGCAAGCTCCAGAACCACAAGCCGATGTATTGCATCTACGTCGCCATCGGCCAAAAGCTCTCCAACGTCGCCCGGATCCAAAAAATCCTCGATGACGCCGGTGCCATGGAATACACCACCATCGTTTCCGCGTCCGCATCCGACGCGGCCGCCATGCAATACCTCGCACCCTACGCGGGTTGCGCCATTGCCGAATACTTCATGGATCAGGGCAAGGACTGCTTGATCGTCTTCGACGACCTTTCCAAGCACGCCGTCGCTTACCGCCAGGTGTCCCTGATTCTCCGCCGCCCATCCGGCCGTGAAGCTTACCCGGGTGACGTCTTCTACCTCCACTCTCGCTTGCTCGAGCGCTCCGCGCGGCTTTCCGAAACCGCTGGAGGCGGATCACTCACCGCGCTTCCAATCATCGAGACCCAAGCAGGCGACGTCTCCGCCTACATCCCGACCAACGTGATCTCCATCACCGACGGTCAGATCTATCTGGAAACCGATCTTTTCTACCAAGGTATCCGTCCCGCCATCTCCGTGGGCCTTTCGGTGTCACGGGTGGGCTCCGCTTGCCAAACCAAGACCATCAAATCCGTGGCTGGCACCACCAAGCTCGACCTCGCGCAGTATCGCGAGCTCCAGGCCTTCGCCCAGTTCGGCTCGGACCTCGATGCATCCACCAAGAAAAAGCTCGATCGCGGTGCGCGCATCGTCGAGCTCTTCAAGCAAAACCAATACAGCCCGCTCGCGATGGAAATGGAATCCATCTACCTCTTCGCGATGCAGAATGGCTACTTCGACGACGTCGCCGTTGCCGATGTGAAACGTTTCCAAGCCGCGCTTGGTGATTTCTTCAACACCCGCAAGAGCGACCTCCTTGACAAGATCCGCAACGAAAAACCGGACCTCAAAAAGGACAAGGCCATGGTCGAAGCTGTCAGCCAAGGCATCGAGGACTTCAAGAAGAGTTGGAAATAGGTTATAAGTTATTCGTGATGAGAGATCAGCCCGAAGCCAGCTCCACACGAACTCCCCGTAACCAACAAATCTAACTTCTAACGTTTCACCAGAATGGCCAACCTCCGAGACATCCGCCGGCGCATCAAGTCGGTAAAGAACACCGCGCAGATCACCCGCGCGATGCAGCTTGTTGCTGCGGCGAAAATGAAAAAAGCCCAGGATCAGGCGCTCGCCGGGCGTGAATACGCCCTCCGGCTTACCGAAGTCCTGTTCAGCATCCGTAACAACTTCAGCCAGGAATCACACCCGCTGCTTGAGCGGCGAGAAGGCAACCGCGAACTGGTCTTGGTCATCTCCACCGACAAGGGTCTCTGCGGCCCCATCAACACCAACCTGGCCCGCAAGATCCGGTTGATGACCTCGGCGGACGCCGATTTTGTCACCGTCGGCCGCAAATTCAGGACCATGGCTGAAAAAATGGGCAGAAACCTCATCGCTGACTTCACGGTGAAGGATCCCGTGCCATTTGCCCAAACCCGCCCGATCGCCAAGTTCATCACCCAGCAGTTTTTGGATGGAAACTACGACAAGGTGAGCATCGCCTTCACCAGCTTCATCAACACCCTGCGTCAGGAGCCCGAAGTGGTCACCCTGCTGCCGATCGAAGGCAAGGACAAATCCGAAACCCGTGCTTTTGAAGCGGTTGGGGGTGGGTTCTCCGTCGAGGCTCATCGCAATGACCCGGTCCGCGACTACGTCTTCGAGCCAAACCCCGCAGAGGTCCTCAAAGCGATTCTCCCGCTCTACGTCAACTATGAGGTTTTCCAAGCCATCTCGGAGGCCCGCGCTTCCGAGCACTCCGCACGGATGGTCGCCATGAAGGCAGCCACCGACAATGCGAAGAAATTCATCAAAGAGCTCACGCTCGAATACAACAAGCTCCGCCAAGGTGCCATCACCGCCGAACTCCTCGAAATCACCACAGCCATGAAGGCCATGGAATAGCAGATGAGTTTGCTAGTTTTCAGTTTTCAGTTTTCAGCAGAGAACCGCAAACAGGCAGCTAGCAGAATCCATCTCTTTTCCTGAAAACTGAAAACTTCCCACTCGCAAACTTCTTCTTATGAGCAACCAAGGAACCATCGTCCAGATCATCGGCGCCGTCATCGACGCTGACTTCTCCAAGGCAACCAAACTGCCAGAAATTTACAACGCTTTGGAGATCCAATACGTCCTCAACGGCGTGGATACCAAACTCGTGCTTGAAGTGCAACAGCACTTGGGTGACGGCTGGGTTCGCGCGGTGGCCATGTCCACCACGGATGGTCTCAAGCGCGGCATGATCCTCACCGATCTCGGCCAACCGATCTCGGTTCCCGTTGGCAAGCAGGTGCTCGGCCGGATCTTCAACGTCACCGGCGATCTCGTGGATGAAAACGTGCCGATCGCGGACGCATCGTTCCGTGCTCCGATCCACCGCCCGGCTCCCGCTCTCACGGAGCAATCCGCCAATACAGAAGTCCTCGCCACCGGGATCAAGGTCATCGACCTCATCTGCCCCCTGCTCAAGGGCGGAAAAGGAGGGATGTTCGGTGGTGCCGGCGTCGGCAAAACGGTGGTCATCATGGAGCTCATCAACAACATCGCCAAGGCGCACGGAGGCTTCTCCGTCTTCGCCGGCGTCGGTGAGCGGACCCGGGAGGGAAATGACCTCTACTGGGAAATGATCGAGTCCGGCGTTATCGCGACAGCCAAGGATGACAAGGGTCACCCGGCCCTTGATGACAAGGGGAATCCGGTGCTCGTGGAGGGCTCCAAGGTCGCTCTTTGCTATGGCCAGATGAACGAGCCTCCAGGTGCCCGTCTCCGCGTCGCACTCTCGGCCCTCACCATGGCCGAGCACTTCCGCGATGAGGACAATCAGGACGTGCTGCTTTTCGTCGACAACATCTTCCGCTTCTCCCAAGCCGGTTCGGAAGTCTCCGCTCTGCTCGGCCGGACCCCTTCCGCCGTGGGTTACCAGCCAACGCTTTCAGAGGAAATGGCCGGACTGCAAGAGCGGATCACCTCCACCAACAAAGGATCGATCACCTCCATTCAGGCTGTTTATGTGCCCGCGGACGACTTGACCGACCCCGCCCCGGCCAACACCTTCGCCCACTTGGATGCCACCGTGGTGCTTGAGCGCTCTCTTGCGGAACAAGCACTCTTCCCAGCCGTGGACCCGCTGGCCTCCACCTCCAAGGCGCTCGCTCCCGACATCATTGGCGAGGAGCACTACCGCGTCGCCCGCGGAGTCCAACAGGTGCTTCAGCGCTACAAAGACCTTCAGGATATCATCGCCATTCTCGGAATGGACGAGCTCTCCGACGAGGACAAAATGAGCGTTTTCCGCGCCCGGAAGATCCAGCGTTTCCTCACCCAGCCGTTCCACGTTGCCGAGGTTTTCACCAACGTTCCAGGCGTGCTCGTATCCATCGAGGACACGGTCAAGGGCTTCGCGGAAATTCTCGACGGCAAGCTCGACGACGTTCCAGAAGGCAACTTCTACATGAAGGGTAACATCGACTCCGTCCCGCGCGACTAAGGGATCTCAAATTTGAAATCTCAAATCTCAAATTCAAAATGCCTCTCCTACTCGATATCGTAACCCCTGAGAAAAAGATTTTCTCAGGGCCTGTTGAAAACGTTTATCTCCCCGGAGTGGACGGAGAACTGGGCATCTTGCCATCTCACATCGGTCTGGTCACCGCGCTGCAACCCGGTGTCCTGCGTTACCTTCACAGTGGAGTTACCGAGACCCTCGCCATCGGCTCCGGCTTTGCCGAGGTCACCGATACCAAGGTCGTAGTCCTCACCGACAGCGCCCTTGGAGAGGCTGAAATCGACGAGGATACGGTCGAGGCTGCCATTCAGCGGGCCAAGGAAAAACTCGCTTCCGTAGATCACAGCCTCGATGCTGAAGAAGTTGCCTACCTCCAAGGAGTCATCGCCAAGTCCACCGCCGCCTTGCTGTTCAAGCGCAGGGGCCAATAAGGCGGCAGCCGGGGGCTGATCCATCCAGTCTCTCAGTTGCGCGGGTTCCACCACCCGTTATCGTTCTCCGGGCCACAGAAGCCGATGTTTGCAGCCTCGTTGTCGCCTCCGTAGAAGTTCGTCCCGCCGTCGGGCGAGCGGCTCTCAGCGGTGACGTGGCCGTCGCACCAGGCAATGAGGGCACGACCGTTGAAGCGGAAATGGATGCTTGGCTGAAGCGCTCCGACCATTTCCCAACGGGGGTTCACCGCTTGCCGGGGTTCAGCGAAGGGGTACTCCTGAAGCCCCTCGGCCTTGGCAAACGCGGTTGTGGCAAACATGATAGTCCGGTCGGGACTTTTGACATTTGCAGGCCGGTTGGGCTGGAACGAAGCGCCTGGCATCCCGCCTATGTAGGTGGCATTGTAGCCGTAGCCACCGGTTCCATTTTCCCAAGAAGACTCACCACCAAGATGACGCGAAAACTCCGGGCACATCCCAACCCGACGGCTGAGCCCGAGGTATTCGGAAAGGAAGCCCCTTTCGGGATCAAACCGGCCACCTGCGCTTGTCCGCCCGCCGTGCCAACGGATGCGGTTTCTTGGCTCGCCAGCCGGGCAGTAAGTCTGAAAATCCGTGGCGTACAGCAGATTGGCCGCTGCGAGCTGGCGTAAATTCGCAGCGGAAACGGCTTGGTTGGCGCGGAGTCTGCCCGCCCGGATACCATAGAATCCAAGCACGCTGACCGTGGCGATGATCGCAAACACAACCAACATCTCGACCAGGGTGAAGCCGGGGATTTTTCTGACGGTTTTCATGGTTCGGCAGCGAGGCGATAGAACCGCCGACCTGAAGACCGCGGCCCGGTGACGGTGACTTGCACGAGATGCTCTCCGGCTTCCTCCACAGTGGCTCCGACAAGCGGTTGCCAGTGATCCAGGGTGGAACTGGTCTCGACGCGGAGCGTCCCGCCGGCCCGATAAGCAAGGCGCTGAAAACGCAGGATCACCTGCGTGGCCGCGCTCTCGATCGCAAGCGCTGTGTCTCCGGTGAGGTAGGCGATGAGGTTCGGGATACCGTCTTGGTCGGGATCCGCCGTGGGCAATGCATCATTCCCCACGAGATTCCGACTGACCGTCCAAGCTGCATAGCTGGTCAGGACCGGGGCAAACGCACCGACCGCATCAAGATCGAATCCCCCGAATTCATGTTCGGTGGGATAGGGGTCATTGATTGGATTTCCCAGTGAGTCTACAGAGCGATGGGCCACGGAAAGCGAACCAACAACGTCTATCACGCGGACATGGGTGACCCGGTGGATGTCGAGTGTCGGGTGATGCTTGCGGAGCTCTGCAAGATCAAAGGGAGTGCCGGATCCACCAGGCACCTTGCCTGCCAGATTGTGGATGTTGGTTGGATCCAATGTGCCGAAGCCGGGAATCTGGGTGCTGGTCTGGGTAAGCGAAATGGATGGGAACCGGAAAAAATTCTCTCCGTCCGAGCTGACTTCGACATGGGCAAGTTCGAGGAAACTGCTGTTGAACGCATTTTCAAACACCGCGAAATCGGGGCCGGCGATATCCGTGATGGGACTTGTAAACGTGATGGTCGCAGAACCTTCATCACCCAACGAAACGACAGGAAACGGATCTCCCCCATCGCCAAAAGTCACATCGGCCGGACCGACCGCGCTATTTTCGTCGCCAAAGCTGGGGAAAATTTGATCTTCACCAGTGTAGGCAATGTCTTGTGGTCCGCGTTCCAACACAACAGCATCCGCCCACAGCAAAATCCGTGGATCATCCGCAGGAATCGACTGAACTGGAAATGGCCCGGCGAGGGCGACATTTACGAAAACCTGGAAAACTAACAGATAAGATTTCATTTACGTTTGAAAACCATAGAGCCCGCCACCGTTCTCGCGGAGGCGGGCGATTGAAATCATCGCACCCGCTTGCGACGAAGGAGGATGAGAGAGGCTCCGGCAATGAGAACAATCGAGCCTGGTTCGGGGATGGCAGCAGGCGCATTCACCCCCTGGGCGGGACCAGGCCCACCGAAAGCGGCATAGACATAGCCGTCCCACGAACCATCGACCAGCGGACGTCCGAGCACACCGGTATTCGAGGACACCCATGCACCAGGACCAGCCTCATCATAGGGACTCCCAAGCGGCGGCAAGACATGGGTTCCCGTCGGCGCGGCACCATCGTTGAAGTTACCGCTGACTTGGGAGTTGTTGACAAAATAATTGAGATACGCGCCGGTTGTGGCGTTAAAGCCTGGAAACGAGTTTCCCTGCCACTGCAGGTTGCTGATAAAGCCGCTTGATAGCCCTGTAACCACGAAGGCCCCGTTCGAAGCAGCCGCAAATGCAGCCAGCATGTCCGCACCGGTCTTGCTCTCGCTAGATTGCCAACGGTAACCCCACGCCCACGCATCGGCTTGCGTAGGCCACTGGATCACCATCACAGCTTGGCTGACACCCACCCCGGCATCCGGTCCGATCCAGTGGGTGACATCCGCCATGAGAAACGAAGCCGCTCGAGCTTCAAACAAGGTTGCAGAGCAAATAAGCGCACCCGCTGCAATCAGGTGCATCGTTTTATTCAATTTCATCCGTCTCTTCAGTGTGGTCGATTTTCACGAAGAGAGAATTCTGGACAGTCTGGCCAGAATTTCCTCCCGTCGATCCTCTTTCGCGGAGGACCATGAATTCCGTTTCCCCGGACGAATCCGGCTAACGGGGCTGACGAGCTCAGGAAAGCACAAGTATTCGGGCTCCCAGCTTGGCCTCCTCCCCGCCTTCACCCTTCTTTCGAACGATTGGCTGTGTGGGGACTTGTATCTGGATACCGCTGCGCGACAGCTCCGGGCTCTCACCGGATTCCATGACGCTTTCGTGATTTGTCGGCAGAACGCTGGGGCTTTTTCCAAATCGCCGCAAGACCAATCCCTTTCTCAGATCCCCAATCACATCCCATGCGCACGAAATCATCATTTACGCGGCAAGCAAGAACTTGGGTTGCAGCTTGACCTTCGCGAGCAGGGCGATTTCCTTGCACCATGTTTCGCGAAGTTTTGAAATCCAAGTTGCACCGGGCCATGATCACGGGGTCGGATGTTGATTACGAGGGAAGTATCGAAATCCCCACCGACCTGATGGCGGCTGCGGACTTATGGGCGGGCGAGAAGGTTCTTGTCGCCTCCATCACCACCGGAAACCGTCTGGAGACCTACGTGCTCGCCGGCCCACCCGGCACCGGGCACATCATGATCAACGGCGGTGCCGCCCACCTCATCAAAGCGGGTGAACGCGTCGCCATCATGGCATTCGCCCTTTCGGAAGCTCCCATCACCTCCTCGAACCTGCTGCTTGATGACCAAAACAACATCGTCCGCGCCAGCCAGTAAGAAGGTAGGCACCATCATTCCTACCTCCCGGATTTACCTCATTCTAGGGTCAATTCTCTGAACCTGGAATCCGCAGTTGCCACGCGGATGTGGGCTGAATGGATGTCAGGTCACTGCTGAGGGCTTGCTTGAGTTGGGTCAAAGAGCAGCCAGGGTGGTGGTTTGCCCAGGCTCAGGCTCAACTGCGACGCAATTTGACTAAGCCATTGCCGCATCGTCCTGGAGTCGGCGGCAATCGGCGCAACGGGTGCCGCCAACCAGACCGTTGAGCGAGAAGGCTTGGTCACATCGATTACACGAGCGGCATTCGGGCTGGTGCGTGGCCGAGTGAAATCTGCCGCAAGTTGGTGAAATCCAGCTCTCCCTCACCCAATGGGTGAATCAATGATTCGCACGCTTTCGTCTTCAAACGCCAAAAATATAGGCACTTGGGCCGCCAATCCCCAATCACAACTGCCGATTCGAGGATGAAATGACATTGACCCGCACGGCGAGACGTGCAAGTCTGCTGGCCCATGAATGGTCTCCAGTCACTCGCTCTCATCTCATGCCTGACCCTAGTGGCTTGCGACACGATGAACCGCCCGATCACCGACGGTAACTTTGATCCCCTGCGCGCCCCTGGCACCAACGCTGCCCCCGCCGTGGCGACCGGGCCTTCATTTTCTGCAGGCCAATTCGTCCGCGCATCCCTTGACAACACCGCGTTTTTCAAAACCCGCCCCAAAGGCGATGCTGATGCCGATAAACTCCTCAAACGCGGCACCTCCATGAAAGTGATTTCCACCGCCAGCAACTATGTCAAAGTAGAGCTTGATAGCGGTGATGTCGGCTTTGTCCCAGCCATCATGCTCGAGGACCCCAACGCCGCCACATCCTCATCAACCACCCGACCGGGCGAATACCAAGTCTATCCTCCCTTGCCCACAAGTGGCCCAGTCGAGCCACTCCCAGGCATCGACCCCGCCGGCCTGCCACCCGAGGGGGCCATCCCCACCGCTGTCTCTTATACACATCTCCGAGCCCACGAGACAGGCAGAAATCT
>CALMKO010000268.1 GCA_937867415.1 uncultured Verrucomicrobiota bacterium | reverse complement strand
TCGTCGAGCAGCAGGATGTTTCCGACATCCGGCCTCACGGAGAATTCCGCCATGATCAGGGCTGTTTTCCGGCGATTTCCGGTGGAGAGACGACCATAAGGCTTTTTGACGTCGAGCTCGATGCGGGTGGCGAGGTCGATGGCTTCCTTGACCCGGTTCTTGGGCAAAAGCATTTTGAAAATCATCGCCGGAGTGATCTCGGAGTCGAAACTCAGGTCTTCCGGGAGGTATTGCAAATAACCTTCCGCGCGGAAGCTGCCTGCTACAGGCTTGAGTGTCCCGGCGAGGGTGCGCAGGAGGGTGGTCTTGCCTCGACCGTTGCGGGCCAAGAGGAAATGAGTGCCGCTGGTCAGCTTTACCGCGTCGCCAAACTTGGCGAGGGGGCTGCCGTAGCCAATTTCAAGACCGGAGTCGAGATGGATGGTGGCTTGCTTGTTCATCGTAATCAATTCTGAGTTGGTTGGGGTTGTATCTTGTAAAAGTGAATTGTCAAGATTGCTTAACAATTCGCTTCGCTGATCTTTCAGATTCGTATGATAATCGATGCAAAATGGCAATATTTTTTTGAACATTTCAGAACCCTGAGTGTCAGCGTCCGAAAAGACCTGAGTCGTTGGTGTGAGAGTAGATAGGTAAATGACTGATATTCATCATGTTATGTCTTTATTCGTGTTTCGTGGGTTTTAAAATTTTGGGCCTGGAAACTTCAAAAAATATTTTTCGATCGGACCGACGGACTTTGGAAAATTTCGGGAGCCTTATTTTTTCTTCGGAGGAAGTTTTCGCCGGCGAAAGCGCGTCATGGCTGGATTTTCAAGGGGTTTTCAAGGTTGGCGGGGGCGGGAGCGACTGGTTCCTGTGAACTTGATGACGAATTCAGCGTTTTCTTCGTGACGAGTTGAGGGGGGCTTGTAGAACTCCCGCAGCGGAATATGGCGGGCAAGTTAACTTACCAACAAGCAGGGGTGGACACGCGCAAAGCGGCAGCACTCGTGGGGGACATCGGCACACACGTGCGCAGGACTCAGCAGACACGCAAGTTGTGGGGGGCCTTCGGGCTTTTCGCTGCTTGTTATGATCTCAGCGGGTATAAAGAGCCGGTGATGATGACAGGCTGTGACGGAGTGGGCACCAAGCTCGAGTTACTCCTGGAGCACGATCTTCTTGAGACCGCAGGCAAGGATCTGGTTGCCATGAGCGTCAATGACATCCTGACGACCGGTGGTGATCCTTTGCTTTTCCTGGATTACATCGGCATCGCGGCGTTGCATGAGGAGAAAATCACCCGTCTCATCTCGGGGATGGCGGATTACCTCGAAGCTTGTGACTGTATCCTCGCGGGCGGAGAAACGGCCGAAATGCCTGGGATCGTTCCTGTGGAGGTCATCGAGCTCTCCGGGTTCTGTATCGGCTGCGCGGAAAAACCCGATCTCATTGATCCGACAACGGTTGCGATTGGCGATGTGTTGATTGGCTATGCTTCGGACAGCATTCACGCGAACGGCTGGTCGCTGGTTCGCCGCGTTCTCAACGAGTTCCCGGGTGAGGTCACCAACGATGAGCTCGGTGCTTGGCTGAAGCCCACCCGACTTTATCATGACGTCACTCGTGATCTCAAAAAATCTGGGGTCAAGCCCAAGGCCATGTCCCACATCACGGGCGGCGGACTTCCCGAAAATCTGGAGCGCTTGTTCCGCGGGATGGGAGCTGATCTGGAAATCCCTCGCTGGGAACTTCCTGGAATCGAAAAATTGCTCGCCCGTGTCGATTCGGAGGACCGCTTCCACACCTTCAACATGGGAATCGGCTGGGTGGCAATCGTCGCTCCGTCCGATGTCGAGGCCGCGCTCAAAGCAGGTGATGGCGGAACTGTCCTCGGCCAAATGGTGCCGGAAGAAGGCGTCCGGGTGCGTGTCGTAGGCGAGTGATGATTATTTTCAACCGAGCATGAGCGACTTCCTCACACACGAATGCGGGATCGCCGCAGTGCGCCTCCGCAAGCCGCTGGCCTATTACTATGACCGCTACGGCACCTGCCTGTGGGGGTTCAACAAGCTTTTCCTGCTGATGGAAAAGCAGCGCAACCGGGGACAGGACGGCACCGGCATCGGCTGTGTGAAGCTGGATATGCCGATCGGTCAGGCATACGTCCACCGTCGGCGGGGCATCGAAAAGGATGCGCTTGCGGAGATTTTCCGAAAGGAAATCAAAGGCTTTTACAAAATGTCGCGCAAAGGCCAGATGAACGCCAAGGATCCGGCCAGTGTGAAATCGAACTTCGATTTCGGCGGGGAAATCCTCATCGGACACTTGCGTTATGGTACTTCAGGGGATTTTGATGCCGGTTGCTGCCACCCGTATCTGCGTCGCAGCAATTGGCCGACACGCACTCTCATGGTCATGGGGAACTTCAACATGACCAACGCCTCCGAACTCAACGAAGTCCTCATCGAGCGGGGGCAGCATCCGGTTTTCGGCACCGACACCCAGACGGTGTTGGAAGAAATCGGCTATCACCTCGACGAGGCCCATACCGATCTTTACCGCCACCTCCGCGACCAGGGTGTGCCGGGTGAGGAGATGCCCGAGAAAATCTCCGCCGCCCTTGATGTGCGTAGACTCGTCGCGGAATCCGCCGCCGCATGGGACGGCGGTTATTCGATCTGTGGGGCGATTGGAAATGGCGACATGTTCGTGATGCGTGACCCTCATGGCATCCGCCCGTGTCACATGTTGATCACGGATGAGGTCATCGCCTTCGCTTCCGAGCGGGTCCCGTTGATGACTGTCTTCGAGGCCGATGCTGACCAGGTCAAGGCGGTCGATCCCGGCTCGATGATCACGATCAAGTCGGACGGGACCATCGCTGACTCGCCATTCACTCCGCCCCGGCGTTACACTCCGTGTTCGTTCGAGAAAATCTATTTTTCACGCGGTAACGATCCGCAAATCTATCGCGAGCGCAAGGCGATGGGAGCTGCGCTTGTGCCCCAAGTGGTCGAGTCCATCGGCGGGGCTTTTGAAAAAACTATCTTCTCCTTCATCCCTAACACGGCGGAGACCGCCTACTACGGCCTGATGGATGGTTTGCGGCTCTTCCGCCGTCAAGAGGTCCGCTCGTCGATTCTGAATGCATCCGAGAATGGCACCCTAACTTCCGATTTGCTGGATGACCTGATCCTGCGCAATTGGCCGAAGGGCGAGAAAGTCGCCCACAAGGATATCAAGATGCGCACCTTCATCTCCCAGGAAAAAGGCCGTGATGAGCTCGTTTCCCACGTTTATGACATCACCTACGGCGTGGTGAAACCCGGCGACATGCTGGTTGCTCTGGATGACTCGATCGTCCGCGGGACCACCCTCAAAAAGTCGATTCTTAAAATTCTCGCACGGACCAAGCCGTCCAAGATCGTCGTGTGCTCCACCGCCCCTCAGATCCGCTATCCCGACTGCTATGGGATCGACATGTCAGAACTTGGCAAGTTCATCGCCTTCCAAGCGGCGGTGGCCTTGCATCGGCGGGCCGGCAGGCAGTCACTGCTCGATCAGGTGTATGACCATTGCCTCGCTGAGCTGAAACGCCCAGCAGGTGAGCGCCGGAATCGTGTGCAAGAGGTTTACGCCTCTTTCACCCATGAGGAGGTCTCGGCGGAAATCAGCCGCATGGTGTATCCCGAGGGGATCGAATGGAATGGCGAGGTTCATGTCATTTTCCAGACCATCGAGAATCTTCACGCCTCCATCAAGGGGGATGCGGGGGATTGGTATTTCACCGGTGACTATCCGACGGCAGGTGGCTACTCGATGGTCAATCTCGCCTATATCCGGTGGTATGAAGGCGTGGGTGGCCGTAGCTACGACCTGCCGCTCTAAGGGCCAGCCCATCAAAAAGCGGCATGACCGGTAGGCCATGCCGCTGAGTGAATCACCTTAAGATACGATCAGGCGTTCTCGTCGATGGTCAGTGGGCGGTAGCCGCCGATGGACTTGAAGTAGAT
>CALMKO010000267.1 GCA_937867415.1 uncultured Verrucomicrobiota bacterium | reverse complement strand
TCGCTGACGAGGAAGCGCGCCTTGGCATTGAGCCTTCTACCGCCGAGGACGGGCAGGTCCGGATCAAGGTCGGTTTCCACGCGGGCGTGAATGGCACGGGTGGCGAGCTGGAAAGAAACGGATTTCCCGAGGGTGGTCTTGTCGTTGAGGAGGCCGTTGAGTTCACGCTCGGTGAGGATGATTTCCCGTGACCCTTTTTCATACATCGGCTCATCGACCTTGGCGACAGGCGCGGCGGGGTTTTGGATGGCCTCGATTTTGGTCGCGACGACGGCCTTCTCCTGGGCGCTGAGCAGAACCGGCTGGATCGGGCGGTTCATCCACCACCAGAGACCGCCGATGGCGAGCACGAGCACGGCGAGCACGATCAGAGCAATAAGCCCGGGTGATATTTTTCGGGCGGGAATCGGGGCAAGGTCGGTCATAAGGAAAATGATAGCAGATCCGACACCGGATGCAATTCGGCGTATCAATACTCTCGCACGAGCAGTTGGCCCGCGATTTCCTGCAAGCGGGATGCCTTCTTGCCGAGGGGCTTCAGAGCGACCATGGCGGCCTGGGTGAGCCTGGCCGCTTCTTTTCGCGAAGCTGCCAGACCAAGGATGGCCGGGTAAGTCGCCTTTTCCGCCGCTTGGTCCTTGCCTGCGGTTTTCCCAAGAACCTCGGTGCTCTGGGTCACGTCGAGGATGTCATCGATCACTTGGAACGCCAGCCCAAGGGCATGGCCGAACACCGTGAGCGCCTGCAGCTTGGCGGGTGACGCATTGGCCGTCATGGCCCCGAGGCGCAGCGAGGTGGTGAGCAGCGCGGCGGTTTTCGCTTCGTGAATGCGGACCAGATCGCGCTTGGTGAGGGATTTCCCCTCCCCTTCCAGATCCATCACCTGTCCACCGATGAGCTTACGGCTACCGCCGGTCTCCGCGAGTTCGGAAATGAACTCACGCGAGGTGTAGCGCTTGGTGGGCTGGGTGGTGGCGAGCACGATGAAGGCCTGGGTAAGGAGGGCGTCCCCGCAAAGCACGGCCATCCCTTCGCCAAACACCTTGTGACAGGTGAGCCTACCACGGCGTAGATCATCGTCATCCATGGCGGGAAGATCGTCGTGGACGAGTGAATAGGTGTGCATCAGTTCCACCGCACAGGCCGGGGCCAGGGCCGCCGCTGCTTCCCCCCCGCAGGCCTCGGCGGCAGCCAGGCAAAGCAGCGGGCGCAGTCGCTTGCCACCGGAGAAAACACTGTAGCGCATCGCGGCGTGGATCGTCGCCGGGCGCGCCCTGGCCTTGGGTAAAAATCCATCAAGCGCGGCATCCACATCGGCGGCCCGCTGCTTGAGATAGAATTTCAAATCCATGGTGGATGGGCTGGGAGTCACAGGATCTCGGCGATCTGCACCGCATTGAGCGCGGCCCCTTTACGGACTTGGTCGCCGACGACCCAGAGGTCGAGTGCGTTGTCGAAAACGAGGTTTTTGCGAATCCGGCCGACCAGGCAATCATCCTTGCCCGTGGTATCCAGAGGCACGGGGAAAACCTTGTTGGCGGGATCATCCGCGACTTGTACACCCGGCTTGCCAGCATAAGCGGCCCGCGCGACGGCGGGATCCACCGGACGTTCAAACTGCGCCGTGATGGAGACCGAGTGCGAGCGATAGACCGGCACCCGCACGCAGGTGCAGGAAACCCGCAGCTCCGGAAGACCCATGATTTTCCGCCCTTCATGCAGCATCTTGAGTTCCTCCTTGGTGTAGCCATTTTCGGTGAATGCATCCACCTGCGGAATCACATTGAAGGCGATCTGCCGCGGATAGACTTTCGGTGCGAACGGCTGGCCGTTGGCGATCGCGTTCATTTGCTCCTCGAGCTCGATGATCCCCTGCGCACCCGAGCCGGACACCGCCTGATAGGTCGAGGCGATGATCGACCGGAGGCCGAACTTCTCGTGCAGCGGAGCCAGCGCCATCAGGGAGATGATGGTGGTGCAGTTCGGATTGGCGATGATCCCGCGCGGGCGGACTTTTGCGGCTTCCGGGTTGATTTCCGGCACGACGAGTGGCACCTCCGGATCCATCCGGAAGGCGGACGAGTTATCAATGACCACCGCTCCCGCAGCTGCGGCGGATGGTCCGAATTCCAAGGAAATCCCGCCACCGGCGCTGAAGAGGGCGATGTCCACGCCCGTGAACGAATCGTGCGTGAGTTCCTCCACCAGGATATCCTTCCCCCGGAACTGCATGGTTTTCCCAGCGGAGCGGGCGGATGCCAGCAACTTGAGTTTACCAAGCGGAAAATTTCGCTGCTCAAGACAAAGGAGCATTTCGACGCCGACGGCACCCGTCGCCCCTACGATCGCTACATGAGGATGGTTCATTTGGAAATAGCCGGCCTCCCTGGCCGGGCGGACAGCATACGGGGTTCCCGGCCGCTGGCAATGTCTAGATTTCGAGCATCAGCGAAATGTGCATGGCCGTGAGCTCCCCCATGGACTTGCAGTCCCCGAAGCCGCTGGTGGCGTGCATCCGGTCAAGCTCGCGGGCCAGCGTGACCACATGTTCGTGGGGGGCGATGTTTTCCCGCCGCATGATCCCGAGCAGGGCGCGCAGGCGGCCGCTCTCGACCTTGGCGCGGCGCGCCATCTGCGCGTGCTCCTCGGCGACGTATTGATCGATGCTCTTGCGATTGAGCACATCGAAGGCCAGACGCGTCACCTTGCGGTTCGAGTTGAAGCGGAAGGCGAGGTAGATATTTCCATTTCCCTCATAGGATTGCTGGTCGAAGTCGATGGCACGGACCCGGTATTGGACCTCCTCGAAATCCGGCGTGATATCGACGACGTAGTTGACACTCCGCATATCGCCTAACAGCCGGATGAACCCGCGCTCGGTGAATTTGGTGAACTCCTTGGCGATGCGGACCTTGTTGAGTCCGGGTTGGCCGAGGTATTCGCGGATGAACACATCCCCCGGCACTCCGGCGATGTGCTCCTCGATGAGGGTATTTCCATTGATGATATAGTTCATCCGGTTCGGAGACAGGATATGCTCCAACTCCAACCCATAAATACGGGACGCATCCGCCTGTTTGACGTAAAAGTAGTCCGAGTTATCATTGAACAAATTGGTGACCCGGATGCGAAACGGCTTTGAATTTCCAAAATCCCCGAAGTCGATGCGATCCACCATCAGGTGCTCGTGTTGCCCGGCGTCGCGGCCGAGTTTGAGTTCGGTATAAATGCTGGTGAGTCGCGGCCGCAGCTCTGCGGACACTTCCGGCGGATACATCACGCTGAGCCATAGGGTCTCCCTGCCTTTCGGATCCTCATAAGGCACCGCGCCCGTGAAGCGGCACAATTCATCATAGACCTTCGGGATCTCACGCTGCCGGTCGAAGTGATAGAGGTACTGCCGTAACGACGGGGATACCGGATATTTCGTTTTCTGACGGGCGATCACAGGGAAGAACTATCCGAATCCACGAGCACATGCCAGCCTGAAGCTTGGCGAACTACGGTCAGCGTGCGGCCTTTTGGAGCATCCGGAGCCGTTCGAGCGCGGCACCGCTGGAAATCATCTCGCGGGAGATTTCGATGCCGTCATCCATGTGATCCGCCAATCCGGCGCAGGCCAGCGCGGCGCCTGCATTCATGAGCACCATGTCGCGCTTGGGTCCGGTTTCCGTGCCTGCTAGAATCGCCTCGAGGATCCGTGCGTTTGCCCTGGCGTCGCCCCCTTGCAAGTCCGCCACCTCGGCATGCATGAAGCCGAAATCCCGCGGGCGGACTTCATCATCCTCCAGATCCTGGAACGAGCCGGATTTACAGATCCGGGTGGAGCCCATCAGGCTCACCTCATCGACCGAGCGACCATCCCCCGTGGTGCCATGCACGACCCATGCGCTTTCACGGCCGAGGCGTTGCAGGATCTCGGCAAAGGCCGGGCACAAATCACGGCTGAAGACGCCGACGAGCTGGCATTCGGGGCGGGCGGGATTGAGC
>CALMKO010000266.1 GCA_937867415.1 uncultured Verrucomicrobiota bacterium | reverse complement strand
TGTCTCGTGGGCTCGGAGATGTGTATAAGAGACAGGGAAAGAGAGTCAGCAGCTTTCAAGAGTGTCTCCAGATATGCCAATCGCCATGGTCCAAGCATCGTTTGTAATTGATGCCAACGTAAGGCGGCCTCGCATCTTTTTGCGTTCAGCAATGTAGGTTGGTGATTGGGTTGATCTGGCAAGCTTGGCCGTAAATGCCCGTGATGGCTTCCGATGATATGCAGAAACAATTCATGGAAGAATGTCCGCTCTGATTCAGGTAATTTGACGGATAGCTTTTGCCAAGCATCGTCGGTTGTCGCTGCCGTTAGTGATCCCCACTCATGACGATACCCTTGGAATTTCTGGGGTGGAATGACTTTGTTGGTTTTCGCCAAAGGAAGTTTTGGTGATCGATTGTCGATGGCATTTTGCCAAAGCGAAGACGCCTTTCCCTCATCATGCACCAGACCAAGAATACCGAAGAATTCAGGTAAGAACACGCTGCTGGGGAACAGGCTTCCTGCTAACTCACTGGCGTATGCTTGAGCGGCGTTTTGGTGGTCGTTCAGAAATTGTTTCTGACGTTGACTAGCGCCTTCTGGCAGGAAATATCTAAGTGTAATGGTATGAGCTGCGACTACGACTTTGTCGTCCTTGATCACATCTTTGTAGTAAACCGGGAATTCGTCATCTTCGACGAAACCTTTGGGCGCAAGAAGTGTAGAATTCGTTTTGCGCAGCCACTTTGCTGGCAGCCCATCGCTACTCCCCCAGGCGCGATCTGCGACATCTTCTTGGTCTAGTTGCGGATCGTTGCTGGTCAGCTCGTCTGCGATGGGTTTGGGCAGAACTGTCAGGGTTGGGAGAATTAGAACGCTTTCGTTGAATAGTTTTTTAGCCAAAGCTTCGCGCTGGTTTTTATCAGTCTCGCTATCGCCAAGAATGCTCCATTCACCCTCATCAGGAAAAGCAAGTAGGGTTGGAGGAACGAAAAAGGACCGCTCATTCTTGTTCTTGTCCAATTTGCCCAACAACCAATCGCGAACCACATAGACAGGCAACCAATGAGCTTCGGATTTGGCTGGAGGAAACCTCCCGAAAATCTCCGTGATCCTAGATAAAGTTTTCGTGAAATCATTTGGATCCGCATCAGGATCTTCCGGTTCGGCGTTAACATGCCCAACAAGCGCATCTAGCTCTCGGCGGAAGATGATCCCTACCAGTGGCGTGCTGGTGTTTTCACCGAAGCCATAGAGCCAAGGGTCCACAGGGAGATTTGGATTGGGTCGTGGACTTGTAGCAGTCCAATGGGTGAGAATTGCATCCGTAAGAGGCTGGCAAAGCACCGGAGAAATAGTTGCACTAGCGAGTGGGTGATATCTCCATTTGGATGGATCAACCTCCTCGCGAATGATTTGAAGTGTGGCATCTTTCTTGATTTCTTCGGCTTTAAGTTCTTGATTCCAGGAATTCGAAGCGAGGAGTGTCGCACTTGGTTGATAGGATTCGTTGGATAGTTTTTGACTAATTGCTTGCGTGGCCTTTTTTAGCTTCGAGTTCTCCTTGGGAAGTCCGAAAATTTGCATTACCGGCGTTTCGCCAGCAGCCGTGACAACACCAAGGCGATCAAGTCGCCCGAGTCGTTGCAGTAATGTATCCAGCGGTGCGAAATCACATAGAATCACGTCCGCATCAGTATCCAATCCGACTTCGGCAGCGGACGTTCCGATGAGATAGACAGTCGATTCAGGACGCCCTAGCCCGGATGAATCGCTTGGGCTTGATTTTCTGGAATCCGTTGCGAGAGAGTTGAATACCTTGTGTTTGTGCAGTTCTTCCCGTTCGACACCGCGCATACGGCCAGTGATGGTGAGAATCCGATCCGACTTTGCGCCCGCCTTTGAGGTCTTGAGTCCGTTTTCAATAGCTTTGCCAATGTCGGTCGCGATCTTTGGGGTGTTAACATAGACGGCGACTCGCTTTTGCTCGTCTTTGAGGTTAAGTGCGGCGGTGACGATTTTGGAGATGATTTCCTTTTCTTCAGAATCAACTAGGACAACTCGCTTGGCCTTTCCCGCAGCGATACGCATGGCCAGCAGTTTGTTCAATTCATCAGCTGGAAGAATTTGGAGTGAATGCTCTGCGGAAGGAGCGGGCAGCCCTGGTGTGGCCGAAAGCTCGGAGTAATACCAAGGAGTTAGTGCAAATAGTTTGGACAGTTCAAAAGGAGCCTCGGGAGGATTTGTGATTTTGTTGCTAAGTTGGCGTAGGGTGAGGATGAAAGCAGGGACGAGATGCGCTTCGTCCACACACACCCAAGCATCTACGCCGAGTAATCCGGCTTGTAGTGGTCGCTCGCGTTTCCCAAGCCCATAGCCTTGAAAGAGTAAGCGGCTACCAATTTGATCGACTGTCCCGATGATGAGCGTTGGGCAACTTGGGCTGAAGCTCCATTCGCGGTCATTAATGACTTGGCCCCTCAATTGAACTATTTTGAATGGCTCATCTGCGTCTGTATTTGTGCAGAGTTTTGCCAGTCCTTTTCTAAGAAGTTCCGCATCGAGGCTATTGCGGATCGTTTTCTGAAGCTCTTGTGCAAGGCGGTAGATTTGACCGATGAGGACCTTCCGGTTGACCACCCAGATTAGGCGGCGAGGAACAGGGTTGGCGGCCGAGCGTTCGGACCCATAGTAGGCGAGAGCGATGAGCCAAACCACGGCAAGATCGGTTTTTCCACTGCCTGTTGGTAAATCAACCATTCTTGGTGGGCAGCCTTGCAAAATGCGTGCGAACAATTCGCCCATCCAGGGGAAGGGCGTTTTGCCGGGGCGGAGTATGGGGTAACTTCGCGCGAAAAACTCCTTCGCCCCGACATTCAAGGATGTGTGAGGAAACTGATTTTGGGTGGTGGTCATGATTTGTGCTGCGTAATCGGATTGATGACCGAATCGATATTTGAAACTTTTGCGGGCGCTGGGGCATTTCGCTCAATTGCTTCTTCCAGATCAGGATCTATGAAGGCGTAGGGATTTCCCGATGAGCGGTCATTGGGGGAGCAGGTTTGATAGTTTAGAATCTCGCCAATCATCGGTGCTAGAGTATCGCAGGAAGTTAGTCTGGCAAGATCTATTTTTGTAAGAAGGAA
>CALMKO010000265.1 GCA_937867415.1 uncultured Verrucomicrobiota bacterium | reverse complement strand
GCGACCGATGGCCGTCGCGATGGCCTGGCCCGGACACTCTGCCGGAGCAGTTGGCAGAACAAATTCGCGGCTTCCTTTTCTTCGCCTTACAAGAAGGCTTCCTTCAATTTTTCGTGGATCACGATGGTTGGTTGGTTTTGGTTTTAGCGCCCTTATGCTGATGGATGAGGCCAACCAGCCACCAACCACTTTTAACGACTCAGGGGACACTACCCCGCTAGCGACCCGTCCTGATTAAGCAAGCCGATTGGCAAAAGAGATACCTGTTTTGCGTTTCAAGTGGACGGTTGACGGGGAGATTTCCCAAGGTTTCACTCTGCCCGATGCATCGAGAGTTCGATTGGCCTGGATTTCAACTGGCGTTCCGCGAGGTCGCTGAGGCGGGCGGTTTTTCCGCGACAAAGCTCACAGAATCCAGCGCCGGTGAGGTAACGGCATGGGAGCGCCCCAGCCCGGGAAAGCGGGTCTATCTTTCGGCAGGCATTCATGGTGATGAACCCGCCGGACCTTTGGCATTGCTGGAATTGTTACATCGGGGCTTCTTCGACTCCGGAATTCATTGGATCCTCTGCCCCGCGCTCAACCCTGCGGGGCTTGCCACCGGTCGGCGGGAAAATGGCGAGGGGCGAGACTTGAATCGCGACTACTGGCTGCGCGAAACCCTCGAGGTGGCGAGCCATGCCGCGTGGCTCGACACGCTGGCGACGCCGGATCTTTTTATCTCGCTGCACGAGGACTGGGAGACGACCGGCTTTTATTTTTACGAAATCAATCTGCACGAGGACCTCCCCGCGCGCGCTGAAACCATTCTCAACGCCGTGGGCCATTGGTTCCACCCCGAGGCCGGACCGGAGATCGACGGCCATGAAGTACGCGAGGCCGGCTGGATCTATCATGCCGCCGAGCCCGATCTGCCGGAAGGATGGCCGGAGGCGATCTATCTTGCCAAGCTGGGCTGCCCGCTGTCGTTCACCTTTGAGACCCCAAGCCGCGCGGCACTCAAGAGCCGAGTCGCTGCCCATGTCGCGGCAGTCAAGGCTGCCTGTGGTCACTTTTTACATACGACCCAGGATCACGATCCATCAGGAATCAGCGACTCGCTCGGTTCGGATCGTGCCCGGAATGGATGATCGTCCGGATACCTCCAGGTTAGCGTCATTCATGGGTGGCCATGCAGGCCTTCCTCAAGGAGCTCTTTCAATAGGCACCGGGAAGTCCCCGGCATCCTCACCCGGTTCCTCGGGCATCGGCAGGGATGCGAGGCTGGCACGGTAGGCCTTCTCATCAAATGCACGGCGTTTTGTGAGAATCCTTTCCATCTCCTCCCCAAGACAAAGCGCGATCTGGGATTTAGCTTCGGACGGTTCCATTCCGAGCTTGAGCAAGCGCTCAAAGGTCTTCGCGACATAGCGCGTCTGCGGCGATGTCAACTGCTGCTCCACGGCAGCGATCAGGTCAGGAAGCAGGTCGTCACTCATGGGGGTGGAATCGCTTAGCTACTGAATCCGAAAAAACGCTCCGCATTCCCGAAGCTGACATCCCTAACAAGAGAAGAAAGCGCCTCGAAATCATCCGGCAACTCGCCACGGTCTGCCTCACTGCCGATGAGGTTACAGAGAATGCGGCGGAAATACTCATGACGCGGAAAAGACAAGAACGAGCGGGAGTCCGTGAGCATTCCCACAAAACGCGAGAGCAGACCGGTCGCGGAAAGCGCGTCGAGTTGCAGTTCGATCCCATTTTTCTGATCCAGGAACCACCATCCCGAGCCAAACTGGATCTTTCCGGCCACCGTACCATCCTGAAATGCTCCCGTGAGGCAGGCGAACAGGTAGTTGTCGCGCGGGTTCAAATTGTAGAGCACCATTTTCGGCAAGGCTCCCGCAGTGGAAAGCGCATCCAAATACTGGATCAACGAAGTTCCTTGCTGGGTATCTCCGATGGTGTCGAATCCGGTATCCGGCCCGAGCTTCCCGGCCATGCGGGAATTCACTCCGCGGAACGCACCCAGGTGGAGCTGCTTCGTCCAGCCCTTCGCGGCATCCAGCTGACCAAAGAAGACCATCAGGAAAAACGAAAACTTTTCCTTCTCCTCCGCGGTAGCGGGCTTGCCTGTTAGAGCTCGATTGAAAATGACAGCAGCTTCTTCGTCCGAGCAGCGCAGCGCGGGAAGCCGATCCAGACCGTGGTCTGACAAACGCCCACCCGCTTCGTGAAAGTCATCATGGCGTTTTTGCAAGGCCGCGAGAAGATCGGATAGATGGATGATCGCGACATCGGCGACGGATTCGAGCTTCTCCAACCACGGCTTCAACAGATCCGGACGATCGACCAGAAATGCCTTGTCCGGGCGGAAGGTCGGAACGACCCGTGTCTCCAAGCCCGAAGCCGCGATGGCATGGTGGTCATCAAGCGGATCCGCCGGATCATCCGTCGTGCCAACGACCTTGACGTCATAGCCTTTGAGGATCCCATGGACGGAGAAATCCGGGTCGGCGAGTTTGGCATTCGCCCGTTCCCAAACTTCATCCGCAGTCGCAGGACTGAGCAGCAGATCGATGCCGAAGTAGCGGCGCAGTTCAAGATGGGTCCAATGGTGGATCGGGTTTCGCAAAGTGTATGGCACGGTTTCCGCCCATGCTTGGAACTTCTCGCGTGGCGTCGTGCCCCCGGTGATGAATTCCTCGGCGATGCCGTTGGCACGCATCAGCCGCCACTTGTAATGATCCCCCCCAAGCCAGATCTCCGAGAGATCCGCCCAGCGGTGGTTGCTTGCGATTTCCCGGGGTGATAGATGGCAATGGTAATCAATGATCGGCTGATCCCTCGCCACCTCATGAAAAAGACGGCGCGCGGTGGGAGAATGCAGCAGGAAATTCTCGTCAAGGTAAGGCATGGCGGCTTGAGTTGACTGCGGGAAGCGCTCCGGGCCAAGATCGAAAGTGAAAAATTTCCAACGCGTGAGATCGGAACCTCACTGCAAGTCGCCGGAGGCCACGCCCGGACCGAAGAAAGCTTGATTCCTATCCGGATTCCTGCTTGCTTGTCCGCGATGCGAATTTTAATCACCGGTGGCGCAGGATTCTTAGGATCACACCTCTGCGAGCGTTTACTAGGCGAGGGGCATGAAATCATCTGCCTCGACAACTTTTTCACCGGCCGCAAGCGCAACATCGCCCACCTGCTCAACAACCCTTATTTCGAGCTCGTCCGGCATGACGTCACCGAGCCCTTCAAGTTCGAGGTGGATCAAATCTACAATCTCGCCTGCCCCGCCTCGCCGCCTCATTACCAACACAACCCGATCAAAACCGTCAAAACCTCGGTCATGGGTGCCATCCATTCCCTCGGGCTTGCCAAACGAACCGGCGCACGGGTGTTTCAAGCCTCCACCTCCGAGGTCTATGGCGACCCGAATGTCCACCCCCAACCCGAATCCTATCACGGCAACGTCAATCCCATCGGCATCCGCGCTTGTTATGATGAGGGCAAACGCTGCGCAGAGACCCTTTTCTTCGATTATCACCGCCAGAATCAGGTCGATATCCGAGTGGTCCGCATCTTCAACACCTACGGACCGAGAATGTTGCCGGATGACGGTCGCGTGGTCTCGAATTTCATCGTGCAAGCCATCCAGGGAAAAGATCTCACCATTTATGGCGACGGCAGCCAGACGCGCTCGTTCTGCTATGTGGATGACTTGATCGAAGGCTTCATCCGCCTCATGAACCACCCCACCTTAATCGGGCCGGTCAATATCGGAAACCCTGGGGAATTCACCATGCTCGAACTCGCCGAAATGGTTTTGGAAAAAATCGGCGGCCCCTCCAAGATCACCTACCTCCCCCTCCCCGGGGATGATCCCAAGCAGCGGCAACCGGACATCTCCCTCGCCAAAGCCGAGCTGCACTGGCAGCCCAGCATTTCCCTCGATCAGGGGCTGGACGCGACCATCCACTACTTCCGCAATCTCCTCGCTCAGGCGTAGCATCCTTTTTGGATGATAAATTCCTGAGTCCCCCCCCGTAGCCTGTCTCATGCTTCGTCAACTCACTCCGCTGCTCTTGCTCTTGCTCGCGCTCTTACCGTCTCAAGCGGGCTGGCAACAGCTCTTCAACGGTAAAGATCTTACGGGCTGGTCAGGCGATCCACGGCTCTGGCGGGTCGAAGATGGCATCCTCATCGGTGAGACCGACAACGCGGAAAACAAAGTCGCTGCCAATACGTTTTTGATTTGGCAGGGTGGCGAAGTCGGCGACTTTGAACTCGAATTCAAGGCTCGCGTCATCGGAAACAATTCCGGCGTCCAATACCGCAGCCGCGTGATTGATCCGGCCAAGTGGTCCGTTGGTGGCTATCAAATGGACCTGCACCCGAAGGCGAACTACCTCGCCATGCTCTATGAGGAAAAAGGCCGTGGCATCGCTTGCGAACGCGGCCAACGGGTGAAACTCCACGAGAAACCCGAGGTCGTCGAGACCTTGGAAATCCCCGCTGTCGATCTCGCCGCTTGGAACTCCTACCGCATCGTCGCACAAGGCACGCAGCTCCGCCACTTCGTCAATGGCAAGCTCGCTGCTGAAATCGAAGATACCCACCCCCAGAAACGTGCTCTTCAAGGGTTCATCGCCCTGCAACTTCACGCCGGTGAGAAAATGAAAGTCGAGTTCAAGGACATGCGCCTCCAGCAAATGATCAAGGCCAAGGCCAAGGCCAAGGGCGAGGCCGCCGCCTGGATCTGGAAAAACAACAACCCCGCCGAACAAGAAAAGGTGTTTTTCCGCCGTGAGTTCCAACTGCCTCCCGGTGTGGAAAGCGCGAACATCACCCTGATGTGCGATGACCGACACGTCCTCTTCGTCAATGGCCAGGAGCTCGGCCGCAACCAGGGCTGGCAGACGAGCCATTCTTACGACGTGATCGCCCAGCTCAAACAAGGCAGCCTGAATCTCATCTCCATCCAAGGCGAAAACGACAAGGGGCCCGCCGGGCTGCTGGTGAGATTCCGCGCCACCCTCAAGGACGGAAAAAAACTTTATATCATCACCGATCACAATTGGCTCTGCGGCAGCGACCCCAACGGAGACTGGACCAATCTGAACTTCCAAGCCGCTTCATGGCAAAAGGCGGTCGCGGTCGCAAAAGCCGGTGAAGCTCCGTGGGCTGCCGGCTTGCCCCCTGAAACAGATGAGGCCATCGCGGACAGCAATCGATAAGCCCCTTCAAGGCACCCTCACCTCCGAGAGAAATCCCTCGGCATCCAGATAACACTTCGGCGGCAAAGCGAGCCCCTCTTGCGGTGCCGCCGGGCCGTGAGCTCTGAATCCCCCACCCTCCGCAGGGCGAAGATACCACCCGGGCAACAGCTTCCCCCAGGTTCCAAGCTTATGCCCCAACTGCGGCTCACTATCATCCCGCGGCCTCGGCGGATGGGGCATGGACATCGCAATCACCAAGCCAGCCACCGCCAAGCACGGACAATGCTCCACGCCCGCCCGGTAAATCGGCTCCAGCGCCTTGCTCCCGAAATCATAAAACACGATCTGCCCGACGATTTGCGTCTGGCCCAGCATCGACCGCAGCACATCCCCGCCGACCCACGACCCGGCGTGATCCCCATCGACCCGCTCACACCCGATGACCTGCGCCCTGAACAAGGCCGGAAATGTGAGACACACGGCGGGAACACCCACAGGAACAGGATCCTGACGGAGAACAAAAAATGGCGTGCGGCGTTGCAGTGCGTTCACCTGACCGAGCTGATGCCCGTTCATCCACAGCCGACGGCGCTCCGCCTCACCCAAGTTGCGAAAGTTCGCCAGGCCGGGGCCGCCACCCTCAGGGATTCTACGCCCCCACCCACCCCGCTCGAAACGTTTCTCCAGCGCCGCCGCCGCACAAACCAGCAAACCCTGCCGCACGGTCTCGCGATCCCCCTCGGCAGGATGGATCTCCTCGCCAAAGGCCATCGTCAACCGAAACGGAAACTCATACGGCCACTTCCGGAAAAACCGCCCGCGCTCGAACGAAAAAATCGATCCCCACGAACCATCACACCAAATCGGAATCAAAGGGTGTCCCGCCTTTTTAGCTATCAACTCGAAGCCCCGCCGCAACTCCGTAAGCGTCCCGGTCCGCGTAAGCTGCCCCTCGGGAAAAAGGCAGATCAACTCACCATTCCTGAGCGCCTCAATGGTCAGCCGGATCGCCTCCCGCGGTTGATCGCGCCGGATCGCCACCGTCTCGAAAATCTTCGCGAACCAACGCACGGAGCGCCGCGCCATGAATGCATCATCCATCACAAAGCGCACAGGACGCCGACACGCCACCGACAGGAAAAAACCATCCGCAAACGTCACATGATTCGGCAATAACAAGGCCCCTCCCCGCTCGGGTATCCGCTCCGGATGCACCCGCTGGATCCGGTAAACCAGACGCACCAAGGCCCCGCCAATCACGCGGATCAACTGACTCGGTAGCAAGCGGATTGAATAACCCTTCATTCGCGACAAGCGTAATCAGCCGCTTACAAATTCATAGCGAATTCCACCAGCCCCGGCACGCGCGGGATTTTCATATTCTTGGATTCCCACTTGGCCGCCCCGTTCTTTATGCCACACTTCCGCCATGCAAGATCATGAAGCCACAGGGGTCGAAAATGCCCTGGTGATCCACAAAACCGGCACCCCTTCCCAAGTCCTGGAATTTCACAGCCGCCCAGCCGATTCCCAGCCACTCGCCCAAGACCAAGTGCGTGTCCGCATCCTCGCCGCCCCGATCAATCCGGCGGATCTCAACACCATCGAGGGAACTTACGGCATCACCCTCGAACTGCCCGCCACCCCGGGCATCGAAGGTTGTGGAGTGGTGGAAATCAGCCAATCCCCCGACTTCTCACCCGGGGACACCGTGATGTTTCTCCGCCGCGCGGCCACCTGGGCCACACACGCCACCGTCCCGAGCAGCAGCCTTTATCGACTGCCCCCCGGCATCGCCCCCCACCAAGCCGCTATGCTCAAGGTCAATCCAGCCACGGCCTGGCGCTTGCTTCACGGGTTCACCCACTTGCAGCCCGGCGAGTGGATCGTCCAAAACGTCGGCAACTCCGCCGTAGGCCGCTGTGTCATCCAGCTCGCCCACAGCCTCGGCATCCACACCCTTTCCTTCGTCCGCCGCCCCGAGGTGAGTGCGGAGCTGCGCGCCCTTGGCGCCGACCATGTCTTCACCGACGACGAAGTCGGCCTCACCGCCGCAAGGCAAGCACTCGGCGGGGCGAATGCCTCCCTCGCCTTCAATGCCGTCGGTGGCGACAGCGCACTCCGCCTCATGAAGCTGCTGCGCGAGAGCGCCACTCACATCACCTACGGCGCGATGGGCCGCAAGCCGGTAACCATCCCGAACGGCCTGCTCATTTTCCGCGACATCCAGGTGCGCGGACTCTGGGTCAGCCGCTGGATCGAAAACGCTCCACCTGCCGACGTCCAGGACACCTATGACCACCTATCGGCTCTCGTGGCCGCTGGAAAACTTATCCAACCCATCGACTCCACCTACCCGTTAGATTCTTATGCCACCGCCTTGGCGCGACTGGACGCCCCGGACCGCTCAGGCAAGATCCTGTTTACCCCGTGAAAAGTTCCTTTCCAGCGAGTAGGGAGCAACGGCCAGCGTAGCCGCAGCGCTGTTCCTCCTTCATCGAACCCGACTTGCGGACTTCCCGCATCCGGCTCAGGGCAGTCTGCACATGCCATTCCGTCAACCGCCCCGCCACGCAAAAGGCTCCCTGCAAGGGAGCCTTTTGGTGATTGGTTCAGAGACACTCTGGCGATTCCATTGGATCGTCTTAGGACGCCGGCTCCCCCTGAAAATGAGGGGGAGCGGGTGTCACAAGATACGATCAAATTCGGAATTGCCAAAGCGCTTCAGTTTCCCGGTCGCGCCATGCAGGACGGCGTGAGATCGGATCCTGGAGCGTACGGACCGCCTTGCGACCTCCTGTTGCAATGAAACTCTCGCAATCAATCATGATCACTTCGAGTCCCATGTAATAGGTGCCCTTCAGGGTGGTTACTGCTTCTTCGCCGAATGAATCGGCGAGATGTTCCTTGAGGAGGAGAGCTTCCTTGATCCCCAAAAAGAGGAATGCTGGAGTCTCTCCGTGATCGCATTTGGAGCGAATCAATCCCGATACCGCCTCGCCGTCCCAAGTGCCCTGGAAGGACAATTCGGACGGCACGGTAGATACATCAGGATATGGCCTTGGCTGTTCTATGGTTGTCATGGTTGTGTATGGGTGTCGATTTTCAAGGGAGCAGCCTCCGTGCCAGACCCTCAAATGAACGCCCACAAAGACGCTCAACTCAGGATTCTACAAGGGTTCCGCCCCGATTGATGACTCAATCCTGA
>CALMKO010000264.1 GCA_937867415.1 uncultured Verrucomicrobiota bacterium | reverse complement strand
GAGTAGATCGTCGGCAGCGTCAGATGTGTATAAGAGACAGGACATGGCGAGATTGAATGAATTGATGAAGAAGCGAGGTGTCGATGAATGTGATGAGAGATTGCTCCCAGGCGCTTGATCGAGGGAGCGTGGTGGTTCGTCTGGGTGGGCCATGGTATCGTGCGGCGGCTGCGGTCGTCCAGAGTTCTGATGGGGGATGTGAAGCTCACCCGGATGGGGGGTGGGACTTCAGTCCATACGTAGCAATCCGCGTTGGAGGGCGATGCTGACGGCTTCGGCGCGGTCGTGGGCGCCCAGTTTTTGAAAAAGACCTTTCATGTGGGATTTGACGGTTTCCTCTGAGACGAACATGGCGACGGCCATTTCCTTGTTCGATCGGCCGCGCGAGACAAGGCGCAGAACGTCGAGTTCGCGTGGGGTGAGTGAGGGGCGGATCATCCGGTCTGCGAGGCGGGCGGCGATGGCGGTGGGTAGGAAGCGGTTGCCGGCGTGGACTTGGCGGACGGCCTCGATGATTTCCTCGCGGGTGGTGTCCTTGAGGATGTATCCGCGGGCGCCGGCTTCGAGAGCGGTGAAGATGTCTTCCTCATTGTCGTAGGTAGTTAGGACGAGCACCTTGACCGAGGGGGCCATGGCTACGAGTTGTTTGATGGTTTGGATGCCATCGCCATCCGGCATGCGGAGGTCCACGATGAGGAGGTCCGGGGAGGTGATTTTGAATTTCTCCACCGCTTCGCGGCCTGTTGCGGCCTCCGCAACCACGCTGAGGTCGGGTTGGGAGTTGAGGATGCTGGCGAGGCCGTCGCGAAGGGACGGGTGGTCGTCGGCAAGGAGGATGCGGATGCTAGGGTTCATGGGATGAGGTGGGTAGGGTTACGGATACTTCGGTTCCGTGATTGGGGCGGCTGTCGATGGATAGGCTGCCCCCGAGTGGAGCGACGCGTTCGTGCATGCCGGTGAGTCCGAAGCCCTTGCCGACGCAGGCGCCGACGTCGAAGCCCTTGCCGTTGTCGCGGATGATGAGAGTGACCCAATCTTGGCCGAAGCGTAGGGTCTGGGAGATCTGGCTTGCCGCGGCATGGCGTGCGGCGTTGGTGATCGCCTCTTGGCCGATGCGCAGCAGGGTGTCCTCATGTTCCGGGGGCAGGGGGCGGGGAGTGCCATCAATTTGCTGGCTGAAGGCGATTTTTCCGGAGTTTGTTAGGTTTGCGGCGAAGCGTTGGAGGGCCGTGATGAGGTCGGTTTCCCCGAGGGCGAGTGGGCGCAGGTTCCAGACGGTGCGGCGTGCTTCCTTGAGGCTGTCGCGGACGAGGCCGCGTGCATTTTCCACGTGATTGGCCGCGGTGGCGGGATCGGCCGTGAGTTGATCACGCACGCATTCGAGTTGGAAGGAGATGGAGGTGAGGCCTTGGGCGAGTGAGTCATGGATTTCACGGGCGAATCGTCCGCGTTCTGCGAGGACGGCTTCGAAGGCGCGGCGTTGGGTTTTTTGTTCGCGGCGGCGGCGGGTGCGGGTCAGGGCGAAGATGGCGAAGAGTCCTGCGATGATGGTGGTGGCGAGGATGGAGACATTTCTTGCTGTCCAGAAGGGGGGAGGGGCGAGCAGGGTGACGTCGGCGGGAGTTCGAGCGAGGATTTTGAGCTTATCTTCCTTTCTGAGAATCATGCTGCCTTCTGAAGAGACGCGAGAAATGCCGCAGACGCGGATCCGTGAGCCGGGCGCGAGGACGGGCAGTGCGACACCCGGTAGATCGGGAATCAGACTGCGGAAGATGATGTCAGAATCCCGGAGCTCCAGGGTGGTGCCTTCGGGGCCGCGTGAAAGGTCTAACAGTTCCGCGTCAACGCTGACCCACTCGGCATCATGGATGGCGTTGAGTGCGTCGCTGGCAGTGAGCGGTGTGGGTAAGGGAGGGGTGGTGGTTCCCATGATGGAAACCCGGTGCGCGCGGATGAAGGGTTTCAGGTCGCCGGGGCGCGGCCAACCGCTGACTTCGATGACGGTGCCGGGTGCGGTGGCAACGGGTTGAGCGGTCTGGACCCAGAGGCCACCGCCCTCGACCTGGAGGAATAATCCGTTTCCGGGTAGGGCGAGCGTGGCCACGCCGCGGACGCGGACGAGGTCACCGGGGCCTGGTCCGTCAACTCGCATGAGCTGGTCAGGGTTGAACAAGGGGGCTTCCGAGTTGGGGATCTTTTTGGTATGAAGGGGAGTGATGTCCGAACTTGCGATGACTCTCAAGAAGCGTGCCGTCATTTGGCGGCCGCGGTTGAAGGTGGTGGCGACCACACCACGAGCCCGGATTTTGGATTCAGCAAGGTCCCAGGGGACTGATTTTGTGGACTGCGGATCGTCTAACAAGATATGAAAGTCGCAGTTTTCCGAATGGCAGACGAGGATAACGTCCTGGTCCACAATCATGACCTCGCTGACCCATGTTTCGATGGAGATCCAATCGGAATCCAATGTGGGAAGCGACATTTCCGCGCCGTCGATGAGCCGGGGTTCGGGCAGGGTTCCGGAGTGGATGACGGTCACGAGCGGGCTGAGATTTCCCTCTCCTTTGATGACCGGGGCGAACATGCCTTCACCAGTGATGCCGGTGACTTCGACGTGGTCCCCGGCTTTCGGGTTGGAAGGGTGGTCCTGTGCTGCGGGGATTTCGACAAAGATACCACCGGTGCCGTCGTGGATGAAAAGGGTGGCGAATGCGGGCTTGGAGAAGGTGGTGGTGGCGCGGATTTTTACGGGAAGGCCGAGGCGTGCTTGTTCGGGTGAGAGTTTACGGATTTGCCCGATGGAGGTGAGCGGCGAGGTTGGGAGTTCCGCAGCGTTGGCGCGGAGGCCATGGGTGAGGAAGAGCGCGGTGAGTGCCGCCAGCCAGATGGAAACGGGTATTAAAACGACAGGTTTTACATTCACCCGGCGAGGTTGGTGGACGGGGTGGGTTTTGGCGATGGCCAATTCGGTCGTGCCTGGGCGTTCAAGGCGGATGGTGGCCTCGCATGAGGTCATGGAACGTCGTATTTACCCCCTGGGGGTAGCGTGAGGGTTTGAATTTTGCCGGAGGCGCGGAGGTAGGCTTTGCCACCATTTTCGGAGGTGATGGTGGCTTTGGTGAGTCTTCCGCTGCTCCATGCCAGATCCACGCCGAAGCCGCCGCGGGCGCGGAGTCCGGTGATGGAGCCGTTTTTCCAAGCGTCAGGAAGGGCGGGGAGGAGGTCGATCATGTAGATGCCGTTTTTGCGAACGTGGCTTTGGAGGAGCATCTCGGTGATGCCTGCGGTGGAGCCGAAGTTCCCGTCGATCTGGAAGGGTGGGTGGGAGTTGAAGAGGTTGTTGTGGGTGCTGCCGCCTTGAGGTGCGGGAGCGAGCAGACCTTTGAGGATTTTGTGGGAGTGGTTGCCATCGGCGAGGCGGGCCCAGAAGTTGATCTTCCAAGCTTTGCTCCAGCCGGTGCCGCCGTCGCCGCGGGCGTTGAGGGAGACCTTGGCGGCGGCGGCGAGGTCCGGGGTACTGACGGGATTGATTTGGCGGCCAGGGTGCACGGCGAAGAGGTGGGAGACGTGGCGGTGTTTGTTTTTCGGGTCATCCACGTCCTGCATCCATTCCTGGATTTGGCCCCACTTGCCGATCCGAGGGCCTAGCAGTTTTTCCCGCATGGCGGTGATTTTGGCGCGGTATTCGGGATCCACAGCGAGTTCCTCCGAGGCGTCGATGTAGTTGGTGAAGAGGTCCCAGACGATTTGTTGATCATAGGACGCGCCGGGCTGGGGGTCGCGGTTGCCTTCTGCGAGGACGATTTTATCGCCTTTTTTGACAGGGCCGTGCTCGGGTGACCAGCCGGCGGGCGAGATGAGATTTCCATCAGGGCCGGCCACGAGGAAATCCTCCCAGTATTCGACCAGTTCCTTGAGTGCAGGATAGGTGCGGGATTTGAGAAACTGCTTGTCGCCGGTGAACTCGTAGTGGGTCCAGAGGTGTTGGGTCATCCATGCGGGTCCGGGGCGGTGGATGCCCCAAGTGGAGTTCCCGCCCATGGGATTGTTGGTGCTGTAGGCGGTCCAGCCGCGTTTGGCGGCGATCGCCGGTTGGGTGTTCTTTTTTCTAACTGTGGCGAGGTTTTTAAGCCAGTCGAAAAATGGCTGGTGGCATTCTGATAGATTCGTGGGTTCGGCGAGCCAGTAGTTCATCTCCACGTTGATGTTGGTCGTGTAGCCGGAATACCAAGCGGGTTTGAGGTCCTTGTTCCAGATGCCTTGGAGGTTGGCGGGGAGTCCGCCCGGACGTGAGCTGGCGATCATGAGGTAGCGGCCGTATTGGAAAAACAGGGCGTCGAGTCCAGGGTCGTGGGATTTCTGATAGGCGGTGAGGCGCTGGTCGGTGGGCAAGTCTGTGCGAGAAGGGCCGAAGTCGGCGGTGACGCGCTTGAAGAGCGCTTGGTGATCGGCAAGGTGGGTGGATCTGAGTAGCTCGATGGATTTTTTGGAAGCGGCAGTGAGGAAGCGGTCGAGCTTGGATGCGGGTTTTTCGCCGCGCCAGTTTTGAGCCGGGCTGTTAGCGAAGTCGGTAGCGGCGCCGAGGAGGATGGTGGCTGTGTCTGCGTTGGTGAGGGTGAGATTGATTCCGTTGACCGAGAGATTTCCTTTTTCGGGAAGAAGGAGGATGCGTGATTGGTAGGTGAGGCCGTTGTCGAGCGCCCCGCTGGCGGTGATGGTGTTCGCGGAGGCGGTGATCTGCGCTTTGTGGACGTCGGTGAGCCTGAAGGTGCCGGAAATGGATCCGGGTTTGTCCGCGCTGAGGCGGATGACCATGACATGGTCCGGATGGCTGGAGAAGACCTCGCGGGTGTAATTCACGCCGTTGGCGGTGAAGGTGGTGCGATGGATGGCTGCTGATAGATCGAGCTCCCGCCGGTAGTGGGTGACGTTGGAAAGCCCTGGAAAGTCGATGAATAGATCGCCGAAGGGTTGATAGGCCCCCATCTTGATTTCATCCCCGGTCCATAGGGTTTGTTCATTGAACTGGATGCGCTCCTTGTCCGTGCCACCAAAGATCATGCCGCCGAGGGCTCCATTGCCGACGGGTAGGGCGTCTGTCCAATCCGAGGCGGGCTTGTCAAACCAGAGGGAGGCGCCGCCGTTGGGTGAGGCGGTGGCCAGCGTGGTCGTGAGGGCGAGTAATATGAAGGAGCGTGGCACGGGCGAAGGGACTAAGGATTGATGGTAGCGTGTCGTCCCAGATAGCCGAAGCCATGAGAGACCTTGATGGTTGTGCCTGGTTTGAACTGCAGGGCCTGATCCCCTGCGCGGGCGGTGGTGGCGGGTTGCAGTTTGATCCGGCCGGTAAGGGTGGATGAGCTGGCTGAATCTTCAGTGACGGTGATTTTTTCTTCATCGCCGAGTCCGCTCATCACGGTGACGCTGCCGGTTTCGACCTTTTTGTAGTCAAAGTTGAGAGGGGCTGTTAGGCGGATGACGAGTTCGTCGCCTTGCTTGGCAAGTTCCACTTTGGACTCACTCCATGCGAGGTAGGAGAGGGAGATGTTATAGCAAACGTTGAACTGGATCCAGCCCTCGGTCCAGCCGACATCACCGACTTCCGGGTGATAGGGGTAGTGGGCGTTTTTAGGGCTGCCATCAATGACGAAGCGGGCATCTGCCAGACGGCCGATGCCTCCATTGTAGAATCTGAACCAGCCGTGCTCGACTCCTTCTACTTCTCTTGGGGCGTCGAAAGAGAAATGGCGTCCTACGGGATTGCGGCCATACATGCCGTCGAGGTGTGACCAGATGAGTTCGTCGAGGCGCTGCTGGGTCTTGGAGTCGGTGATGAACTGGCGGGCGGCAAGGATGGGGGCGGGCAGTCCGATGACGTTACCGGGTTCGTTCCATTTTTGGGGCGAGTCCCCCATGGGGGTCCAGCTGTTAGGTTCATCGCCGAGTTTGCGGAAGTCCCACATATTGTCCGAGCGGCGGAGGAGGACTTTGGCCCAGTCGTTCAGCTTGTTGGCGAGTCCACGTGGAGCGCGGTCGGGGTATTCCCGGAGGAAGTGGGCAAGGCCGGTGATGGTGAGAAACTCGCTCATGCGTTGGCCTTTGGTGACGAGCGGGTTGTTCCAATCGAGCTCCTTGATGATCCACTCAGCTTGTTTGTAGGCGGCGTCGAAGTAGAGATCCGCGTCGGGGCGCTTCTCGCGTTTCGCGACCTCGTGCATCATCAGGTTGGGTTCGATGGAGAAGCCGGGTGGTAGTGAGCCTTTGGTTGAGCCGATGCGGGTTTTGAGTGCGAGCAGGTTGTGTTCCGGGCTCTCGTCGTAGGGGTATTTGTGATCGGACTTTGAATCTGCCCATTTTTTAAAGGTGTATTCGCGGACGATTTGATAGTTTTGTTCGGGGAGGTAGGACTTGAGTGCGGGCCATGCATAGAGGAAGTAGGCGAGTTGTGCTTTGAGGTGTTCGTGGCAAAGTTCCTGGGTGACGATGACATCTGCGCCCCAGTGGATGAGTTTTACGAGGTCCGGAGCGTCGTTTGGAAAGGGTTCGAGAGCTCCCCAGAGTTTTTTGTCCTTGGGTTTTTCGTATTTCACCTGTTTCGGCATGCGTTCGTAGGCGGATGGATTTGATAAGAACTGAGGGACGAGGGTGTGGAGTTCCCAGCCAAAGTGGTGGTCGTCGCGCCAGCCGAACGAGCCGCGGCAGAGGTTGCGGTCGTTGCCGATGTGGTGGCGGCTGTCGATCATGAAGTCCACGGCGTCCTGATAGGAGATTCTTTCCAGCCAGAATGGTCCGATGCGGAATGGAACGGAGGTGAGGCCGCCAGCTTCGACCACGTATTCGGCTTCGCCCTCGGGATTGAAGGTTGAGAAATCGCCGATGTGGTTCCGGATGGTGCCTTTGGCGAGTGCTGTGCCGCCAGTTGCCGGGCGGACGATGAAAGGTGTGCCCTCGGCGAGGGTGGGGGCGGTGAAACGTTTTGGCTTTCCGGTGTTGAATCCGCTTTGATTGAGGTAGATCTCGACGATCTGGCTTTGAGGCGTGGCGCCATTCATGGCGGCCGGTCCCGAGGCCTTTGGCAACGGTGGGAGATCGCCAGCTCCGGCTGGCCAGACGATCATTTCTTTGACGCGTGCGGAATTTTCGTGAGTGGCGGTGACCCAAAGCCGGAGTTTATCGGTCTCGACATTGACGGTCTGGTCGAAGGCGATTGCGAGGGCGCTGAGTTTGTTTTTCGAAATTTCGGCGGATGGGATGTCCACCCATTTGCCGGCGCTCCAGAATTGGACTTGAAAGGCCTCGATGACGTCCTTGGCTCCGAATCCGGTGAAGAGGTGGATGCCTGCGAGTTTGCGTGTGGCGCCCAGATCCAGGGCGAGCCAGGATGGGGCGGAGGATTTCTCGCTGACCCAGCGTGAGTCGTCCGAGATGGTGCCGTCGATGGCTTTGGCGGCGGGGTAATTCGACAGGCTCGAGCTTGCTGTGGCAGCCCTGGGCTTCAGCGGCTCAGGGGCGGCGTGGGAGGCAAGAGTGAAGAGCAGGCTGGCAGCGGCGATGGATTTCATAAATGGATGTTGGCGCGGGTCATCTTGGACGATGTTGTGCAGTTTACCCATCAATAATGCGCATTCTTGCTGTGAAAATGCGCAAATCGACGAGACGTGGGACGAGTGGTTGGCTTCCTTCGCGAGCTGGATTCACCCGTGCGCTTTGAAATCCGTGGGGTTGAATTTCCTGGCGACTTCCTTGTGATAGATGCTTTCACTTACGAGTGCGCAGCCCGTAGAAATTCGAGCGTGCGGGATCGGCGGCGACTGGGGCGATGGTCATCTCTGGGAGGGTGGTGCCTGAATAGAGGATTGCTTCGGCTCCTTTGGCAAGTTTGAGGTCGTAGGAACCATCGCCTGCGGGTATGATGGGGACGTTCGCGCGGATGGTTCCCGAGATGCCGGGGCGGATGCGGCAGGGTTCGCCGGCCAGGCTCTTCACACGGACCCATTGGGTGACACCGTTCTTGCGTGAGGCGCTGACGAGGAATGCGCCCTGGGTGCGGAGGTTGTGAAATGAGATGTCTTTCCACGCATCGGGTACGCCGGGAAGAACGCGAATGCGGTCGCCCCAACTGCTGAGTAGCATGTCGTTGAGGGAGGCTGCGGCGGACAGTGGTGTCTCGATGCAGGGGCCAGCCTCGACGTAGAGGGTGTTGGGTGGTGTTTTTGAATCGAGGAGCTTGTTGAGATATCTCTCGGCTTCATCACCCTCGCCTAACAGCGCGGAAATGGATGCGGCTCCGGTGTAGGAGTAGCCTTCGAGTTTGTTTGGCATGCTCATCCAGTGTTTGAGTGATTTGACGACCAGCGCGCGGTTTTCCGGTTGTTCGAGCGTCATGGTATAGAGTGGATAGATCATGAGTAAGTGCGAGTAGTGTCGGTGCGAACTGGCAAAGGGAATTGATGCGGAAATCATGAGGCCATTCCCGTCGTGTGGATAGGGCGTGAGTCTGGCCAGAGTGTCTTTCCATTTTGGGATGAGAGGGTCATCAATCTTAAGGAGTCTGCAGGATTCGAGCAGGGTTTCGCAGCCCCAGCGCAGGAGCGCGAGGTCGATGTTGCAATCCGGATTTGGCTTTGGCTGGTTTTCGTATTCGGGACTGAGGCCGCGGGTGATGTGGAGTTTGCCATCGGGCCCTTCTTCCACGAGATGAAGATAGTAGTTGGTGCTGCGCTTGAGCATTGGGAACAAGCGGCGCAGCAAGTCCGGGTCCATGGAATACCGGTATTGCAGCCAGTAGTTGTGCATGGTCCACGGCAGGTTGCAGAGTTCGTCTCCTACCGGGCTCTCGCAATCGTATCCGGAGGTGCGTCCGACAGCAGCGGAGTCTGCTTGGAGTTTTCCTGCGTTTTTGGCAAGGGCATCGGTGTTGTTGTCGATCAATTCGCAGAGGGATTTCCCAAGTTCGAGGCGATTTCCAGTCAGTTGTGGCCAGTAGGCGAGCTGAATGTTGAGGTTCCACCAGATTCGCGGCCAGGGTGTGCTGCGGAACCATGGGCCCATCAGATCGAGGGCCGGTCTGCCGGGGCGCGTGGCGCTGGCCATCTTATACATTTGGATATAATAGAAACTCTCGATGCGGGTGTCAGGAATGGAAACAAATCCTTCTGGCCAAAAACCGTGCCACCCGGCGCGATGGGTGGTGGCAAGTAACGGCATTCCTGTTAGGTTGGCTTTTTTTACGGCATCCAGCGCCTCGGACTTTGAGGCGGATTCCTGCTTGGAGAATCCGACGCTGCTATAGACGACGGAGCTTCCATTGCCAGAGTGGACAATCTTCCAAGCGGTGGTGTGACCGCCACCGGATTTGAGCGGTTGGAAGCTATAGGTGATGTCGCCGTCCGTGCCTTGTTGAGGCGGAGCGTTGGTATCTTTCTCGGTGAGGGTCTCCTTACGATGGATCTTGCGGACATCGCTCGCGAGGCCGGGTGACCAGGTCCATGTGGCTTTTTCGCCTCCCTTTGCAATGGTTTCGAACACATTCACCATTTGGTCGGTGTGGGTGAAAGTGCGGAACTCGATCTCGCCCTTGTCGGTCTTGAGGTAGCCGCGGACCTCGGCATTCCAAAGGTCCATGCGCATCTCGCCGCTGAGGATCGCTCCCTCGGGCTTTAGTATGAGATCGCCCACGGGAATGCGGGAGTTCCAAAAGTTTACATCCGAGCGGCCCATCTGCCACTTGAGTGAGCGGCCCTTGTCGGTGGTGAAGACCATGGCTCCGAGTTGGCCATTGCCGGTGAAGGCTGCGTTTTCGAACCGGTCCGGCAGTCGGTCCCAAACCATGTCGTGACGGGAGAGGAAGGATTTCCAATCGGTCTTGTCATTCACCTGCCCGTGGATCGTGCTGGTGAGTCCAAGCGCGAGCGAAATGATGAGAGATAGGATTCTGGCGATAGGTGTCATGTTTTGTGGAGATCAGAGGTTCATGGGATGACTGGTCAAATTGCTGCTCAGACTCTTTTGGGGGTGGGTCGTTGCTAACGGGAATGAGGCGTTGCGATCAGTCTCTGAATACTCCAGAATTTGGGGAAATCTTTCGTGCCGGGGTGAGCCGGGGGGGCGCGAGCTCTTGCTTGCGTTATTCCAAGCCTTTCCTATTCCTGGATCGTGACGGGTGCGTTCTTGGGGACGGGCATTTCATTTTCGCCGCCGAGCTTGGCGGTGGGATCGATGCCGGGGATGCCGATGGCGGGCTTGCCGGGCCAGCCGCCTTTTGGATCCACCTCGGCCTTGATTTTCGCAAAAAGCGTGTCGAAAGGTGCGCGGTCTTCGTGATCGAGCCACCAAGAGCCGAGTCCGTGTTTCACGCGGGCGGCGTGTTCGGGGCGGAACATGACGCGGTGGTTGTCCTGGATGACATTGCCGCGCTCGGTCTTGCGGTTGCCGACGCCGTTGAGGATGATGCCGTGGACCCAGAAGACGTTTTTATCAACGGCGGATTCAAACTGCTAGCGAATATTTAGAGGGGGATTCGTTCCGTCTAGGCCCGAGATTGAATTGAGCAACAGCAACTCCCTGCTAGGCCTTCGCGCGGATTTCCTCAATTATGCCTTCAGCCCGTAAGGACAAGGGCGGCGACCACAAGGAAGCGATTGCCAGCAAGCAGAACCACGTCCGCGTTAGGAAATTCATTCAAAAAGGATACATAGCGCAAATTGATCCGTGAGGGAAAAACCCCAAAAATTGTTTCAATTACGAGTGGCAAGTAGGAGGGTGCTCGCGAATTTCACGCCCGCCGACTGCATGCGCCAACCGCCAGTCCCGACCCGCCAAAATGAGAATTTTTTTCCGACCGGCAATCCATTCCAAGAATCTTTAGCGATCCACTAAACTTGCTAACGATGAGTGACTTACGATATTTTTTGGGAGATTGCTGGCAGGCAAGCGTAACCAGAAACCACGCTTTAGCCGCTGATCTTCCGCTTTCCCAGAGCACTTCCAGTTCTCCGATTTGAATGGTAGACAAACAAAGCAGGCCCCCGTTACAGGATTTTCGGGTGGCAGGAAATGGCTTCCACTTCACCATGACTGTGAGAAGGGCAACCGCCTCCCCCCGACGGCGTCGAATGAGCGGTCGTCTTGTGACAAATCACCCTCCTGGCTGCCAATCCCACCGCTTGCCCCGCAGGCTCCCGGCCATGCTTCGCTTCCTCCTCGCTGTCCTGTTCTCCGTGCTGCCGCTCCATGCGGACCCAACGAGGCTAGCGAGGCAGTCACGGCGCAAGCGATCCGTGGCTGAGATCCGGCCGCTCGTCACCGCTCAGAATTGAGGAGCTCGACAAACACCCGGCACCGAGGCGGCAGAGAATCAATTAACGCAAATTTATTGCGATATTTGAAAGCGTCCCCGAAGAGACTTCCTCACCTGCCGAAAGACCCTAGAAATAAACTAGGTCACACTTTAGGACACATCAGACTCGCTGGATTTCCGTAACTCTTTGAAAACAAGAGTGGTGGAGCGTAGCGGATTCGAACCGCTGACCCCTTGCATGCCATGCAAGTGCTCTACCAACTGAGCTAACGCCCCTTTCGGGTGGGGCGGAGGTTTAATGGCGGGATCGAGGCGGGGCAAGAGGATTTTTCGAAAAATGCGACGAAGGGCCCTAAATGGGGCCATTCTGCTGAATTCAGCGCTTGCGGCGGGACAGGATCACCATGCCGAGTGCTCCTAGCAGTGCGGATGATGGCTCGGGGATCGGAGCGGTGGGGGTCATGGTGATGAAGCGCCCTTGCAATTCAGCCTTTCCGAGGCTGCCCTCGAAGACTCGGAATTCGTCCGCAGTGGACAAGGAGTGATCGATGGTCGTCTGGTCCACCTTGAAACTCAGTTCAAGGAAGTACTGGTTTCCAGAAACATCCATGAAGTTCAGCGGGGCTGTTGAATTTCTGAGTGAGACGATGTCGGCACTCGTGATGGGATCGTCTGAGTTGACCGTATTGATCAGGTCACTGGTAAAGCGCGTGGTGATGGGTGATAAGGACGACGAATTGGAGAAACTCAGTTGGAGCGCAAGATCGACGGAGCTGGCCCCGGTCTGGGATTGGATCGTCCCATTGCGGTAGTGGAGAAAGCCAAGGTTGAAGGTCTGATTGGCGGAGACGTTGGCGACGTCGAGAGGTTGGAACCACAGCGAGCTGCTGTAGGGGTAGCTTGTCCAATCTGCTGCGAGGCCCCATTGGAAAGCTGCGGAACCGGCTGGACCATTGGGGGTCAGGGCCGCAGGGGAGTCCTGGAGCGTCATTTCGGGGCGATGACCATCAGTCAGGTCGTTGTCGATGATGAGAAGGCTCTGGGTTCCTTGGCCGACTGCGTTTTCAAACGCACCAGATACCGAGAAGCTCAGGTTGCCGGGAAGCGCTTGAGCATTGCTCTCGGGGGAAAGCGTGGGTAGGAGAATTCCAAGAATCGACCAGAATGCGATCGGAGTTTTCATGAGGGGGGTGGGGGAGGTTGGGGGATGTCGCGGAGCGGGTAGATCGGCTGACGGTGTGATCATGGCACAAAAGCGGACTTTTGAAATCACGCGATGGCGTAATCTCAACAATTCCTGAATATTCAGCATCCGATCCTCCAGATGAATGCTTGGCGAAGATCGCGGGATATCTATTCTCCGCGCATGTCGAAGTATGCAGGAGAGCAGGTGTTGGTCGTGCCACGGCCGTTATTGGAGGAAATCGGGATGTTCGAGGGCATCCGGACCCATGAAATGGATTCAGCGGTGGGTCGATTGTTAGATCCGGCGAATCATTTTTTCATGGACCGTGCGGAGGCGGAGGAGGATCCCGGGCACAAGCAGTTGATTCCGTATTGTATTTTCCGCTGTGGTGACCGGATTCTGCACTACACCCGCGGGAAATCCGGCGGTGAAAGCCGTCTGCATGCGAAGATTTCGGTTGGAGTGGGCGGGCACATCAATCCTGTGG
>CALMKO010000263.1 GCA_937867415.1 uncultured Verrucomicrobiota bacterium | reverse complement strand
GCAGAAGGAAGCGCTGGCCGAGTTCCTGCCGCTGGATACGAAAAACTGGATCACCTGCGGCAACGCCCTCCGCGTCGATTGGCTCAGCGTCTGCCCGCCCACGGGAAAAGCCGTGAAATTGCGCGGCGATGATCTCTTCAGCACGCCGCTGGATCAGTCGGAGATCGATTTTGAAAATGAGACGGGGGAGACGTTCATTTGCGGGAATCCGCCGTATCTCGGCTCCACGTGGCAATCCGCCGAACAGAAAGCCGATCTGAAAACCATTTTCGATAGCCGGACAAAGAGCTGGAAATCACTCGATTACGTCGCCGGCTGGTTCATGAAAGCGGCGGACTATGGCAAACACACACCGACCGTCTCCGCCTTCGTATCCACCAACTCGATCAACCAAGGCCAACAAGTCCCCATTCTCTGGCCGATCATTTTCGAAACAGGCCATGAAATCGCCTTTGCGCACACGTCGTTCAAGTGGGCGAACCTTGCCAGTCATAATGCGGGGGTCACGGTGGTGATCGTCGGAATAGCGAAGGATGCTGGAAAACTACGAAGTCTTTATTCGCTCAACGAACATGGTGACGCTGTGCTAAGGGAGACTGGATATATTAATGCTTACCTCGTCGCTGCCGGAAATGTGATCGTGGAAAAAGCCGGAAATGCACGTAGAGACCTCGCTGCTATGGATTACGGCAATAAACCAACTGATGCCGGAGGGTTAATTCTTTCTCCTGATGAATACAGCGCATTAGCAAAATCAATTCCTGAAAACCACAACATACTGCGCCGATTCATAGGCTCCAGTGACGCGATCGATGGATCCCTCCGCTATTGTCTATGGATAGAGGATTCTGATTTGGCGACTGTGAATAAATATGAACTGATCGCAGCGCGCATTAATTCAGTGCGTAAATTTCGTTCAGCAAGCTCCAAAATTGCAACAGTTGCCTCTGCTAAATGGTCCCATCGTTTCCAAGAAATACGGCAAACTGGCGATGAGATAACCGTAGTCATCCCTCGGCACAGTTCCGAGAGTCGCGAATATTTACCGTTCAGTTTAGGTAGCGTTGGCGCAATCGTAGCGGATAGTGCGTTTGCTTTTTACAATCCCTATTGGTGGAATATTGCAATATTCGCATCCCGAATCCACCTCGTCTGGATAGCCACCGTCTGTGGGAAGATTAAGACAGACTACCGATACTCCAACACGCTCGGCTGGAACACCTTCCCCTTGCCGTCGTTGACGGAGCAGAACAAAGCGGATCTGACGCGCTGCGCGGAGGAGATCCTGCTGGCGCGGGAGGAGCATTTCCCGGCGACGATCGCGGATCTCTACGATCCGGAGAAGATGCCGGCGAACCTGCGCGCCGCCCACGACCGCAACGACGAGACCCTGGAACGCATCTACATCGGCCGCCGCTTCAAGAACGATACGGAGCGGCTGGAGAAGCTGTTCGAGCTTTATACGAAGATGACCGCCGATGTCCCGCAGCGGGGAAGAATTCGCTCAAGTGCCGATCGGCTCCGTGATTGACTTGCCGATCTTGTCAAATACAGTTCGTGAAAAATCATGCCGCTCGCAACTCACAAACTGGATGATCTGATCCTCTACTTGGGAAGCTCCCCCCACGTGGAGAATCTGGGCATTACCAAGCTGTGGAAGCTGATTTATTTCATCGATGTGGCGTTCCTGCGTGAAACCGGGGCATCGCTCACGGGTTCGGAATACATCAAATACGATCACGGGCCGGTTCCCAGCAGAGGGGAAAAACGTTTGAAGAATCTGGACAAAGAGGGCCGGGTGCGGGTGAAAGCGGAGGATTACGGCTCTTACCGGCAGAATCATGTGTTCACTGTGGATGAGGAAGCCCCGGCCTTTCATACGGAAGAACTTCAGTTGATCGATGCGGTATGCCTGAGATATGGCCGGAAGACCGCCACTTACCTTTCAGAGGTCAGTCACGATGAACCCGCCTGGATTCACGCCGGGAAGTTGCAGAAACTCTCACCGACCCTCATGTGCTACGGTAGCAAGGAAGACACGGAAGGCCTGTGAATCGACCATGGATTTCCAATTCCACTGCTCTAAACGGGCCGCGAAATGCGTAAAGAAATCAAAACACCGTCTGTGCGAATGCTGCTCCGATGTGATGAAGGTTCTCACGACGAATCCCGAATATGGTGCATTGATCCGGGATACCAGTGGGTTGCGGAAAATGCGGGTTCATGTGCCCGCCCTCCACACCGGGAAAAGCGGCGGCTACCGCCTGATCTACAAGCCGTTGATGGTCGATGAAGTATGGAAAATTGTGCTCTTGGCCGCCTACTTCAAAGGGGATTGCGAGGATCTGAGCCAATCGGAATACGCTGGGATAGGTGGCGAGGTGGAGGAAATTTTCAACGACTGCGAGGGCAGGTTTGAATGGGAGGATGTTTGAAATGATTCCCGATCCCACGATCCGAAGAAGATGCCGGAGAACCTGCGCGCCGCCCACGACCGCAACGACGAGACCCTGGAACGCATCTACATCGGCCGCCGCTTCAAGAACGATACGGAGCGGCTGGAGAAGCTGTTCGAGCTTTATACGAAGATGACGCAGAAGAGGGTTTCTTGACGGAAATCCGTCGAAGGCGGCTGAAATCGCCAAAAATAGGCGCAAAATTCCCATCACAAAACGCTGTTAAAGTGTAAAATCCTGTGTAAAAGGCACGCGTAACCAATTTTATGTCCGACTTTTCCCTCAACAATCCGCCACTGATTTGCGTGGTCGCCCGGGTCCAGTTCGCACCGGTGGAAAAGATCGCAAATTACATCTCGGATTTGCAAGAGGCCTTACGGCTTAATGGCTACCCACTTGTCCAAGATCCCATCACGACGAAAAGCTGGCGTATTGATGACCGGGCGGATGCCGGGATGAACGTGGCCTTTCAGGAATTCTCCCGCTGGAATTTTTCCAATGTGGAGAAGACGGTAACAATACGCGTGGATCGTGAGAGCGTGACCCTGCTGTTCACGGATTATGATCACTTCAAAAACGCCGAGCCCCATTACAGGAAGATTCTCACGATGGTTGAAAAAGCCATTCCGGCGCTGCTGCCGCAGCTCGTCCAGCTCCGATACATCGCTCACATCCCGCTTCAAGGCGAGTCCGGGCCGATGGACTGGGTGACGCCTACGGTAATTGGCATGCCCAATCTAGGAGAGCTGCGTCGGCAAGGCAGTATTTCGGAAACCAGTTTCGTTTCTCCTGAGGGCGGGCAGCTCGTCGTTCGTTACATGTCTCTCGGCCCTAATGGACTGACCCTGCCCCCGGATCTTCTTCCCCTGAACGCCAAGTTGAAATATTCCCTTCAGAGTGAAGTTCCGTTTATCATGTTGGAGAACCTGCATCAACGGCAAGCGGATGAGACTGCGTTCACGGCAGAGTCCTGCCTGGCTCAGCTTTCCGCCCTACGCAAGCACAATACCGAGGTTTTCAAAGCGACCGTAACCCCAAAAGCACTCGACTCATGGAAATGACGATACAAACCGCTGATTTCAGCAATCGGGTATCAGGCCAGGGCATATTTCCCCCCGTACAAATTCTCACTCCGATTTTGCTGGGATTGTTAACAGGCCCCGGATTCGCATCCGGCGCGCGAAGCTGCTTGCTGACCAACTTTCCGAATCAACGTGGGCCCGGAGTCTTTACAGCCGCTGCTGGCGAAGCGGCATCTCCTGTCATGCCGGCAGGGGAGCTGGTGACTGCGATCCGCGAAGGCTGGGGGCTGAACATGTCGGAGCTGGCGGAGATTTGTGGCGTTTCACGTCCTACTCTTTACAATTGGTTGAAGGGTAAGACCGTTGCTGACCCCAAGGTTTTGCATCACTTGCAGGTATTGGCTGCTGCTGCTGGTGTTTGGAAACACTACACCGAGCGAGGCGGGCAGGATTTCCTTCTTGATTACACCGGCCCTCAAGCCAATCAGGAATCAATCCGCCAAGCGATGAGCCGTCCGGATGTGAGCGCAGATGCCTTGCGCGATTTGGTCGAATGCCGGAGAGAACAATACCGCGTCGCTAGAGAGCAAACGCGCACCATTCTCGGTGAGTCGCTTCCACTTCCTGCGACTTCGCCGCCCGAGAGTGCCCGCCGTCTAAACAAGCTATGGGCTGACAATGCCAAAGCTCTTCACGCCGCACGGAAGCGGAATCATTGAATGTCAGATCTCCGGCAAACTTTGATTGATGCGGGATGGAAGCAGGGTGTGATTTTGCAGCCTGACCCGTTCGGGCACAAAGATGCGTTTGGGTTTCTGGTGTTGAACCAGACTTGTGACTGTGTGAATTCCGACTTTGAAAAGGAACCTTACTTGGAACTGCTCCCCCTTGTAAAGGTGGTCGGAAAGCCCAATTCCAGAATCAAAAATGGTGAGAATCCACGCCAGATTCAGTTTCAAATGCAAGAGAATGGGCATGGCATCTGGGTTCAAAGCAAAATTACAGAGGCTTTCCAGTTTGATCGTTCTTTGCACGCTTCTCTCGAGTTCTCCGCGAGTTACCGATTATCCCAAACGAGCTTGGATGATCTGATTCGCTGGCGTGCACAACGCTATGTGCGGACGGCATTTCCTGACTCATTCGAAGGAGCATTTGGTGCTATCCACGAAAATTTCCGTAAGTTGGTATCGAAGCATGAAAGTTTGATCGACTCCCTGTTGCTTTCCCTCTCCCCTTTTGAAGAAATCGAAGAGGGGGATTGCTACCAAATTCAACTCCGTTTGATGGCGGATCCGTCAATCATGGCGCAACCCGAGCTAGCTGAAAGGCTCCATGAGCTTTCGGAGAAGATCGAAAAACTATTCGCTGAATCCGCTTGTTTTGATCATCCGAGATGTAGGGTATTTGGCCTGGATGAAATGAACCTTTGGGAAGCTCGGAGATTTGTTGATTTCACTCGATATGATTACCTTTCCTTCGGTAAGGAGGAGGAATCTCCATAATGAATTTCACCAATCATGATCCACGCCCCCTCCATTTCCGTCACCTACACCCACCACGCCTCGGAGCCCAACGAGCTGGGCATGCGCCCGATGCAGGAGCGCGCCTACCAGAAGCGCGGTGAGCAGTATCTTCTCATCAAATCGCCGCCCGCCTCGGGGAAGAGCCGGGCGCTGATGTTCATCGCGCTGGATAAGCTGCGGAACCAGAAACTGAAACAGGCGGTCATCTGCGTGCCGGAGAAGAGCATCGGCTCCAGCTTCAATGACGAGCCGTTGAGCGAGTTCGGGTTCTTTGAGGACTGGAAGGTGAAGCCGCAGTGGAATCTCTGCAACACCGCCGGCACGGACGGGGGCAAGGTGGATGCCGTGGGAAAATTCCTCGAAAGCGGTGACGAGGTGCTGGTCTGCACGCACGCCAGTTTCCGCTTCGCGGTGGAGAGATACGGGGTGGCGGCGTTCGATGAACGGCTGATCGCCATCGATGAATTCCACCATGTTTCCGCGAATCCGGACAACCGGCTGGGAGGGTATCTGGCGGAGTTCATCACGCGGGACAAGTGCCACATCGTGGCGATGACCGGTTCCTATTTCCGCGGGGATGCGGAGGCGGTGCTGCACCCGGACGATGAGGCGAAATTCGAGACGGCGACCTACACCTACTACGAGCAGCTCAGCAGCTACACGCACCTCAAGCAGCTCGATATGGGCTACTTTTTCTACAACGGCAGCTACACGGAAAGCATCATGAAGGTGCTGGATACGGGGGAAAAGACGATCATCCACATCCCGAACGTGAACGCCCGGGAGAGCACCAAGGACAAGATCCGCGAAGTGGAGCACATCATCGACGGGCTGGGAAGCTGGGACAAGACGGATGAGAAGACCGGCTTCTACCTCGTGAAGACGGCGGATGGCAGAACTCTGAGGATCGCCGATCTGGTGGATGACGAACCAGCGAAGAGGGACAAGGTTTCCAACGCGCTGAAAGAGCCGGCGCAGAAATTCAACCGCGATCACGTGGACATCATCATCGCGCTGGGGATGGCGAAGGAGGGCTTCGACTGGATCTGGTGTGAGCACGCGCTGACCATCGGCTACCGCTCCAGCCTCACGGAGATCGTGCAGATCATCGGGCGGGCGACACGCGACGCGCCGGGCAAGACGAAGACCCGTTTCACCAACCTCATCGCCGAGCCGGATGCGAGCGAGGAGAACGTGACCCATGCGGTGAACGATACGCTCAAAGCCATCGCCGCCAGCCTGCTGATGGAGCAGGTGCTTGCGCCGCGCTTCGACTTCCGCGCGAAGACCCCCGGCAACGGCCCCACGGAGGGATACGACTACGGGGAAAACGGCTACGGCCCGAACCAATGCAACGTGGGCGTGAACAAGGAGACGGGGCATTTCCAGTTGGAAATCAAGGGACTCGCCGAACCGCAAAGCGATGCGGCCAAGCGCATCTGCAAGGAGGATCTGAACGAACTCATCACCTCCTTCGTCCAGGACAAGCAGACGATGGAGAACGGCATGTTCAACAAGGAGATGGTGCCGGAGGAGTTCACGCAGGTGCGGATGGGCAAGATCGTCCAGGAGCGTTTCCCGGATCTGGACGGGGAGGATCAGGAGGCGGTGAGGCAGCACGCCATCGCCGCGCTGAACATCATCCAGCAGGCGAAGAAGAAGGCCACCGGAGGCGGTGCCCAACCGGGAGAGCCAACCCTGAACCTTTCCCTGATCCAAGGGGTGAGGAAATTCTGCATGGACGTGAAGGAACTGGACATCGATCTGATCGACCGGATCAATCCCTTCGAGGAAGCGTATTCGATCCTATCAAAGAGCATGAGCGAGGAAAGGCTGAAGCAGGTTGCGGAGGTCATAGCTGCCCGGAAGGTCAGCATGTCCGAGGAAGATGCGCGGGAACTGGTGAAGCGCGCCGCCCGTTTCAAGGAGGAGAAAGGACGCCTGCCTTCCCTGACTGCGACAGATCCATGGGAGAAAAGAATGGCGGAGGGGATCGCCTATCTACAACGTATCGTGCGGGAGCGGAAAAATGAGCAATAAACAGACGGACGAGGAACTTTTGGCCAGCCTCGGCGTGGATGTCACGCCGGTGAAGAAGGTTGAGAGGACGCCACGGGAGCAGCGCATCATCGCGGGCTTCGAGGAGATCATCCGATTCACCAAGGAGAACGGCAGGGAGCCGCGCCACGGGGAAGGACGGGATATCTTCGAGCGGATCTACGCCACGCGGCTGGACGCCATTCGCAAGTCCGAGGAGTGCCGGAAGGTGCTGGAGAGTGCGGAGGGCTCCGAGTTGCTGGAAGCCATGCAACACGGCGTTTCACTCCGGGAGGATCCCGATGACGAGTCACTTCTGAACTCACTCGGCGTGGATTGGGAAAAGCAGGCGGATGTCACTTATCTGAAACACGTAAAGCCAAGGGCTGAGATCCGCGCGGCGGAGGAAGTGGCGAAGAGGGATCTTTGCAAGGACTTCGATGTGTTCAGGCCGCTTTTCGAGAGCGTGCAGAAGGAGATCGAATCCGGTGAGCGCCGGACGATCAAATTCAAGGACAACGCGGAAGTGAACAAAGGGGATTGGTTCATTCTGGACGGTCAGAAGATCTACGTTGCGGCGGTGGGCGAGCCGTTCATCACCGAATACGAAAGGCCGGATCGCAGGCTGCGGGTGATCTATGACAACGGAACGGAAAACGATATGCTCCTGCGCTCCCTGCAACGAGCGCTGAACAAGGACAAGGCGAGCCGGAGGATCACCGATCCCTCCCTTGGGCCGCTTTTCTCCGCCGAGGAGGAAGAAGACGATCTGGCGGCGGGATATATCTATGTTTTGCGCAGCTTGTCGGATGATCCGTTTATCGCAAAGAACAGGACGGTGATCCATAAAATCGGCGTGACCGGCGGGGATGTCCAGAAACGCATCGCAAACGCGAAGAAGGACGCGACCTACTTGCTGGCGGATGTGGAGATCGTGCAGACATTCAAGCTGGCGAACATCAACCGGAAGAAGCTGGAGGAGTTACTGCACCAGTTTTTCGCTCCCGCCCGGCTTGATGTGGATCTATTGGATCGATTCGGTGCGAAAGTGGTCCCAAGGGAATGGTTTCTCGTACCCTTGGCGGTAGTCGAGGAGGCGATTGAGATACTTAAGCATGGCACCATTTTGAACTACCGCTATGATACTGCGACGGCGAAGCTCCAAAGGCTAGACAAGCTGGGGTGAGGAAATTTTTGCAAAAAAACGATCAAATCAACCCCCTTTTCCCGTCTCCGGCCCGACCATCCGCTCTTTCAATGGCCTTCACCCCAAACGCAAATTCTCAGCGTTAAAATCCACGATCATCACTCGTCAATCCATCTCCCTCCTCATCAGCGGCTCATTTCTCGACTAAACTCAAAGCGTCATGGTGTTCCACCACTCCTTCCTCTGGCCTGCCGTTTGGCTCTCCGTGACCGGCACGCTCGGCTGGTCCTGCCTTGCGCGAGCCATCGAGCCGATTTTGTTGACGCGGCCTGAGGCGACGTTTCATTCGGGCGTTTCCGGGAGCCTTGAAACCGTCATCGATGGAGTGGATACCGGGCCGCAGGGCTGGTCGGTCGCGCCGAAAGTTCACGAGCCGCAGGCCTTGGTGGTCCGCTGCGCACGGCCGGTGGAGGCGGCGGAACTCGATGTCACGCTGTTTTTCCTGGCAGGTCGCCCGATGAACACCATCGCGGAGTTTGCCCTTTCCTACACCACGGACCCGGAGCCCTCGTTGAGTGGAAATTGGAAACTACTCGAGATTGTAAAATTCAACGCCCAGGTCACCACCTTGCGCCGCACGGAGGACGGCCACTTGCGCTCCGATCCTCTTCCCTTCTACGTCACGGGAATGATTCCGGACGATGTCTATCGGGCCACGGTCCTGCTGCCTGGCGGCCGGGCCACCGGTTTCCGCTTGGAGGTTTTCCCGGTGAAACGCACCCCGAAAAGCCCTCCCGGGCTGAGCTGGTATCCGGGTTTCAATTTTTGGCTCACGGAGTTCCGCGTCGAGGTGCATACGCGTGAAACGACGAATATTGCATTGCACCGGCCGGTGAAAGCCAGTCACACGCTCTTCATCCATAGAACCGGTGAATCACTCCAAGCGAGCGCATTGACCGACGGTCTGCCCGCCACCATCGCGCATCCAGATGACCCGACTCTGGGCGCGAATTTCTACTTCGAGGTGGATCTCGGCCGGGTCGCCGCTCTCGATCACATCGGACTCCGAAACCGGGGAGATATAGAATTCGACCGGCTCAGCCGGGTATGGCTGCGCTTGTATGACAACGATCCGTCTGGCGCTGCGGCCCCCGCCTGGGAAGGCATCAACCGCGCCGATGGCAGCCATCCCGCTGAGGCGACCGTGGACATTGTGCGCCCGGATATCGGCAAGGGAATCTTCCATGGCCGTTACCTGCGCTTGTCCTCCGACAGTCCGGTTCCGCTTTCCCCGCAACTGGCCGAGGTGGAGGTCTATGAATCCCGCGTGCCGGAGCTTGTTTCCGTGCTGGTCGATGGCCGGGAAATCCCGCTGACTGATCGATTGGAAGTGCCACCCGGGGTGCGCCGTCTCGCGCTGCGGCTGCGGATCCCGCAGGAGGGCCTGCCGCCGGGTGTATCGTTCCGCTGGCGCGTGCCGGGTGAGTTGGATGCATGGCAGGATTCGCGGCTGATGAGTATCGATATGGCCTGCCCAATGCCGGGGAAAACGGTGTTCGAGGCGCAGGCGCTGCACAGCGACGGCCAATGGGACGCCACGATCTATCGACTGCCTATCCACACCGGACGGTTCTTCTGGCAAGCGCCGGTGTTTCGCTGGTCCGCCGGCATCGGCATCGTTTTACTGGCAGTCGGACTCGGAGTCATCCTGGCACGCCGCCGTGCCGGCCGGAAGCTCGCCCTGATGAAAATGGAGTCGGCGCTGGCCGATGAACGCAGGCGGATCGCCCGTGATATCCATGACGACCTCGGCTCCAGCCTGACACGGATTTCCATCGTCGCCGACGGCGACTCCGCCGCTCCGCGCCAACCCGCACGCATGGAGTCAGACCTGGCAACCATCCACTCGGTCGCCAAGGAAATGGTCCTCACCATGGATCAGATCGTCTGGGCAGTGAATCCGCAAAACGACTCGTTGGAAGCCTTGGCTCGTTACCTGGCTGATTTCGCAGAGGAATTTCTGGAGCCCACAGGATTGCGCTTGCGGCTCGATTTGCCGATCGATCTTCCAGCTTGGCCGCTGCCATCGCGCTTGCGGCACAACCTGTTTCTGGCGTTCAAGGAAGCACTGAACAACACCGTCAAGCATGCCGCAGCCCACGAGGTGGAGGTCACGCTACGGATCGAAGACCGTCGCATCCGCATCGCCGTGCGCGACGACGGACGTAGTTTTGCCTCACCACACACCGCTGGCAATGGGCTGGACAACATGCGTGTCCGGCTCGAATCCTTGGGTGGCACCTGCCGGCTCACCAGCAACCCGGGACAAGGCACCACGGTGGAATTTGAACTCCAGGTTCTTTCCACCCAACCTCAAACGTGATGAAAACGAAACAAAACCCCAACCTCACGCGCGTCGCGATCATCGAGGATGACGCTGCCTTGAGGGAACTCTTCAGCGGCTGGCTCACGGCAAGCCCGGCACTCGAGCTGGTCGGCGCGTTTGCCAATGCCGAATCTGCCATGGAAACCGTGCCGACTCTGCGCCCGGATGTCGTGCTCGTGGACATCAACCTGCCGGGCCGCAGTGGCATCGAATGCGTGCGCGAACTCAAACCGCGCATGGAAACCACCCAGTTCATGATGGTCACCGTCTATCGGGATTCCAAATTGATCTTCGAGTCCCTGAGCGCGGGGGCGACCGGATACCTGCTCAAGCGCGCCACCCGCGAGCAACTACTTGCCGCCATCGACGAGATCGTCCAGGGCGGTGCCCCGATCAGCAGCGGCATCGCCCGGATGCTCGTCCAGTCATTCCATCGCCCGCCCACCGAATCTCCCGAACAAGACAGCCTCGCCCCGCGCGAGAAACGCGTGCTCGAACTCCTCGCACAAGGTTTTGCCCTCAAGGAAATCGCCGCCGAACTGGGCATCGCCATCCCGACCGTCGGCACCTACGTCCGCCGCATTTACGACAAGCTCCACGTCTATTCCCGCGCCCAAGCCATCGCCAAGTTCAATGAGTTCCGTTAGGCGGAGCAGCCAGAGCCGACCCATCCAAATGGGATTTCAGCGAAACGCAGAGTTGCGGAGTGCGCGGAGGAAAGCACTGAGTTTCATGGAGGGAATCCGCAAGATCGGAACATGGATGGTTAGGTTTCAACCACACCCCTTCAACCCTCCGCGATTCTTCCCCTCCGCGTGCTCCGCGCCTCCGCGTTTCGATTCCTACATTTCATGGGGATTTTTGATGCGTCAGACCTCCGCCATGACGACGTCCTTGGACTGCGTGCGGTCCTGCCTAGCTTGATCGCCGTGGCCATTCCCCAATTGAGTCCATGGTGAGCTTGAAAATCCCTCCAATGGGCAAATCTCTGCGTGCTCCTGTTCAAAAACTCTGAAGAAGAATTTCAGCCTACGGCTCAAGGATGGTGAGATGGGGAAAATTTCTGCGAAAATCACGTGGATTGCGAGTGATCAGGCCGCGGCGATTGGCGGCGAAAGCACCGATGAGGATATCGGCGACGGGACGCTTGGATAGTGCCCCGGAGCGGCGGGCGACGATATGGAGGTGCCAGGCCCGGTGGGCGGCCTCTGTATCTGCCACGGTCCAGGATCCCTGGTGATCGATACCGGCTTGGGCGAGGAAATGTTTTTGTTCATCCAAATCGCCGTCGAAGGCTGGTGCGAGTTCGATCTGGGTGATTGGGCAGATGGCCAAGCCTTCGGCCAGCCGTTGCTCGAGCAAGCGGGCGGAGCGCAGACCGAAATCGGGGTCGTTTTCGAACAGGTCGATGACGACACAGGTATCGACGATCCAGTTCATTCGCCTTCGCGGAGTTCGCGCATCCAGTCAGCGGTGCGGCGGGGTGGAGTGGTGCGGATGCGGCGCGCATATCCGAGCATGGCAAGCGGACCCAGCGGATTTTCGGCAGGGAGCGAGACGCGGATTTCCCTCTCGGAAACTTGCTCCCAGTGCAACTTCTGGCCAGGACGCAGACCCATGGCCCGGCGCAGGCTGGCCGGCACGGAAACCTGGCCACGCTCGGTGACAACGGAATCGTTCATGGCATGAGGTATATCATGTGTTTTTATCATGTCAATACAGAAATGGTTCTGCTGTCCATGATTCTGTGACCGTCGCAGCCAATGAAATGCGCGAAGCATCCCCCAATCTCCAATCTTCCGACGTTCATTCTGCCCCCATGTCATAAATTTTATGACATGACGGATTCTTCCCTACCCCGCAACCTCCTAATGTCGGCCCAATTTCAAGCCAGAGAACCACACAAACCCCAAAACAGAAATCCATGAAATCCAAATCCAACCCACTCCTCCGCGATCTACTCACCGTCGCCACCTTCGCCTTCGCGGGTGCCGCCCAAGCGGACGATTTCACCACCGATCTCACAGGTCTCTGGTCCGACGCGATCTGGAATCCCGGCCTTGTCAGCGGTCCCACCGCTAACACCGATACCGCCACCATCAACGGCGGACAGGTGACCATCAACAGCCAAACCATCAACAGCGCGATCACCGTCGCCAGCGGTGCCATTTTGGTAGCAAATGCCCAGTCTGGTGTCGGTGATGTGACTCTTGGTGGAAACCTCGCCGGCTCCGGAACCCTGAACAAAACTGGAGCCTGGACCTTGCGTCTTGGAGGAGACAACAGCGGATTCAGCGGCACGATCAATGCGAACAGTTCCAACGTCTTCTTCA
>CALMKO010000262.1 GCA_937867415.1 uncultured Verrucomicrobiota bacterium | reverse complement strand
AGCACGACCAGCTTGGCGGCGCTTTGGGAATCAGAGCCCGCCTTGGGTGCCGCGGCTACGTTTTCGGCCATGCTGCTGAAATGATAGATCCGCATAGCTGCCAGTGCTCTTCCCTCCGAGCCCATGTGCGTGACATTTTTTCCGTAAATTTTGAAGGTCCCGCGATTCTTGCGCATGAATTCGCAGTGTGTCGTTGCCAGTTGGTTGAGGACGGGATGCATGGTCAGGGAACCGGATCCCTGGCTTTTCCGGTATTGGTTGACGTGATCAAACACAGCGGATGCCAGGATCTTGTCTGGCGAAGTCGCTGAAACATTGAGCTTGGTGGGTGCGACGCAGCAGGGGCTAGCCAAAAAGGGAAACAATGCGGCGACGAGGAATGGGCGATAGGAGTTTTTCATAGGTATTTTTTTTGCGGCATCAGGACAACCACTGGGGATCGTCAGGAGCCTGGGTGGAATGGATTCGGGCTGAATCCGAAGCGGGGTTTGCACGAATGGGAACGGGACTTCCGATTTCCCATTTCTGATGGATGATCGGGAAAAGGGATCAGGCTCCCTTGCCGATGATGAATGCCTCGACTCCATGAGCCTTGAGAGCTGTAACCGGAAGCACGGCGCGACCGTCGAAGACAAATGCAGGCTTGAGCATGAGGTGATGGAGGAGCGGCAGGTCGAGGGGGAGGAACTCGTCCCACTCCGTGAGGGTTGGCAGGCCATGCGAGCCGGTGGCAGCCTGATAGGGGTCCTCGCAGATGATCACATTAGAGGCGATGAGCTCAGGAGAGACGCCCGTGTGAAGCACATCCTGGCGGATGGCTTCCGCGTCCACCTGCGGATCGTAGATCGCAAGGTGGGCGCGTTCATTGAGGAGCTCGCGGCAGATATGGATGGCGGCGGATTCGCGGGTATCGTTGGTGTCCTTCTTGAAGGCGAAGCCGAAGATGGCGATGCGTTTGCTATTCACGGCATGGTAAAACGTCCGGACGAATTTTTCAACGAAGCGTGATTTCTGCCAGTCGTTCAGGTGCACGACTTGTCTCCAGTATTCCGCGACAAGGGGAAGATTGAGGGACTCGCAAAGGTAAACGAGGTTCAGGATGTCTTTCTGAAAGCAGGAGCCGCCGAAGCCGACGGAGGTTTTCAGAAACTTGGGCCCGATACGCGAGTCCATGCCGATGGCGCGGGCCCCTTCATCGACATCCGCGCCGGTCTCCTCACAAAGAGCGGAGACGGAGTTGATCGAGGTTCCGAAAACTGCTATTATACAAAGTGGGCAGCGGGTCCAGCCCGAGACGGCCCAGACGATGATTTTAAAGATCACCGATCCGCAGCTTAGCCCCCTTGCCAAGAGGAATTGCCGAAATGCAAAAGCTTCAAGGAGCGGCGGTCGCCGAACCGCTGAAGCGCATGAGGTGCAGATGAAGCAGCGCTTACGCCCTTCCTTGGGGTCGCGCCGCTCCTGATGGGCTCATGACGACACGACGCATTCTGAATCGCGGAAATGATTTTTGGCAAAGGGTATAGACAAAATCCGGTGAGGACCTGCTCCCGATTCTCAACAAGGATACCCCGGGCAGCACACAGACGGAAACCGGGATCAAAAGGAACGACATCACGATTACGGCTGCCAAAATCCGGAATCGAACCAAGGACAACCGGAAGTGCAATTGGTGCATCCTTCGATAAACTTCGATCCATCAGAAGCTACCACCGAGTTCAGTCCCTTGCAATGAGCCGGTTTGCTTGTGAATTGAAACGCTGCCGCCCTTGGTTGCAGGCGGAGACGCAAACTGCTTTTTGAAGATGTATGGAGTAACGAAGCACCACGAGAGATCAGCTCATCCGATGATGTGAGTGAAATCCGTTTGTATACTTCCCGTTGGAAAACATAATGGCATATAACCTGTCTGACACTCCTGCCATAACTGCGATCGAGCGAATCAATTCACATGAAAAAGCAAGCGCTGGAATGCAGTTTTTGCATCATATGGGGATCTCGACCCTCAACCATGATGGGAACATGACAAAAAAAAACCGGGAGCACAAAGCTCCCGGAGATAACAGTTGATATACCGCCCCTAGTGCCGGCGCACTCGCCGGTAAACAGGTGTGCGAGACGGAGGTCCGACTCAAGATTGAACCGAGGCCCCGAGGCTCTCCGCGAAGTGCTTCCCTTCGGGAGTGAGTGAAATGACGACGCTCCGTCGATCCGTGGTGTCCCGTTGGCGGACTGCGAAACCGTGGCTCTCCATGGAATCGACAACGCTGGTGATTGCTGCGTTGGTGATTCCGATCTTGCCGGCAAGAGTGCTCAGTAGGAGCCTTTCCCGGTTGCTGCCACTTGCCATGTAGAGTTTCACAATCGCATGGCATGCACTCATGGAGATTTTACGAGTCCTCAGGGTGGTGAACAGTGAGTCGACCTGCTCGACTTGCGATGCCTCGCGACCGCGGCTCTTTTCAGGCGATTTTGGCGTTGCTTGAATCGGGGTGCTGCGGGTGGCGGACTGACGTGGTAGGGTATCGGTAGTTTTCATTTGGCTGCTTAATTCACGTGGTGGTTTCTTGCTATCTTCGGTCGGGTATTCCTTCACCTGCGTGAAAGGTTAATCCGAGATGATGAATTTTGGTAAGAGAAGATGGCATGAGGTGAGTGTAAATTTTGCATGTTTGAGAATTGACGATTGTCGGTAATTTTTGGCATAAAGCGCGACAATTGCATTTGCGAATTTTTTGCATGGGCGGCTTCAAGCGGCCAGCGCGGTGAGGTTATAGCGGCTCACCCGCTCGACCATCGTGACAAACACCGGCCCGTCCCGACGTCCGATGCCGGTGTTCATTTTCCGGTCTCCCGGGCGTGACCGCTCGCCCGCTACGCTGTGGCGTTGGTCGATCTTCATCTGAGCCTTGAGTCTGCCGCGTCGTTCGTTCCCGGAGCCGCGTTTGAGGTAGGATTTGCGACGATGTCGGAAATGGCTGTGGAGCGTGCCTCCTGCTCGTTTGTCGCGGTAGACGTGCTGGTAGATCGCCTCGTGCCTCACCGGTTTCAACGGCTCATTGGCGAGCCAGTCGCCGATCTGCTCGGGGCTCTACGGGTCATCGAGGATCTTGGGCTCGACGATGCTTCAGGGCTCTTGATCGATGCGGCGTCCATTTCGCTCCCTGGATTGGGCTCGCTCCTGGCTCGCCACGAGACATGCGGTCCCGGAAGTCATTGCTGTACGCCGGCATTCGCGGCTCACAGTCCATGGGGGCTTGCCGCTGACGGCGGCGCTTTCCTGTTGTGCCACGCCATCAGGTCTTCATGACGAAGAACTATTTTTCAAGAGTCAGGATTAATGGGTAAATCACCCCATAGCATGAGATTATCATCTAAGAGATATTCTCAAAGTAACGATTGGCACTCGATCAGTCTTACCAACAAAATCAAAAATATGAAAACACTAACACAAATCATGATTATAGGTTCATTGTTCGCCGTCCATGAGACCGCTTTAGCGCAAGCATCCGCAGCACCGAACACTCAAGAACAGAAGAAGATGGTCATCGAGCCAGGATCCCTTACGGCGATGATCAAAGACAGCACCACCTTCTCGATTCTTACCAAAGCGCTCACAGCCGCAGAGCTGGATGTGACACTTGGAAACAAAGGTGAGTTTACAATTTTCGCCCCTACCGATGAAGCGTTTGGAAAGTTGCCGGCAGGCGTTCTATCGAAGCTTTTGTTACCCGAAAACAAAGAAAAGCTTCGGTCATTACTTCTTTATCACGTAGTTGCCGGAAAAGTGCTCTCTACGGATCTGAAGGATGGTGATGTTAAAACGATGAACGGCGAGAAAGTGAAAATCGACGTCTCTCCTGAGAAGGTCGAAGTCGATGGCGCAAAAGTGTTTAGCGCGGATGTCATGGCAAACAACGGCGTCATGCATACGATTGGGATGGTGATCATTCCGAAGTCTCTTGATGACTTTGCCGGTCTGAAAAAGTAGTTTCAGATTCCGAAAATATGATACGCCCGCAAAATTCATGCGGGCGTATTTATTTTGATAATATGGCTCGTTGATCATGCCGCAAGTCGAGTTGATCCCATAAGCATCAATTGGGTGCACAAACAAATTTCATAGAATTTTAAGGAAAATCAAGCAAGGTAACACAACAAACAATAATCCAAACTCAACCAACAATTATATGTTACAACACGTCAAGAACCTATACGGATATAAGCTCAGCGCCTCGGATGGAGAAATCGGAAGGCTTGAAGATTTTTTCTTTGATGACCAATCATGGAACATCCGCTACCTAGAAGTCGAAACAGGAACATGGCTAATCGGAAGGAAAGTCCTGATCTCTCCACACAGCATTCATCGCTTGGATCAAGAGAATCAAGTCCTGATTATCAACTTAACCCGAAAGCAAATTGAAGATAGTCCTTCGATTGAGCGGGACCATCCCGTGTCCCGTCAGTTCGAGACGGAACATTCCACCTACTACGGATGGCCCAATTACTGGGAAGGAGATCCTATTCTGGGATTGGGCGGAAATCCAGCACAAGCCGTTTATACATCAACCTTACAAAGGGGCAACGAGGAAGAATCCCTGCGATATGATACTCATCTCCGCAGTGCGCTGGACGTAGATGGATACGAAATTGAGGCTACTGACGGAACCGTTGGTCATGTTAGCGAACTTGTTGTGGATGACAAGGACTGGGCAGTTAAAGAGCTAGTCGTAGAAACGGGTCACTGGTATGCGGGTAAGGAAATCCGAATCCCTGTGGACCAAGTCACAAGCGTTAGTTGCTTTGACTCCAAAATTCATGTTGCGCTGATGATGGAGGATATTGAGCAAACAGGTGAGCACGACGTCCCCCATGCTCATCATCATTGATCAAGTCCCTTGGATCATCCAACTTCTCAAATCGGAGAAGTTGGATGATCTTCTTTTACGGACAGGCAAAACCGATCATCTCGCGCTTGGCATTCACCCAATCGGATTCATCCGTTTCATTCGGTTTTGCCCTCGCCGACTGCAAGATCGGGATCTCGCCGAATAACGCTACGGCATAAAATTGACGCTTCCATTGGGATTCTCCGCGAGGTGCGCCGCATTCAGGCTATGTGTCACGACGATCCTGAAGGTGCTCACAAAAGGATTATAGTTTGTATTCCTTAGGTAGTTGCTTGGGAATGGGCTTCCACGAGCCATAGCCATTTGTCGATTCCGCGTGCGACCTCAGTGAACAAATCCGCTGTAATCGCGTCATTGAGTTCGGTTGCTTCACCAATGGTTGAGAGTGCTTCACGGCCAAAAGTCGAGAGTGCCCTGGCAACAGCATCGACGTGGGCCAGTCCATCCGAAAGTGTGAGCGGATACTCACCGAGTCGTGATCGACTGGCTGCAATACGAATTGTTCCTTCCGCGATGCCCCCAAGCTGAACGATGCGCTCGGCAATCATGTCTACATAGCCTCCAACAGCATCGTCGATCTTGTCGAAAAGCTCGTGCAGGCAAATAAAGCTTGGTCCCTTTACATTCCAATGTGCCTGCTTCATCTGAAGTTGAAGATCGATGGCGGATGCCAGACGAAGATTCATGAGCGTGTTAAGTTCGGTCCGTTCGTAAAGCGGAAGTCCGTTGTCCGTTTTATACATTGTTGGTGTATCTACTAGTATATTCTTGCTTTTTTTCATGGTTTGTATGCTGGTTGGGATTCTTTCAATCAAAACTACTTAAATGACTGAATCAGCGCTTCAAGTTTGGTGACGTTGGATTTGTCATCCGGGATTACAGGCGGGATATCGAGGTCGATTCCGAGTAGTTCATAGACAGCTGTTTGCGCAACCCTTACGGAGTATTCGACGGTGAAGGCCACATCCTCGGGTATCTCAACGAATTGGCTGATGAAGGCAAAATTTTTCGAACCCGCTGGCACGGGTGCTGGACGGTCACCTGGCAGCCTTGGCAGGAACATGCTCGTGACGTATGGCATCATGCACGGGATACAAATGGCTGATTCCGTGGTTTCCGGATCGATCCGGAGGTGACCACTGAGTTCTCTTATGATTTCTTCACCGCTGCATTCGGACATGGGCTTTGGTATGAAGTTTCCTACTCGATCTGGAAATGGCGAGTAGCCCCAAAACACCTGGACTCCGTCAGGTTGGTTTGGAAAATGCGGCTGGTGGGCAAGCACGATGGACATCATCCAGTTTGAGTCCATAAAGGTGACTAAGCCGCCTTTTCCCCGAGGGTTGCCAGTGAAGGTGCTCATCATGTCGAAGAATCCGTGGTTCTTCAAGGTGACTGTGAACGATTCCCATGAAGATTGTGCGATGCAGCTGTTGAAAGCTCCAGGGTTGCCAAAGTTCTTGCGTCCAGCCGCCAGTTTTTCCCAGAGCATCCAGCCGACACTGGAATCCATCGTTTGTTTTGGTGGAGCATTCGTCATCGAACCGAACGCGGACGCAGCGCTCGTCGAGCCGTTTTGCATGAACACATGGTCACCATCATTCACGAGCGTTTTGGCAGCTTTTCCTTGATTCTTATAGTGGATAGCTGTAACTCGGAAATCCTCGCTTTGAGTGGTATGGTCTAGATCTATCACCACGCAGTTTGTTAAAAGATGCACACCTTGCTCTTTAAGCCATGCTTGTAAGGGAAGAACCAAGGAATCATATTGATTAAAGATTGTCCGCTTGACACCTGCCAAAGTTTGAAAACGCGCAAAATCCATGATGAAACGATGAAGGTATCTCCTGAATTCGATAGCGCTGTGCCGGGCTTGGAAGGCGAAAGTGTTGGACCAAATGTGCCAGAACGGTGTTTTGAAGAAACAGGGCGAAAGCCAGTCGTCGATGCGGCTGTCAGCGAGGGTTGATTCGTGGGCCTGGCTGATTCTTAATAATTCAATTCGATCCTGCATCGTGAAGCCCATGGATGTCACGTGAACCGCTGCACGCTGGGAATCGACCAGGCGCGCGATCGAATGAGAGGGAAATTTCTCATTGAATTCCATGGTCTCCTCGAAAACCGACTTTCCCGCGTTATGAAGCGAGGGAATGGTTTTGTAGAGTCCCCACATGCATTCGTAGTTGTCAGTGGTCAGCATCCGCCCACCTCGGAGTGAGTAGCCGGTTTCCGGATTCCCTCCTCCATCCATGCTGCCCCCAAGGATTGATGTTTCTTCGAAGATGGTGATGTTTTTTCCCGGCAAATTGCCATCGCGGATCATGAATGCGGCAGCGGCCAGCGAACCAATGCCGCCACCGATGAGATAGGCTTGGTGATGGATCGTGGATTCTTCGGAGGCTGATCCTCGGGGTTGTTGGACATTCTGCCTTTGCACCCGGTCATGATAGTACGTCGAAAATCTGATTCACCATGGGGTGATGACCTACTTGATGTTATCGCTTGGGAGGTATCACACAGGCCAGAAAGAGACAATCGAAGGTTTTTCGATTGTGCTCATCAAATGCAACATGGGTGAACCTGTCGCACGTGGGCACTGAATCGGTATCCATTCTGGCCGATGACGAGCGTGTTGTATTCGTGGCTTATCGGAGAGCGGAAATCGCAGCCAACTTCCAGGGCGAAAGGTTCCAAAACAACTTGTGATCTAGTTGGTCGGGTTGCTGTGAGGTTTTGTGGCGTTCGCGCCCATTCCTACGTCAAGTTAGTAACATCACCCAAATTCTTCTTCTGCGTATCATCGTATGAAACACGATATTGCGGATCCTCCATGAACGCGGGGTAGGGATACACCCCATGGAGACTACGTGAATCCCACGTATATTTTAAAACATATGGCTCTGCCAGTATACGGCCGCCGAGGTTAATCGGTGGTATTGGCAAATCGATATTAAATATAGGTTCCTAAACAATCAACAAATCGAATTATGGACACACCAGCACAGAAAATTGAAAATGACATCAGTCAAATTGTAAGTCACGCACGTGAGCTTCTCGAAGTTACTGCCGACGCCACCGAACAGCACGTGAAAGAAGTCAGGGACCGTCTCTCAGGGGCTTTGGATGGGGGGAGAAGCCTGATTAGGCGCTTTAAGGATCGCGCGTCGTCAGGGACTCATGCTTGTGACCTGGCCATGCATGAGAATCCCTATCTAGCAACAGGCGTTGCGGTTGGGGTTGGTGCCTTGATCGGGTATCTTGCCGTCCGTGGAAGTAGACACTGTGAGCGTTAGTTTGGTCAATGAAAGCGGTGTTCTTAAGGAAGAAGTGAGGATCTAAGAATGCAGCATCTTTGAGAGAATCATACTGATGGGGAAAGGGCGAAGCATGCTCACGGATTTGTCGAGTTCAATCGCCTTTTTCCTATTCGGTGGCTGCCCCCACTTGTCAAGTGGGTGGCTTTTTCAATGCGTAGACGCATAGGGTTCGATATCAATAATCGGTTTTCCGATTGTGACAGAGAACGGATGTTCCAAAATGGGGGCATGGCGCCTTCGTAAAACTATAACGAGCGTGGTCTATTTTGAGTTGTGAATCACGCATCAGGGTATCCATATTCCAACGAGAAACGTATTTATTCAGAAAAGTGTATGAATCGAATTGATAAATCGCCAGTCAGTGAATGGAACCACTATGACCCGGAAGATCGAACCCAGATCATGGAATCTATGAGCCCTTCATCGTCCGATACGCTGTCTTCCATGTACGGATTTTCAATAGCTCCAAACTTGAGGATTGCAAACATTAAGCGTGCGATCGATGGCGCGCCGATGAACCATAGTGCGCGGTTCATCTATCATGAAAAGTAGAGGATTGAGCCATCGACCCGGTTGATTGATTTTTACTTTCCGGTTCGTTCGTATGGTTGTATCCCATGGCGATTGCCGAATCGATCACTCACACGAGGGGGCAAGTTCGATGACCGCCAAACGCACATCCCGTCGACCTATTGAAAAGTTCTCATGAAAGTGTATCACATCCATGCAAGTTCTAGCATCGTCATCTGCTTATGGTTGTGCTTCGCTACCGCGCAAGATCTGGTGGAACAGAAAGCAGAGCAGTTGGAGCTGAATCGTAAACGGAGGGCGAGCCAGCTCAACGGCGCGGCAAAGGCGACTGAAATAATTGGAATGAAAGTGAAGAATGATCAGGGCGAGGAGATCGGGAAAGTCGAGGATCTTGCCGTGGACGTTGAATTCGGGCGAATTGTCCAAGTAATCGTCTGCACCGGGGGAGTTCCCGGTGGAGACGATGTGCTGTCGGCGATTCCTCCTTCGGCCTTCCATCACGACATCCCCGCGAAGATCCTTTATGTGAATGTGGACAAGGAAATGCTGAAAAATGCTGCTGTCTTTGATCTTTCAAAATGGGCGGATTTCAATGATGTTGACCACGTGGCGAGAGTCGATAAGCGCTATGAAGAGGAAGGAATATTCGGTTTCATTAGCGATGGTGATGCTGTCTTGCATGGCGTTCTACCGATGGCACGTCTCAGGCATGTGCAGAATGCTTCCCGACTCATCGGTAAGTCGATATACAACCCGAGAAAAGAATTCCTAGGTAAGGTGAAGGATATATTGCTTGATATGGATTCAGCTCGTGTTGTGGCGGTGATTGTCTCGTCCGGGGGATTCCTCGGTGTAAATGATGAATTGAGCGCGTTTCCTCACAGAGCTTTCAAGTTCACCGAGGATCGGGGAAACCTTCTGCTCGATGCAACCAAGGAGATCATGCACGCAGCTCCGCATTTCAAGTCCAACGAATGGCTAGATTTTGCCGAGCCTCTTTATACCAGCGGAATCCATCGTTCCTACGAGGCAGATACCCATGTTCTACCGACTATTGATCATATTGCAGGTAATGCCCGTGATCCGGATGGACATTCGCTTACACCTCATGATCAGGGAAATGATCAAGCGGATATCGATACGACCACCCAAATCCGCTCGGAAATCATCGGCAGCAAGAGAATTTCGGATAAGGGGAGAGACGTGATAGTCACCACAATCAAGGGTAAGGTAACCCTTCGGGGGCTTGTGGAAGAAGCCGAGGAGCGGCTTCTCATTGAGGATATTGCCACCAGTTTCGTTCACGTCGGCAATGTCGATAATCAACTCGAAGTAGAGTGCGAGAATGATGGCAACTGATTCCCTTTGAGATTCGCAACAGTGGCGCGAGTGAATCTTACAATCCGAAACCCTGGAGAATCGATTGAGTTGTGGAATTGTTTGGGGGCTGCTGTAGGCTCTGAGTGTTCCTCGCGTGTTTGAATCATTCTAGATAATGGTGACTTGCACGCTGCTTTCGATTACCCCTGTGGAAATGGCGTGGCGGGTGAGTCCTGCCGTATCGTGAATGTTGAGTTTTTCCATTAGGCTCTGGCGATGTTTTTCCACGGTCTTGATGCTGATATTGAGTATGTCCGCAGTCATTTTGTTGGGATTTCCTTCAGCGATGAGTTGCAAGACTTCGGATTCCCGTGAGGTGAGTTGGGGGATTTTCGGTAAGTAGGGTGAGCCAGTTGCTCGTGCTCGCCGTTCTTGATCAGCGAGCCGCTTGGCGATGAGTGGGCTGAAGAATGTTTTGCCGCTGGCAACCTGGCGGATTGCATCCGCTAGGGCATGAGCTGCAGTTTGCTTGATGAGATAGCCGCTTACCCCCAGTGAGATCGCCTTTTGGACGTAGGCATCATCGCTGTGGGCGGAGAGCAGGATGATCTTGGTGGTTGAGCTGTCTTTGAGAATCTGCCTGGTGGCCTCAAGTCCGTTGAGGAGAGGCATCGCGATGTCCATCACGACGATGTCCGGGCGTAGGGTGAGGGCCTTCGCAATTGCCTGATGCCCATTTTCCGCTTGGCAGACAATCTTGATGTCGCCCTGTAGGTTCAACAGAACCGCCAAGCCTTCGCGGACGACTTCGTGGTCGTCAACTAACAAGATATTGATTGTTTTCATGGTGTTCAAGGGTTTCTAGGGGAGTGATTTCGGGAGTAAATGGGATTTCAATCCGGATGGTAGTGCCCTTACCGGGTGCGGATTTGATGCAGAAGCTGCCGCCGGTCATCTCGATGCGTTCTTTCATGCCAAGCAGGCCGAGGCGGATTGTTTTGACGGCGCACGATTGCCCCTCCACCTCAAATCCAATTCCGTCATCGGTGATTTCCATGCGGACGGTGCCGCCGAAATCGAGTATGGTGACTTGCGCGTGACTTGCATGGGCGTGGCGTGCGACGTTGGCGAGGGCCTCCTGTGCGATCCGGTAAAGGATGGTCAGCGTCGTGTTGTCGGATTTTTCAATCTCTCTAAATGCGGTTAGTTTCGCCCTCACGCCGGTCTGCTGCATGAAGGTACTGAGGTGGTCTTTCAGGGCTGGGATTAGTCCAAGGTCATCGAGAACCGAGGGGCGAAGTTCGCGGGCGAAACGGTGGACAATTTCTACGGTTTTTTCAACGAGGGTTTGGGTGGTATCAATTTTCTGGCAGAGGATTTCCCGACTGGTGTAGGAAACTGTTTTGAGTTCGGCTAGACGCAGGTTGATGCTGCTCAGGGATTGGGCGATCACATCGTGGAGTTCGCGGCTGATTTTCCGGCGTTCTTCTTCTTGGATTGATAGGAGTTGGCGCGAGAGGTGGCGGAGTTTGTCTTGCATCTCCAGGGCGTTCGCCAGAAGAGTACTGGTAGTGAGTTCGCTTGTCTGGAGTGCTTTTTCCGCTGCCGTTCGATAGAGGATTTCCTGTTTGATTTCTGTGGCGGATTCCGCGAGCTGGTGGGTTCGCTGACTGAGGCTGCTGATGGTATGGTTCAGGCGGATGTTCGCCTCGGCGGCTCCACGGTGGGTATTCTCGATCGGTATAAGTGCTTCCGCAAAGAACGCTGATGCCCGTCCAACGAGGAACCTGCGGGTTTTGGATGAATACGTAGGAAGGATGAGGGTTGCGATGGCGGTCTCGTGGATCCGTGCGATGTCTAAAATTTCAAAGCCGTCTAGGACAGCGAGGTGGCCGAGCTCGGCAGCTTGGCCCATCGTTGCGCCGGGGTCCTCGTTGAGGTGCTGCTGTAAGCTCACGAGATAGAGCCGCGAGAGGTAGATGCGTTTGCGATTCATGGTGGCTATTTGACTCGCTGATGGAAGAAGGTAAGACTTGGGGTGGGTTTTCTAACACCCATAGGCCGTGGTGAAGTTATTGCCAATATTCTAGCTGCCTGATATACGGGGCCGGGGTGAATACTTCGCTGTGTTTTACCCCGAAATCGACGGTGTGATTGAGTGTGCCTGAATTCGGCGACGTTGATCGGCTTGGTAATGTATTTGAAGAATCCAGTGGAAGTGATCTTCTTGTCATGAATGTGTTCGATCCGGAAAAGGATGCGAGGTCGTGCGGTGCTGGACGCGTCTGTTTTTCCCTGCATCAGTTCTATCAAAAACTTACTTACCAACAAGGCAGTTCCAGTGCCTTTCTCTGCGGTAGCTTCCTTGCCGAGGCGTTTAAATGCTTGGAGTAAGTGTGCAAGTATTTCCGCAGACAAGCCTGTGCCGCTGTCTTTCTTGCTGATCCGGATGTAGCTAGCGGAAGTCTCCCTCCAATCCTCGGTGACGGGGCCACCATTCCGGTTGTATTTGATAGCCTGCGACAGAAGGTTGATGAGCCCATGCTTTAGCCGGGTGCTATCCGTTTTGAGAGAGCATGGTTCAGTGAATGTTGGAAAAATCCTTAGGATGCCGCGCTTTTGAGCCTGCGGATTGATCAAGTTTAGCCGGAACCAGCCTGTGTGCGGAATTTGATCAATGCGTGCAATCCCGGGAGATGCTTTGAAATCCCAGGGGGCAAAGAGAGGCTTGATTCGTGTTTCTAGCTCGGGGTTCAAAGCCACGGCCTTTCTGATGACTTCATTCGCAGCAGAACCATCCGTTGGGGGGATGTGGTTAATCATTTCAGGTGCGACGTAACCTAGCATTCGCTCCGCGTTAACGTTGGTGGGTCGGGTCACCCCCTTGGCATCCGTGGCGTTGCTGGAGAAGTTCTTGCTCTCGAGAAATGCGTTTTGTAGGCCACGTGTGATCAGGTGCGCCTCGTTGCGGACGGGGGCTGGAGTGATTGCAGAAACGGGAATGGTGGGGG
>CALMKO010000261.1 GCA_937867415.1 uncultured Verrucomicrobiota bacterium | reverse complement strand
CTCCCCACCCAACGCAAGATCGCGGGCATCCTCTCGGCCTACGACGACCTGATCGAGAACAACCTGCGCCGCATCAAGATCCTGGAGCAGATGGCGCAATCCCTCTACCGCGAGTGGTTCGTCTACTTCCGCTTCCCCGGCCACGAATCCGCACGCTTTGTTGACTCCGAACTCGGACAGATTCCGAAGGGGTGGGAAGTGAAGAAGCTGGGACAAGTCACCAAGATCGTCATGGGCCTCTCACCCAAGGGCGATACCTACAACGACCAGGGCGACGGCATGCCGCTGGTCAATGGCCCTGTTGAATTTTCAGAGCGATTCACCAAGCGCATCAAGTGGACGACCTCGCCCACTAAAACCTGCAAAGCAGGCGATCTTGTTGTTTGCGTCCGTGGATCAACGACCGGCAAGAACGTCAAAAGCGACGGCGAGTATTGCCTTGGACGCGGTGTCTGTTCCATCAGTTCTGAGCATCAAAGCTTCGTGGATCAGATGTTCGCCAATGAACTACCGACTCTGCTCGGCATGACCAGCGGTTCGACTTTTCCGAGTTGGACCGGTCCCGTTCTTCAATCGCATCCCGTCATTTCGCCGTCGAAGACACTGGTTGCTGAATTCGATCGAATGGCGCTGCCAATGTCAGACGCGATCCAAAGTCTCGCCTTCAAGAATGATAATCTCCGCCGCACCCGCGATATCCTCCTTCCTAAGCTCCTCACAGCATCATGAATTCCTCGCCAGTCTTTCGCCCGGTCGTTGGGAAGAACTATCATCAACCAGAATCGCCATTTCGTGGGCGGACATTGATCCTGGGTGGTTCCCATTACCACTCGGACCCAAAGGTTGTCCGGATGTCCCGGGCAGATTTGAGGAGGGAATACGGTGATTTTACCGAGTTCATAGTTGGCGAATATCTCGATCCCGAACGTTTTGAGAACTGGATTCCCACCTTCTCGAAGTTAATCAATAGCGTTTACAACCGGGGAACAGATCAAAGCGAACGCGACGGTTTCTTCGATTCGGTGATTTTCTATAACTACGCCCAGGAATTCGCCGGTGGCGATCCGACTCAAGCGCACTCGATTGACTACGCGGCACCGGAAAATCACGAGAGCTTTCTGGAGGTGCTCCGAACCCACCAACCGGAATTTGTCATCGCTTGGGGTTTGCTACTCTGGAACGCCCTACGCAACAATTGGGGATATGGAGAGGCAGACAGAACGCCCTTGAAAGTTTGGGACTCAGCTTTTGATCGCCACTACGTCTATCCATGGGAAGGCCGGAAAATCACGCTGATCGGAACCACCCACCCCTCCGGCGGCTACGCCAGCAAAAGGCACCATGAGATTTTCCAGCGTGCGGGATGGATTGATCCCTTGATCCACGCAGATCAATAGCAACCGTTAGCATAGTTTTCTTCTTTCTGTATTTTCCTTAATAAACCGACTTCATGTATCAAATCGACAAGACCACCAATTCTATCACGGCGCTTTCCGCAAAAGGATTCGGTGCGCTGGGATTCAACGAGCGGGCGCACTTGCAAGAGTGGATCGCCAAGTGTCCGGAATGCCTAGGCGAAGAGTTGCTGATCCTCGCCAAGGAGTTCGATGGCTTTGACGAGACCAAGGAGCGCCTGGACCTGCTGGCACTTGATAAGCAAGGCGGCTTGGTGGTGATCGAAAACAAACTCGATGATTCCGGCCGCGACGTCGTTTGGCAGGCGCTGAAGTACGCATCCTATTGTTCCTCCCTTTCGAAGTCCCAGATTGTCGGGATTCATCAGAGCTATCTGGCGAAGAACGGCGGTGGTGACGCTCAGGAGAGGATCGAGGATTTCCTAGACAAGGAGGATTTTGAGAATGTCATCCTGAACTCCGGCAACGACCAGCGGATCATCCTCGTAGCGGCGAATTTCCGTAAGGAAGTGACCTCCACGGTCCTCTGGTTGCTCCAACATGGCATCCGCCTCCAATGCATCCGGGCGACTGCTTTTGACAATGGCGGCCAACTATTTCTCAACATGGAACAGATCATTCCGACTCCAGAGGCGGAGGACTTCATGATCGGCGTGGCGGAGAAGGAGAAAGAGCAGCAAAGCACCGAGCGGTCCTTGGTGAAACGTGAGAAACTGCGGCTGGCCTTCTGGGAGCAAACGCTGGCGGCTCTCGAAAAGGCGGGCGTGACGCTCTACAGCAACGTGAGTCCAAGCAAAGACCATTGGCTCCACGCCGGATCGGGGCTGAACGGTGCGCCCTTCACGATGATTTTCTCTCACAAGGAAGCACGGGTGGAGCACTCACTAGGCCGTGGCAACAAGGAGGAGAACAAGTGGTTGTTCGACCGGTTACACGAGCAGAAGGATGCGATCGAAGCGGACTTCGGAGCGCCGCTGGAGTGGCGGCGGCTGGATGACAAGAAGACCTCACGCATTCGCTACTGGAAAGAGTTCGATGGTTACGATCAGGAAAAATGGCCGGAAATGATCGAGTGGCTCACGAAACACGTGAAGCAGCTGGAGAAGGCGTTCGGCGGCCGCTTGAAGCCCTTGGGCCAGAAGCTGAAGGCGGAGTTCAACAGCACCGGGGCGTTTCAGGAGGAGGTGGAGGGGTGAGCTTGATTTTCAATGATCGCTGGAGCTTGCGAGGGTCGCGGGCTGTTCAAAAGAAACCTTGCAGAGCCGCATGTAAATCCCTAACTTTCCCTGTGTCCTATGGTAACTTCGATTCCTGACTTTGATCACAATCTGGTGCTGCCGCCTCACACGGGAGACCCGCGAAGTGCGAGTGAGGTGTCGCCCTATCCATGCACGACTTTGGATCTGTGCCGGAAGTTTTCCACGAGTCCCGAGCGCAAAGCGATTCTGGGGCGGTTCCTGGATTTTCGCGACCGGCTTCGCTCGGAGGGGCTAACTCAAGGGTTCCAATGGTTGGATGGCAGCTTCATGGAGGACATCGAAGCTCAGGAAAGCCGGGCACCGAGGGATCTGGACGTAGTGACCTTTTTCTGGGGCTATGATTTCGACTTTCAAAAGGCGCTGGGATTGGCCTTCCCTGAGTTTTCCAACTCGAAGCTCTCGAAGGCGAGTTTCTCGCTCGATCATTATCCGGTGGATGCGGGCTTTTCTCCCGCGTTCACGATCGAATCCACCCGTTACTGGTCGCAGCTGTTCTCACACAACCGAAAGGGTGTCTGGAAGGGAATGCTCAAAATTGACTTGAACACCACTGCGGACGACCTTGCCGCCCGCAGCGAACTCAACACCAGTCCATTGTCATGACCATACGCTCACAAAGAGACGCCCTGAAGGTCCAACTGATTGACACGCGCAGGATGAAGGAAATGGCTGCAGGTCATCCGCTGATGGCTCCTGCTTTCGAGGAACGCGAGAAAGAATTGCAGGCGCAGATCGATGCACTGCCATTGGGCGAAAAAGAAGCGCGGGCTATTTTGTTTTTCTCGGGCGAGCCTGTTCAAGGCTCAATGGGAATCGACGTCACTTTTGCGAGTGGTGTATTGGATCCGTTTCAGAGTATGGTCATGGCAGACTACGCCGACCGTTGGCATGGAGTGGTGGGCACCCGTGGACCTCGAGTGGGAGAAGCGAATTCCCGGTTACTTCTAACTGCTCTGCCTCGCGGATCGTTCGGACTGGAACTCACAAGAGCCGAGAGTGATGAGCTTTTCGAAGAAGATCAGTTGGCGGATACTTTGGCTCACATCACGAAGCTAGTCGAGTCGGCAGCGACCAGTGACGAAGAATTTGCGACGGAGCTAAACGATACAGCTCCACGCGTGATTCAAAAATTACGCTCATTCCTTGAAGTCGTATCTAAAGGAAAGGCGGGGCTTCGCATGGAAACAGGTGACTATCGATGCACGATGGATCCAATTCGGGCGACCGAAGCATATAACCGCGTTGCGGGCACGGTTGAGACCACGGTTGAGATCAAGATCAAAGGTGTTTTCAAGGGAGTGCTTCTCGAATCTTGGAGATTTGATTTCTTGAACGAGGATGGGCATAAGATCAGTGGTAAGATTGATGAGAATCTCACCCCGGAGCAAATTGCCAAGTTGAGTGCCGAGTTTTTCAACCAGCGTTGTCTTGCTATTTTGGATAAAACCACCGTCGTGTTCAAAAATGGACGCGAGAGGACAACTCACGTTTTAAAAGATCTCCAGTCGATCGATTAGGTGATGTCCTACACAGAAGACCACCTCGTCGAGCAGCCGGCGGTCCAATTCATTCGTAATGAATTGGGCTGGGAATTGGTGAATTGCTACGACGAGTGGAGCGGTGGTGTCAGTAACCAAGGCCGGGATGGAAAGCGGGAGGGAGTGGAGATTTTGAATTTTGAATGTTCAATTTTGAATGGAAGAGGAAGACGTCCGGGCTCCAACGGCTGAATCCGGATCTGCCGGAGGAGGCGATTGAGGGAGCGGTGGAGGAGATTTGCCGGGATTTTTTCCTTAAGGCACTGAGTCTGGCGGAGGCGAACCGGGAGATCGACAAGCTGCGATGGCCGTCCGGGTTGGTTTTGTTTGCGCCGGAACCGGAGAGACGGTGCAATCGACTGAGAATGAACGAATTCTTATTTGAGTGGAAAACGTCCGTGGCGGTTTCACCAGTTGGTGAAACTGGGCGTTTTAGTGAAATCCCCGTCCACAAGCTCATAATCATCACGAACCGCAGAACCGGAAAGGCCGCCCGGTGACAGCTGAGAAAGAATCATCACCATGTCAAAGAAGAACAATTTTAACCCGAGAGCTCTGATGGAGAAATCCATTGAGGTGATGAAGCAATCGGTCGCCGAGCCACGGGAGGATGGAAAGGCCAGTCCGCGAGTGGGTGCCGTGCTCTACAAACCGGATGGAACCGTGGAGTGTGCGGCTCGGGGAGAGCTTCGCTACGGAGATCATGCGGAGTTCACCCTGCTGGAGCGGAAGAACCGGGGAACGTTGCTCGATGGTTCGATTCTCTTTGCGACCTTGGAACCTTGCGCGCCTGGAGCACGTCGTCATCCCAAGCTCGGTTGTGCGGAGCGGATCGTGAATGCACGGATCGCGGAGGTGTATATCGGGATTCCCGATCCCGATCCGATGGTGGACCGGAAAGGGATCGCCTATCTGGAGAAGCATGGGATCAAGATTCACATGTTTCCGCGAGAGCTTCAGGATCAGATCCGCGAGGCCAATGCGGAATTTTTAGAACAGGCACTGCAACGTGCCGAAGAGCAGGAGGTGCAAGAAACTGTCATTCTGTCCCGGCTTGAGCAAGAGAAGACCGGAACCGATCCGGATGATTTCTCGCCTGATGCGCTCGACCATTACCGCGGAAAGCTGGGGCTATCTGAGTCTTCCGATTCGGTGGAGTTTCGTCGCCGTCTGATCCGTCAGGGCTTGTTGAAAATGGAGAATGGTCACGGAGTGCCGTCTGGATTCGGGCTCCTGCTTTTTGGCAGGAATCCACGGGATAGTTTCCAGCAGGCCGGGCTGCTCGCCACCGTGCGTTATCCGAACGGCAAGGATGAGATCCGGAACTTCGACGAGCCCTACGTTCTGATTCCGAAACTCCTCAAAGAGTGGCTGGGAAAGGTCCTTCCACTATCGATCGACCGGAACCGGATGGAGCGTGAGGAGCGGTTGGATGTGCCTTTCGAGATGATTCGCGAGGCGGTGGTCAACGCGCTGGTTCATCGGGACTACGACATCAAAGGAGCGAAGTGTCAGCTCACGATTGATTCGGAAGTCATCGAGATCAAAAGCCCCGGTGGCCCAGTGCCGCCCGTGACGATGGAGCAGATGAAGGCTTTCAACGCTCCCATGCTCAGCCGCAATCCGAAACTTCACTACGTCTTCGCCCAGATCGAAGTGGCGGAGGAACGCGGGCTGGGGCTGGCAAGCCTGAAGAGTCGCGCCGCAGAGCTTGGCCTACCCACGCCACTCTACACTTTCGAGCAACCCTACTTGACCTTGAAAATCTTCCGGTCATCGAAGGGTGTCGAGAGGGTCACGAACAGAAAGGCACTTCAACAGCTCAAAAAGAGTGAGCGTGCTGGGTGGGACTGGCTCGTTTCGGTAGATGGGGCGACCTCAACCGACTATGCCGAAGCCCAGGGAGTGTCATCCCGGACCGCGCTGAATCATTTGAATCAATTTGTAGACTTGGGACTCGCGGTCAAGTCAGGCGCCGGCCCTTCAACCCGCTATCAAACCATTACAGAATGAAGTTATTGGAGTCAGATTTTCCCGCAATGATCCCGCAGAAATTGCGAGATTGTCGTCTTGGTGATGTGCTTTCACGAGGGATCTCGCAAAAATCCCGCAACAAATGCGAGATCGAAGGCACCGCCAGCGGGGGTACGCTTCGCCGGTCTGAACGGTTTCTATTTACTGCCTATGCCTTACACAGACCGGCGAAGCGTGCCCCCGCTGGCGGTTTCGGTCAACTGTGGCCCTTTATCCCGACGAAAACTGTCTTCAAAGAAAACGGCTTCGGTCTATTCAATCGCAAACCTCCCTAGACGAGCGTGGATTCATAACGCTTTGGAAACTAAGAGTTTTCTTCTTTAGAAGCAAATCGCCGCGACATGCTCACCTCTCCTGAAAATGCTGAAGCCGCCCCGAAGGACGGCCTCGTAACTCCTTCCACAACATGGTGGACGAGACGGGGAATTCATAACTCGGCAGTCCACGGAGTCAATTCCTGAAATTCCATCTCATGTCCACCTACACCGAAGATCACCTCGTCGAGCAACCGGCGATCCAACTCATGCAGCATGAGCTGGGCTGGGACGTGGTGAATTGCTACGACGAACCTTCTTCGCTCACCATTCTTCGCCGAGGCTTCGAACGGCAGGAGCTACGAAGGTCATGGTGGAGCGGCGGTGTGAGCAATCAGGGGCGGGATGGGAAGCGGGAGGGGGGAGAAATTTTGAATTTTGGATTTTGGATTTTGAATGGAAGAGGAAGGCGGCCGACGGCTCCCCGGTTGAATCCGTTCCATCTGGCGCTGAGACGGGTGGAGTCGAACCGGGAGATCGACAAGCTGCGCTGGCCGTCCGGGTTGGTTTTGTTTGCGCCAGAACCGGATCGGCAGCGTAATCGATTGGGAATCAACGAATTCTTGTTTGAGTTGAAAACGTCCGAGGCGGATTCACCGCTTGGTGAAACCCAGCGTTTGAGTGAAATTCCCGTCCGCAAGCTCATGAAATCATTGTTTTCACGTAACCGTGAAAATGGCAAAAGCGTGAAAATTGGATTGTCTTTCACGGAAAATAGCTTATTCACGACGACGTGAAACCATCGCTTTCCATGAAAACCGAAGAGTCGCTTGAGCGAGAGCTTGAGAAGCGGCTGCGCGATATTCTTGAGTCGATTCCCGGTTTCGGGAGTAGCGTCAAGGTTTGGAGAAACCCGGCGGCATCGGACCGGCCCTTCGACATCATGGGGGAGCTGGAACTGCCACGAACCAAGAATCGGGTGGAACTGTGGGTGAAATGCAAGGAGCTGCCGCGTCCGTCTCAGTTTCCCTATGTTAGCCTGACGAATCGTTTCGGCCAGGACGGTGGGCGCGACACGATCGTCCCGGTATTGGCGGCACCGCACATCTCGCCCAGGATTGCGGAGCTATGCGAGAAGCACGGCTGGAGCTGGTTTGATCTGGCAGGAAACTGCCGCTTGGTAGTTCCCGGCTCGCTTTACATTGAGCGGACCGGACTTGCCGCAGTGCACGAGCGGCCAAAGCCGAAGGCGAATCTGGGGACTGCCGCTTCAGCCCGGGTGCTGCTTGCGCTGTTGGCTCCTCAAAAGGCCGGAGCCAAGTGGACTCAAACGGCCTTGCAGAAGTATTGTGAACCGGGTGTGAGCATCGGGTTGGTCAACAAGGTGGTCACCCACCTGCGCGAGGAAGCGTGGCTGGAACCACTCGATGACCGAACATTTCGAGTGAAGGATGCTGTCGGATTATTGGAAGCTTGGGGGAAGGCTTACCGGTTTGAGCGGCACCGGAGGGTGGGCTATTTCACGCTGCTGAAGCCGCAGGAATTGCAGAAGAGGTTGGAACGCTTGAACGATGCGGAAGGTGAGGTCGCCTATGCGGCATTCAGCGCGGCGGATTTCCAGGCTCCGAGTGTCCGTCAGAACAAGACCTGGCTTTATGTGAGCGATGCGGCGTTAGATGAATTTGTCGAGGTGACCGAGGCGAAGCGGGTGGCAAGCGGGGAAAATCTGGTGGTCCTGATTCCTGATGATGCCGGTATTTTTTATATGGGAGACCACAGTGACGGAAGGCTTGGTTGCACCAATGCCGTCATTACTTGGCTGGACCTGCGCCACGTGGGCGGTCGTGGCGAAGAAGCAGCGGAAGCGGTTCTGAATCAATATCTGAAACCAAAATGGGAAGGGAAAAACCAGCATGTCTGACGAACCCCGCCATGAGGAGGATTACGAACCGCGCCAGGTGGCGGCAGCGAAACGGGTGATCGTGGATGTGATGCAGGTGCTGGCGTCTTATGAGGATTGTCTGGTGCTGGTGGGCGGCTGGGTGCCGGATCTGGTGATCGGCGAGACGGACGAGGCTCACGTTGGAAGCATTGATGTGGATCTGGCACTGGATGCCACAAAGCTGAATCAAGGGCGCTATGCGGAGATGCTCAAGTTGTTGCTGGGAACAGGACGCTATCGCCAGGGTGAGCTGGATTTTCAATTCATTACGCAAGTGGATCTGGGAGATGGAGAACCAGCGGTGCAGGTGGAACTGGATTTCCTGGCTCCCAAGGATGTGAAGACCGGAAAGAACAAACCCAAACTGATCAAAAATTTCAGGGTGCTGAAGGCGGACGGATGCGCGGCGGCGTTTCATTCCCCTTTAACCATGAAGCTTTCTGGTCAAATGGCCGGCGGGGCGAAGAACACGGTAAGCCTTCGCGTGGCATCCGTTCCGGATTTTCTGGTAATGAAGTCCATCGCTCTGGCAAATCGGGAGAAACCCAAGGATGCATACGATATCTGCTATTGTCTCGATCACTATCAGGGAGGAATTCGAGGATTGGCAAGGTCGTGGAGAGCTCAGATGCTTGATGGTTCTGATGTGGCGAAGTCTGTCGAGATTCTGAAGGAAAAATTCCAAGGGGTGGATTTCTACGGACCAATGATGGTCGTGGAGTTTCACAATGATACGGATGATTCAGTTAGGGAGGAGCAGGCACGACGGGCATTTGAGCTGGTGCAGCAGTTTGTCTTTGAGATAGAACAATCGAAGAACGATGAGTGAAGGAAGCTATACCGAAGACCACCTCGTCGAGCAACCGGCGATCCAACTCATGCAGCATGAGCTGGGCTGGGAGGTGGTGAATTGCTACGACGAGTGGACCCTACTTCGCCAAGGCTACGAAGGGCAGGATGGCGCTGTGAGTGCTCTCGGCCGTGAAGGGAAGCGGGAGGTGGTTCTCACGGGCCGGCTGAAGCCAGCGCTCCGTCGCTTGAATCCGGATCTGCCGGTGGAGGCGATTGAGGGAGCGTTGGAGGAGATTTGCCGGGATCGCACGGCGCTGAGTCTGGCGGAGGCGAACCGTGAGATCGACAAGCTGCTCAAGCAGGGCGTGAAAGTTTCGTTTCCCGATCAAGAGCACGGCGGGCAGCGGGTGGAAGTGGTGTCCGTGGTCGATTGGGAGGTGCCGGAGAACAATGATTTCCTCCTGGGCTCGCAGTTCTGGGTGGCAGGGCAGGATTTTGTTCGCAGGCCGGATTTGGTGGGCTTCGTGAACGGCCTGCCGCTGGTGCTGATCGAGCTGAAGAAGCCGGGCGTGAACGTGCGCGAGGGATTCGACAAGAACCTCCGCGACTACAAGCAGACGATCCCGCAGCTTTTCCACTACAACGCGCTGCTGCTGGTCTCGAACGGGGTGCAGAGCAAGATCGGCAGCCTGACGGCGGCGTGGGAGCATTTCGGCGATTGGAAGAAGGCGACGAGCGAGGAGGATGTGGCGGGGATCTCGCTGGAGACGCTACTGCGCGGGACTTGTGAGAAAGGGCGGCTGCTGGATCTGATCGAAAACTTCACTAGGTTCGTGGACAGCAAAGGCGGGGTGAACAAGCTTCTAGCCCGCAATCACCAGTTCCATGGTGTGAACAGGGCGATCTCGGTGTTGGTCGGCCTTTGCTCTCCAGAACCTACCCTCACCCCGGCCCTCTCCCAGGGGGAGAGGGAGATCAAACACTATCGCGGTGGCTTTCAAGTGGCGGGGATGGTGGCACGGGCTCGCGAATTGCGGGACCGGCAGACACCGGCGGAGGAGGTGCTTTGGGATTTGTTGAGAGATCGTCAGCTCGCTGGAGCGAAGTTTCGGCGGCAACACCAATTCGGCGAATACATCTGCGACTTCTACTGCCACGAATCAGGGCTCGTCGTGGAATGCGATGGCGAGGTCCACGATTCCGCTCAAGCGAAGGCTCACGACAAAAAGCGCGATGCCTATCTGCGCTCGCAAAAGCTGAAGGTTATCCGCTTCAAGAACGCGGCAGTTCTTCATGAAACCGAGAATGTGCTGATGGAGATCGCCAAGGAACTCCCCTCTACCTCTGGGAGAGGGGCTGGGGGTGAGGGTTCGTGTTCAAAGAACCGAATAGGCGTTTTCTGGCACACGCAGGGAAGCGGGAAGAGTTACTCGATGGTGTTCTTCGCGGAGAAGGTGTTCCGGAAGCTCAAGGGAAACTGGACCTTCGTGGTGATCACGGACCGGACGGAACTGGACACGCAGATTTACCGGACCTTCTCGACCTGCGGCGCGGCGTCCGAGCTGTGCCAGGCGACGAGCGCGAGCCACCTGCGGAAACTGCTGGGTGAGGATCACCGCTATGTGTTCACGCTGATCCACAAGTTCCGCACGGAGCCGGGGACGCTGCATCCGGTGCTGTCGGAGCGGGATGACATCATCGTGCTGACGGACGAGGCGCACCGCAGCCAATACGACACGCTGGCGATGAACATGCGCACGGCGCTGCCGAACGCGAAGTTCGTGGCCTTCACCGGCACGCCGCTGATCGCCGGAGAGGAACGGACGCGCGAGGTGTTCGGCGATTACGTGAGTGTCTATCATTTCAGACAGTCCGTGGAGGACGGGGCGACGGTGCCGTTGTTCTACGAGAACCGGACGCCGGAATTGCAAATCACCAACCCGGAGCTGAACGAGGAGATCTATCAAACGATCGAGGACGCCGGGCTGGACGACGATCAGGAGGATAAGCTGCGCAAAGTGCTGGGCCAGCGCTATCACCTGATCACCCGCGAGGACCGGCTGGACGCGGTGGCGAAGGACATCGTCCATCATTTCCTGAACCGAGGCTATCAGGGCAAGGCGATGGTCGTTTCCATCGACAAGCTGACGACGCTGCGGATGTATGAAAAAGTCCGCGCCGAGTGGGAGACGGAGAAGGCCCGCGTGCTGAAAGCGCTGGAAGGGATGGCAGGCAGTCATCCGGATTTCGCCACGCTGCATGCGCGCTTGGTCAATCTTCAGGAGACGGACATGGCGGTGGTCGTGTCGCCGGGGCAGAATGATGGACCGGAGATCCTGCCGCACCGCGAGCGGATGGTGAAGGAGGACCTGGAGGAGAAGTTCAAGAATCCGGCCGATCCCTTCCGCCTGGTCTTCGTCTGCGCGATGTGGCTAACGGGCTTCGATGCGCCGAGCTGCTCCACGCTCTATCTGGACAAGCCGATGCGCGGCCACACGCTGATGCAAACCATCGCCCGCGCCAACCGGGTGTATGGCGACAAGGTGAACGGCTTGATCGTGGATTACGCGAATGTATTCCAGGAGCTGGAAAAAGCATTGGCCATCTACGGTTCCGGCACCGGCGGCGGCGAGATGCCGGTGAAGGACAAGACGGAGCTGGTGGATGCCCTGCGGATCGCGCTGGATCAAGTGGCCGAGTTTTGCCGGAAACAGAACGTGGATCTGGAGTCGATTCCGGATTCATCCAACAAGCTGTTCATCCCGGCGGTGAACCAACTGCTGCGGACGGACGAGGTGACGGATTCCTTCCTCGGCCAGGCGAACGACGTGGCGCGGCTATACAAGGCGGTGATGCCGGACCCGGTGATCCCGTTGCTGGCACCGAGAGCGCAGGTGATCGCCGAACTCGCGAAAGCGGTGCGCGCTCAAAAAGATCCGGTGAACATCACAGAAGTGATGGGAAAAATCTCGGAGGTGTTGGACAAGTCCATCGTCACGGAAGCGCAGAAGGAGCCTGGAGCGGAAGCGAAGACGATTGATCTGAGCAAGATCGATTTTGAGGTGTTGGAGAGGAAGTTCGCCAAGACGCCCAACAAGAACATCGAAGCACAACAACTGCGGGCCTTGATCGAGCGCAAGCTGGACAACCTGATCCGCCTGAACGCGAGCCGTTATGATTTCCTGGATCGGTTTCAGAAGATGATCGAGGCATATAACAACGGCGCCTTGAGCATCGAGCAGTTGTTTGCGGAGTTGGTGACCTTCACCAAGGATCTCAGTGAAGAAGAGCAGCGCCACCTGCGCGAAAACATCAGCGAGGAGGAGTTGGCGGTATTTGATATTCTAACAAGACCCGGCCCGGATCTCACGCCGCAGGAGACCGAAGCGATCAAGAAGGTGTGCAAGGATCTACTGGCGAAACTGAAGACGGAGAAGCTGGTGCTCGCGTGGCGGACCAAGCGCACGACGCGGGCGGCGGTGCGGGTGGAGATCGAGAAAATGCTGGATAACGGATTGCCGGAGAAATACACCACGGAGCTTTTCGAACAGAAGTGCGGTGTGCTATTCCAGCATGTGCTGGAGAAGTATCCGGAGAGCGGGGAGAGCGTTTACCAAACGGAGGTTGCTTAAACTTGATAACACCGAAAGACCATGACGACGCCATCACCCGTCGTGCCTCCGATGAACCATGTGTTCGTGGATTTTGAAAACGTCCATCAGGTGGACCTCAGCTTGATCGGTGCCAAGTCGGTGAGCTTCTCTGCTAGGAGTTTGCTTTCCGTGGGAGGCTGTCGGAAGAGCCATTGAGCTGTCTCTTATACACATCTGACGCTGCCGACGATCTACTCTGTGTA
>CALMKO010000260.1 GCA_937867415.1 uncultured Verrucomicrobiota bacterium | reverse complement strand
TCTCGGAACTGGTCCCCGCGCCCAGCTGGTAGGTTCCGGGATCGGCGGTGAATGCGTGTGCGGTTGCGTCCCAATATCGCATGCGGGCCACCTCCACCGGAATGCTGATGGTTTTCTTTTCGCCCGATTTCAGTTCGACGCGCTGGAAGGCGACCAGTCGCACGCGTGGCTTGATGACTTTCCCATGCGGCTCCTTGGCGTAGATTTGGATGATTTCCGCGCCGTCGCGCTTGCCGGTGTTTTCAATAGTGACCGTGGCGCTTAGGGTTTCTTCCAGGCCTGCGGAGGGTTTGGAGAGTTTGAGATCCGAAAGATTTGTGGTGGTGTATCCCAGGCCGTAACCGAAGGGATAGAGCGGCGCATCCTTGAGATACATATAGGTGAATCCCTTGGAGATATCATATTGATCGAGCGGCGGGACTTGTGAATCGGATGCATACATCGTGTAAGGCAGGCGTCCACCGGGCTCGGCGTTGCCTAACAACACATCGGCGACGGCATGGCCACCTTGCCCGCCGGGCCACCAGGCTTGTAGCATGGCCGGGACGTTTTCTTTTAACGACGGCACCGCCAGCGGACCGGCGCTGGTAAGGATGACGATGGTGCGGGGATTGGCGGCGAGCACGGTTTTGACGAGTTCCTCCTGGTTCCCGGGGAGATTGAGAGTTTGGCGATCGCGTGCCTCGTGTTCGATCATGAAATCAGTGCCAACGAAGACGATGGCGACATCGGCCGCCCTCGCGAGTCCAGCGGCTTTTTCAAGCTCTTCTGCCGGGTTGAACTCGGGAAATGGTGGTTCCTTGATCCAACTGTGCGGCTTGCCCCCGAGGAATCCGCCATCGGTGTGGGTCACTTCGCAATCCTGCGGCAAGCGGTCTTTGAGCCCCTGTAGCGGGGTGATGCCATCGCGGAACCTGCCGTTGTAGTTGTTGGTGTTGATGCGATCGATGCGGGGGCCGATGACCGCAACGCGCTTCAGTTTCTTGGGATCGAGTGGCAGGAGCTTGTTTTTGTTTTCCAGCAGCACGATCGATTGTTGGGCCACCTTCAGGGCAAGCGCGCGGTGGGCGGGTCCGTCGATGATGTCGAGCGGGATCTTGCTCCACGGCAGACGTTCCTGGGGATCGAATTCGCCGAGTTTCATGCGGACGCGGAGAACCCGGGCGAGGGCGTCATTGAGACGAGCCTCGGTGATTTTTCCCTGGCGGATTCCCTCGGGGATGCGTTGGGCGTATTCCTTGTCGGAGAAATCACAACCGGCCATCACGCTGCGGGCGACGGCATCCACGTAGTCCATTTTCCCCTCGCCGTGGCCTTGGACGAGGGTGCGCACGCCACCGAGGTCTGAGACGACGAAGCCTTCGTGGAGCCATTCGTTTTTGAGAAGGTTGGTGAGAAGCCAGGGGTTGATGTTGTTCGGGGTGCCGTTGATCGCGTTGTAGGAAGCCATTAAAGATTGGGCCTTGCCCTCGACGACCGCATCGCGGAAATGGGGCAGCCAGTATTCGCGGAGCCAGCGCTCGGGCACGCTTGCATCGAGTTTCTGGCGGTCCGTCTCCACGTTGTTGACGGCGAAGTGTTTCAAGGTGGCGGCGACTTTGAGGTAATGGGGGTCGTTGCCCTGGAGGCCTTTCACATAGGCCACCGCCATGCGGCCGGTGAGGTAGGTGTCCTCGCTGTAAACTTCGTGGATGCGGCCCCAGTAGGGGTTGCGGCTGATGTTGATGACCGGTGCGCGATAGATGAGCCCTTTTTTCTCGCCCTTGAAATCGGGGTCGTTGTGCCAGCCGTTGTAGATGGCGCGGGCTTCGTCCGAGAGTGCGGTGGCGACTTGATGGATGAGCGCCGGATCCCATGTCGCACCCATGGCGATGCAGGTGGGAAACAAGGTGGTGGGGCGGTCCCATTGTACGCCGTTGAGGCATTGGTTCCACTGGTCGGAGCGGATTTGGAAACGTTCCAGAGTGGGGCCCTTGTGATCGAGAAGCAGCGATTTTTCTTCGAT
>CALMKO010000259.1 GCA_937867415.1 uncultured Verrucomicrobiota bacterium | reverse complement strand
GTGGTCCTCACCTCAAATTCGTATCACATGAACCCGTTGATCGGCGCGCTAGGGTATCACTTCTATGAAGTTGCCTCTGGTGGCGTTACCTACGTTTTGATTTCGAAGCGCACGCTGCATCACGTCCGGGGGAAACACCGGGCGGCAACGGTCGCCGACTACATGCTTTTGGATTCACCCCTTAAAAAAACATGAACCCGTTCGTATTCACCCATGAAGATCCTGTGCGCATTCTACGGATGCCCGTCGAGCAGCAATCTGCCGCCGACGTCAGGGCCATGTTTCTCGACCTCTCCAAGGATTTCTTCAAGGGTATTACGGAGTACGTGGATTTCGACCCTGGGTATAAACTGAACGAAGACGAGTGTTTTCAGATCAGGGAGTTCTCCGTCCCGGATGAATTGCTGGCTGTCGTAGCAGCCCCGATGACGGCCGATGACATGGTCGAGTCAGACCTCGTGGGGAATACCGGACCAAGGATTAAGGCTATCATCGGTTATGACTTATCTGGCGGGAAAAAGGAATTGATGTTCCAAGCATTTGACGCAAAGCGCGTGTTCTCACCAGGGCGCGGCATCTTCCGGTTCTCGCAAGGAGTTTTCAAAGAGCTCAAAAGCCCGGTTGTATCGATCGAGCAGAAGTTGGCGGGTGTGTGGAGAGACGGAACCTTCTATTTCACGAAGCTCGGAACCGTCAGGCGAATCTTTGATTTCGAAGTGTATGAGCTTCAGGCGACGGAAGAGCAAATGACCGAGTTTGCCAGCCACGCGATGATCAAATGCAAGGACGCGGCGGCGTTGTCGAAAACTGCCAGTCGCTGGTCCAGAGGAAAGATCGCGAGGATTTTGAAGAATCAAGTTCTGGACACCTCCACACTGGCACATCTAAAATCCGCTGCCGAAGCGGTGAACTTTGATATTCCGATCAAAGGCAAGAGGATTGAATTGCCAGAAGGTGGAGTCCAATTGAAGCGCCTACTTCAGTTCTTGGACGACGACATGTACCGCGGTCCCGTCTCTGACAGGCAATTTCTTTCCAGCGGGAAGCGTGAACTTGGGCAATAGAAAGGAGAAAACGATGGAAATGATTCGTGTGAGATCTTCGGCGATTTCAGCAGTTGGGTATGATCCCACGACCGGAAGGATGGTCATCCGTTTCACGTCTGGCGAATCCTATTCCTTCTGTCGGGTGCCTGAACACGTTCATGCCGCGTTCATGAACTCATCATCAAAGGGCAGGTATTACGACAGCCACATCAGAAGGCGATACCAGTGCTAGAATGAGCGAACTATAAATCCAACCCACAAATGCCCCAAAACCTCCTTCCAGCACATTCCGAAGCCAAGATCCAATTGCTCAAGGCCTACTTACAGGCTTATCTTGGAGTAATTGGAAA
>CALMKO010000258.1 GCA_937867415.1 uncultured Verrucomicrobiota bacterium | reverse complement strand
GTCCCCGCCCGCTCCGCCACCGTTCACTCGCCCTGGCTGCCCTCCTCGTTCCCTCCCTCGCGATCGCCGCTTCTCCCTCATGGCTAAGCGCCAACGACCCCCAGATCCGTGAACTCGTCGGGAAAATGACCCTGGCGGAAAAAGTCGGTCAAATGACCCAACCCGACCTCGGTGCCATCAAGGATTTCAATGACATCAAGAACCTCCATCTGGGATCCGTCCTCAGCGGTGGCGGCTCTGACCCGAAAAACGGCAACACCCTTGCCGATTGGTCGAAGATCTATCAGGACTGCCAGAACCTGGCCCTCCAAACCCGGCTCGCCATCCCCCTCCTCTACGGCATCGACGCGGTCCACGGACATAACAATGTGTTAGGCGCGGTCATCTTCCCCCACAACATCGGCCTCGGCTGCACCAGGAATCCGGACCTCGTCGAAAAGGTATCCCACATCACCGCCCTCGAAGTCCGCGCCACAGGCATCCAGTGGGCCTTCGCCCCCTGCGTGACCGTTCCCCACGACATTCGCTGGGGCCGCACCTACGAGGGCTTCTCGGAAGACCCGGCCCTCGTCGCCAGCCTCGGCGCCGCTGCGGTGCGCGGCCTGCAAGGCACGGATCTTTCAAGCAAAACCGCCGCCGTCGGCTGCGCGAAGCATTTCATCGGCGACGGCGGAACCACCTACGGCACCGCCACCCAGGACGGCTGGCTCGACCAAGGAGACACACGCCTGGATGAAGCCACCCTGCGCGCCATCCACATGGCTGGCTACCCTGCCGCCATCAAGGCCGGGGTCGCCACCATCATGCCCTCTTACAGCAGCTGGAACGGCGTGAAATGCTCCGGAAGCAAATACCTCCTCACCGACGTCTTGAAAAACGAACTCGGCTTCGAAGGCTTCCTCATCTCCGACTACAACGCCATCGACCAACTCGTCGCCCCGGCAAAAGACGCCGCTGCTGTCGTAAGCAGCAACGCCGCCGGACAAGTCACTCCGGCCGACTATAAAAAGTGCATCGAAATTTCAATCAACGCGGGCATGGACATGGTCATGGTCACCGATCGCTACCGCGAGTTCATCAGCTCGCTCCAGCAACTCGTCACCGAAGGAAAAGTCCCGGTCTCTCGCATCGACGACGCCGTCACCCGCATCCTCCGTGTCAAGTTCGCCAGCGGCATGCTCAACGGAAAGACCGCTCTCGCCCCCGATCCTGAACTCCAGAAAATGTTCGGCTCCTCCGAACACCGCGCAATCGCCCGCCAGGCGGTCACCGAATCACTGGTCCTCCTCAAAAACGAAAAACAACTCCTGCCCATCTCCAAATCCACCCGCCACATCCATGTCGCCGGACGCAGCGCCGATGACCTCGGAATCCAGTGCGGCGGCTGGACCATCGACTGGCAGGGCAAACCCGGTGACATCACCCCGGGCGGAACCACCATCCTCGCGGCCATCCGGAAGTCCGTTAGCACGGAAACCAAAGTCACCTTCTCCAAGGATGGCTCTGAGGCCGCAGGCGCGGACCTCGGCATCGTCGTCGTCGGTGAGGAACCCTACGCGGAGATGAAGGGCGACCGCTCGGAACTCTCGCTCTCCAAGGAAGACGCGGAAGCTGTTAGATCACTCAAGACTGCCGGCCTCAAGGTCCTCGTCGTGGTCATCTCAGGCCGACCACTGATCCTCGGAGACGTAGCCGATCAGGCGGACGCCCTCGTCGCCGCCTGGCTTCCCGGCACCGAAGGTCAGGGAGTCACGGACGCTCTCTTCGGCACGTCACCCTTCACAGGCAAACTCTCGTTTTCATGGCCTCGCTCCATGGCCCAGATCCCTCTCAGCAACCTGAAGGCGAACGAAGCCTTGTTCCCACTCGGATTCGGCCTGAGATTCTAACAAAAACCACCAAAACCCAACCTCACCATGATCCGCCTCATCGCCCTGCTCGTCCTCCTCAGCCCGGTCCTGCCTGCCGCAGAACTCGACCTCGGAGCCCGCGTCAAACCACTCCCCGCAGCGAACCGCTTCGCGGAAAAGGATTTCTTCGTCTGGTGCGGCGCACCGGTCAAAGGGCCCGATGGAAAGTATCACCTCTTCTACTCCCGCTGGCCCGTCAAAGTCGGTTTCGCTCCGGGCTGGGCCATCCACTCGGAAATCGCCTACGCCGTCTCAAACAAACCCGCAGGCCCCTATCAGCACGTCAATGTCGCCCTCCCCAAACGCGGCATCAATCCCGCAACCGGCCAAAAATACTGGGATGCGGACGTCACCCACAACTCCAACGTCTTTTTCCACCATGGCAAATACCACCTCTACTACATGGGAAATCATGGCGACGGCAAAAGCTACCCCATGCACCGCAACAACCAGCGCATCGGCGTCGCCATCGCAGAGAACCCTGCTGGACCTTGGAAGCGACTCGATCAACCGATCGTCGATATCTCCTCCGATCAAACATCCTTCGACTCCCTCTGCGTCACCAATCCCGCCGCCTGCATTCGCCCGGACGGCGGCGTGGTCCTCATCTACAAGGCCGTGCAATTCATCAAGGGCAAGGAAATGGGCGGAAACGTCCGCTACGGTGTCGCCCTCGCGGATCGGCCGGATGGACCCTATCGCAAAACCCCGGGCAGAATCTTCGAGGCGGAAAAACCCGGCAAACACTGGATGGTCGCCGAAGACCCGTTCATCTGGTTCAGCAAAAAATACGGAAACCGCTACTACGCCGCAACCCGCGACGTCGTCGGCACCTTTACCGGCTCAGCCGGCGGCATCTGCCTCTTTCAATCCGATGACGGCGTGAACTGGAAAGCCGCTCCCCATCCCAAGATTCTCGAAAACTCCTTCAATCTCGCAGATGGCGGAAAAAGCTCTTCCAACATCGAACGCCCCGCCCTGCTCATCGAAGACGACGAGCCTACCTACCTCTTCGGTGCCACCGACGGCTATAAAAAGCGTGGCAAAATCAGCACCAACGTCCAGATCCCACTCATCCCATAGGTCCTATAAGTCCTATCTCCAAATCCCATGAAACACGCACTATTTCTGTTACTAGCTCTCAGCACCATCGCCTCCGCAGACCCAGCC
>CALMKO010000257.1 GCA_937867415.1 uncultured Verrucomicrobiota bacterium | reverse complement strand
GGGCGTGTCTATGACTGACCTGTTGAATGAAGAGGTGGTTCCCGCTTTTTTCTTTGGCTTCGGCGCTCATAGAGACGCCGCTACAGGCTTGTTCATGGGCGGGACCACACAAAGCTATAGCTCTGAGATCGCACTCATGATTCGCTTGGCGAGGTGGTCGTAGTCGTCCTTGCCGTTGGGAGCTTTGAGTTCGGCAGCGGTCAGGCGGATGGGTTTGCCGATGGTCACCGTGATGCGGGCAAACTTGATGCGGCCTGAGCCCCGTGGCAGTGCTTCGCGGGCACCGGAGATTCGAACGGGCTGGATCACGGCGGCGGATTTGATGGCGACCAGTCCGATTCCGGGCGCGGCGTTGCCGATGCTGCCGTCGGGCGTCCGCTCGCCTTCCGGGAAGACCAGCACGCGGTGGCCGTCCTTGAGTTTGCGGATGATGGTCTTGAGGCTGCCCATGTCCGGGCGGTCCTGGTCCACGGGGATGGCATTCCAGCGCGGGTAGAGCCACTTGCCGAGACCGACAAAAAGCGTCTTACGGGCGAGATAGACCATCTCGGTTTTATAGAGATTCCCGATCAATGGTGGATCGAGAAAGCTTTGGTGGTTGGAGGCGACGAGCACGGGACCTTCGGTGATGAGGTTTTCCTGACCGACGATTTTGAGGCCGAACAGGGTGCGGAAGGCCGCGCCAAAGGCCATCCAGCCCAGCCAGTAGATCCAGCCCATTTGTGTGTGAGGTTTCAAGGTGGGGGTGGAAGTTCGCCAAGGTCGGGGAGTCCTTGTTGGTTGAGGATGTCGATGGCGGCGTTTACCGCGCTTTCGATGGTATGGTCCGAGGTGTCTAACAGCACTGCGCCTTCGGCAACCATGAGGGGGGCATGGAGGCGTTCGCTGTCGGCGGCGTCTCGTTTTGAAATGGGGTCCACTTCTCCGATGTTGTGACGACGCGCGGCGCGGACGGTCTCGTTTGCATCGACATAGATCTTGAAGGGCGTGTCGGGGAAGACGACGGAGCCGATATCGCGGCCTTCCATGATGATGCTGGTGTGATCGAGGTAGTTCCGCTGGAGGTTCACCAGTAGGTCTCTGACTTCCGGGATAGCGGAAATGGCGGAGACATTGGCATTGATGGCCTCGCTACGGAGTTCGTCGGCGGGGTCCACGCCGTCGATGGTGCAGGTGGATGTCATGCCGACTTCTCCGCAGTGGATTTGGATTCTTCCGAGCAGGTCGATGACGGCGGCGCTGTCGTTGGGGTCGATTTTTTGCTGGAGGACTTTCCAGGTGACCGCGCGGTACATGGCGCCGGAGTTGACCATCACAAGCCCGAGACGCTTGGCGATCTCCCGGGCGAGGGTGCTCTTTCCTGATGCGGCGGGGCCATCAATGGCGATGGCGAATCGTGGTGGCTGGGTCACGCGTGTGAAATCATGGGTAGGGTGAAGTCGGCGCTGTCGGACCGCTCGTGGCGGATGGCATTGAGATGGTGTGCGAAGCCGGGATAGGACGTGTTGACGCAGTCGGTATCCTTGATGATGGTTTCACCCTTGGCAAACAAGCCTGCGATGGCGAAGGCCATGGCGATGCGGTGATCTCCGGAGCTTTCGATCACGGCAGCGTGCAGGGGGGTGCCGCCGTTGATTTCCATGCCGTCGTCGAATTCCTCGACATCGGCTCCCATGGAGCGTAGGCCCTCGACGACGGTGGTGATGCGGTCGGTTTCCTTGACGCGGAGTTCTTTGGCGTTGCGGATGATGGTGCGGCCTTTGGCGAGGGCGGCGGCGACGGCGATGACGGGGATTTCGTCGATGAGGTTGGGGATTTCGTCGATGAGGAGGGTGGTCCCGGTGAGATGGGCGCCGTGGATTTCAATGTGGCCGATGGGTTCACCCTCCGAGTGGTGGACGATTTCGGTCATGTGGGCACCCATGCGGCTGAGCACCTTGAGGATGGCGGTGCGAGTTGGGTTGAGGCCGACGTTTTTGATCAGCAATCGTGAGCCGGGGATGGCGGCGGCGGCGACGAGCCAGAAAGCAGCGCTGGAGATATCGCCCGGGACGGTGAAATCGCAGGCTTCGGGAGTTTGTCCGCCGAAGATGGAAATGGCTTGGCCGTCGCGGCGGGTGCTGACGCGGAAGGACGTGAGCATGCGTTCGGTGTGATCGCGAGTTTCAGCGGGTTGGATGACGGTGGTTTTGCCCTCGGCAAAAAGCCCTGCGAGGAGGACGGCGCTTTTGACCTGTGCGCTGGCGACGGGCATGTCGTAGGTGATGGCACGCAGTTTGGCCGGGTGGATGAAGAGGGGGGCGCAGCCGGGTTTTTTCCCCCGCGTTTCGATATTGGCCCCCATCTGGCCGAGTGGCACGGTGATGCGGCCCATGGGGCGGGAGGAGAGGGAGGCGTCGCCAAAAAGTTCGGTGTGGAATGCTTGTCCGGCGAGCAGGCCGGCGAGGAGTCTCATGCCAGTGCCCGCATTTCCGCAGTCGATGGGAGCGGATGGGGCGGTGAGTTTCATGGATTGGCCGTGAATGCGAAGGTCGGTGGGGCCATAGCCGGCGAGTTCCGCGAGAACGTCATAGGATGCGCCGAGCGAGCGCATGGCGTTGAGTGTGTTCAGGCAATCTTCACTGGGTAGGAAATTCCGGATGGTGCAGACGCCGTTGGAGAGTGCGCCGAGGATGGCGGCGCGGTGGGACATGCTTTTGTCACCGGGGACGCTGAACTCGGCGTGGAGTTTGGAAATGGCTTTGACTCGGAATTCCGACATGGTTGACTGGGTGGAAAAGGCTATTGGGCGGGTTTCAAGGGATCGCGCCGTTGTTTGGCGGTGGAAAGCCATTGGCGGGCTTGTTCTTGATCGGCGGCTTGGAGGCTGACAAGGATTTCGCTGAGGTCGGCGATGGTTTCTTGGAGGAGGCCTGCGAGGGCTTCGCGGTTTTCGATGACGATTTCCGCCCACATCTCGGGATTGCCGGCGGCGACGCGGGTGGTATCGCGCAGACCTCCGCCGCCGAAGCGGCCTTCGGAGGGTGTTTTCAAGCAAACCCTTGCGGCACTTGCGGCGATGATGTGGGGTAAGTGGCTGATGCGGGCGACGAGTTCATCATGCACTGCTGAGCTCATCCAGGAGGTTCGGCAGCCGATGGATTTCCAGAATTGCTCCAGGTCTGCGGCCAAGCCGGCGGGTGCGAGCTCGTCGTTGGTAAGCAGGCAGGCAGCGTTTTGAAAAAGGGTGGGGGTTGCAGCGGAAAGGCCGTTGCGCTCGGAGCCAGCCATGGGGTGGCTTCCGATGAAGTGGACTGGGAAGCCACGCAGGAGGGGGCTGATCGCGAGATGGGGCAGGCGCTTGACGCTCCCGACATCGCTGATGAGGCAGTTTTCCGCGAGCCCGGCATCCAGGCAGCGGGTGACGAGTGCGGTCATCGCGCCGACGGGTACGGCGAGGATGATCAGCTGGGCTTCACGAACCGCCTCGGCGAGGTTACCGGTCACGTGGTCGATCCCGAGATCCCGTGCCTCAGTTACGGTTTCTTCTTTGCGCGCCCAGAGCCGCACCTTGGGTGGATTCTCGAGGGCAGCGAGCGCCATCGCGAGTGAACCGCCGAGCAAACCTCCGCCGAGGATGGTGATGTTGTGAAAGTCAGGCATCGAGGATACAAAAAAAGACCGGGTCCAATCCGTGGGACCCGGTCAATTTTCCTAGGGAAGTTTACCGGGGGTCAAGCCATTTCAAGGTACGCGGAAGTAGCCCTTGCCCTCACCGGTGTAGGTGGGATCTTGGACGAGGGTGCCGCTTGGGATGTCACGCACATCCACGACCTTGTTGTTGTAGGGGCTGAACACAAAACCTTCTTTTCCGGGGACTTTGCTTGCAAATTTGTATTCGGGCTTTTTCTCAGGAGTGGTGGGTTTCGGAAGATCGGTGGTGGTGCTGGTGCTGGGGGTGGTCTCAGGCGGCATGCCACCTGCACCTGCGAGATCCTGCCCTTCTGTCTTCTTCGCGGCTTCCTTTTGCTTCATTGAGTCGCGTTCCTCTTTGGCTTTTTTTTGTTCAGCGGCGGTGAGAGTTTTCGGCTCCGGCTGCTTCACCGGTTTCTTGTCTTGATTCTCGTTGTAGGGGTGACAGGAAGCGAGCAGAATGCAGCCAAGCGCGGTGAATCCAGTGAGGAGGTGGGAGTTCATGATGAATCGTGGAGCAGGAATTCTTGAGAAGTAATGCAAGCCCACGGATCGTGGTGGGCATGTGCGCATGACAATGAGCTTCCTGAGCGTCTCGTCAAGCAAGGTCATCACTCGCGGGAAGAATGTGGTGCAATTTCTCTGGCACGGAAGCTTGTAGTGAGAGGTGATTTAGGCTGATGCTCTGGCACGCCATGCCAGATGCATCGATCCATGCCCTCGGGACGATTTTAGAAAATCTCAATCCGGTTCTCTATCGGGTGTCCTTGCCGAATGGCAAGGTCGTCCTTGCGCACCTGTCCAAGCAGCTGTCCACGGAGCCTCCTTCGTTTTTGCCGAACGAGCGGGTGGTGGTCGAGCTTACGCCTTTTGACTTCGATCAAGCGAGGATTCTCAGTGCGGCGGGATAGCGCGTTATTTACCGATGCAGAAGCTGCTGAAGATCACGCCGAGCAGATCTTCGGTGTCCACTTTACCGGGGATCTCGCCCAACGCGTCCAAGGCCTCGCGCAGGTCGATGGCGGCGAGCTCGGGATCGCTTGTGGAATCGTCGAGAAGTTCCAATGCGGCGAGCAGGCAGGTGCGTGCGAGTTGAAGGCTGGCTTGATGGCGTGCATTGATGGCAACGGCGTGTTCACCCCAGTCGGTATCACCCAAGTGGAGGGAGTCGCGGATTCTGTCGGACAATTCATCGAAGCCCTGGTCCATCGAGCATGAAATCCGGACCGCGTTCACTCCATGCCAGGACGGATGTTCACCCAAGTCGCATTTATTGAGCACTTGCAAGCGCTTGGCGGTGGTCAACGGGAGGACTGCCGCGCTGGGTTTTGGTAGGTGGGCATCGGCAATTTCCAGCAGCAAGTCCGCAGCTTCGATTTGGCGGACCGTCCGCTGGATGCCTTCTGCCTCGATCTGGTCGGACGCTTGCCGGACTCCCGCGGTATCGACGAGTCTGAGGGGGATGCCATGCAGGTTCACGATTTCCTCGATGGTGTCGCGGGTGGTGCCTGCGACGTCGCTGACGATTGCCCGATCGAATCCCAGCAGGCGGTTGAGCAAGGAGGATTTTCCGACATTGGGCTCGCCGAAAATGACGGTTCGTACTCCTTCACGTAGAATCCGCCCTTGATCGGCGGTGGCCAACAACGAGTCGACCGTGGTCAACACGGCGTGGACACGGCCGCGCAGCAGATGCCCTGTTTGGGGGTCGATGTCTTCCTCTGGGAAGTCGATCCAAGCTTCGAGGTGGGCCAAGGTTTCGAGCAATTGGTCCCGGGCCTCGGTGGTGCGGCGGCCCAGCGTTCCTTCCAACTGGCTCCGTGCCGCGCGCAGGGAGAGGCGGGTTTGGGCGGAGATCAAGTCCATGACTCCCTCGGCCTGGGTGAGGTCGAGTTTCCCGTTTAAAAAGGCGCGCTGGGTGAATTCACCGGGTCCTGCGGCGGTCGCACCGCAAGCAAGGAAGCGGCCTAAGACCTCGCGGCTGACGAGGATGCCGCCGTGCCCGGTGAATTCGACGCTGTCCTCGCCGGTGTAGCTGTTCGATCCTTTGAAGACGGTCATCAAGCCATCGTCGATGATCCGTCCATCGGCATCTCTGACGTGGCAATAGCGGGCAGTCCGGGGAAGGAGCAGGGAGGCCTTTCCGGCGGTGGCTTGATCGGCGATTTCGATCGCGCGGGGGCCGGAAATCCTGAGGAGTGCGACAGCGCCCATTCCGGGTGGAGTCGCGATGGCGGCGATGGTCGAGCGTGCGTGTTCCGGCGGGGTTTCCATCCGGTGAGTCACTTGGAGGCTGGGGTTGCGGGAGTTTCTTGTCCTCCGAGTCCGAGAAATTCCCAACAAATGAAGCGACTGATTTCCAATTCCGGCGAAGCTTCATCACCGACCCAGCTGAGTTCGACGGTGGCGGTGCGGGTGATGGGTTTGTTGTCCGGGGTGCCGCGCCAATTGATGATGGAGAGTGCGCGTCCTGCTTCAGAGTCGATTTTGACGTTGGTGCGTGCGGAGTCCGGGGTATTCGCGGGGTCTGCCATGCGGTAGGTCCGGGTTCCTGTCACCGCTTTGCCCTTGTCTGGCACATCCTCGACGATGAACACCCGGAAGACCGCCTTTTGCCCGAGCTCGGGAAGCTCGGTAAAATTCCGGAAGGTTCGGTATTTGGTTTGTGCGAAGATTTCCCAGTCCAGTTTGAGGCCTTCCGGGGTGCGTTTGAAAAATGCGTGCACGCGCAGCGGTTCCATGGCGAAGTTGCTGACCCGGGCGAGGGTGCTGAGCAGGAGGTCCGCTTCATCGACCCCGTATTGCACTTCCAGACTCGCCAAGGGTCTGAAAAACTCCTTGATGTCGAATTGGGGCGGCTGATCGTAGATCATCATGAAAAGACCACGTCTGCGGTCTTCTTCGCTGAGTTCATAAATCGAGAAGGCCTCGGCGGGGGTGTCGGAATCGATGATCACGCCGCCCCCGTAGAAGTCGTCGATCTTGGTCGCCAGGGCGGACGCATTGAGCACGTAGGGTAGCTTGCCCTGGCTGTCAGTCGCAGCGATGTATTGATCGAGCAATTGATAGGCATCCTTCTTCCAGCCCGATTTGATATAGGCGGTTTCCTTGGCTACGGTGTCGACCGTGGCGGGTTGAAGCGGAGGGGGCTGGACCAAGCTACCGGTTTGCTTGACATAGAAGACCACTCCGAGTCCTGCGAGGAAAAGGATGAAAAGGACGATCATCGCCGGAATCAAGCCGCTCGACGGAGGCTTGGTGGCGGGGAGTTCACCAAGCGGCTCCTTCTCCTTTTTGCTTTTGCGGGATTCTTGTTGAGGTGGAAGTTCTTTGACGGAAGCTGCGGTATCTTGCGCAGGGGCAGGGGCAGGGGC
>CALMKO010000256.1 GCA_937867415.1 uncultured Verrucomicrobiota bacterium | reverse complement strand
TCAATTTCTTTTTCATAGACTCTCCTTTCGCGCACCGTGCGTGCGCTCATCGTTCTGACTACAGATTTGCTCCATCTCGGTGATCCACTCCCGCATGTCCGACCATGATTTCTTGGCGTCATCAAGATCCCCTTGGCGAACCAGGCTGAGAGCCCACACCGCTTCATGGATGATCTGATTGGAGTAGATTTCCACCTGGTCTTCATCGTTTTCGGTCAGCCCTGAGAGCCGCGCCGAAGAGTCAGAACCAGCCGTGGGAGCGCAACCGCCGGGGCGGCTTTGCTTCGTAGTGTCCATTTCGTTAGGTCGTTGTTTGGTTTATCGGAGTGCCGCTGTCCGGCGGTTGCTCCACAGAGGCGTCCTCTGAATCCAAGACAGGTGGCGGCACTTTGATCCAGCGTGTCCCAGAGTCCGAGCGCAGGTTGATGTAGTCGCAGCGCGTGTAGCACCCACCGCGTGACCATGCCAACACCCGCTCTTGCTCTGGCTCTCCAGCGTCTTCCCACGCAATGTATTCGGTCTTGCCGCATTCCCACTCGCCCTTGCAGAGTCTCCACCACCAGCCCTCCGAGTCGGGGCGGAGTTTTGCTTTTGGTTTGGTGATCGGGTGCTTGAGAGCTTCCTCCACGATTTTGTAAGACTTTTCCGTGAGTGAGCAGCCGTCCCACAATTCGCATAGAGCGTCACGCATGATGTCGCGATCTTCCGTCACTTCGATGAGTTCCGTTTGCAGTTCGACCATCTGAGCATTGCAGATTTTTGAGTCGTGCAGACTGAGGCTGGACGCTTGGGCTTTCCATTTCAGAGCTTCGGCTTTCCAGTCTTTTGCATCTTCGATTGCATCATCTCGCTGTTGTTTGAGTTGCTTTACTGCGTCTTCGTGAGCGTTGGCGACAAGCCACATTTCAGATTTTTTCATTGGTCGAGTTGGTTGGTGATTTCGGGCTGATTTAGAGAACAAGTCGGCGATGGCAAGCGGGTGAAGCTCTTCAATCGCTTTTCAGAGGCGACACAGCAGCTCCCGCTGCCATGCCTTGGACGTTCTCCTCAATGATTTTGCGCTGCTCCTGTATTTGGTGCCACAGCGGATCGTTGCTGCCCGAGATGTGCGGGTGCATCGCTGAGATGATTTTCCCCACGATCCACGCCTCATCGTCGGACATTTCGATTTTCCGAGTTTTCCGACCATCCTTGAGCGTGAACCGGAACACACCATCCCCTTGCTCCGCTTTGATCATCCGCCCATTTTTGAGGTCGGCTTCACAGATCAAAAATGGAGAACAAGGAGTGCGAGGCAATCCGTCCCCGCTGTGTGTTTCATTTTCCATGTTGGTTATTGAGGTTTGAGAGTATCGGAGATCCGTGTCGGGACGGACGCCGCCAATCGGCGTCGATCTTCGCGAGGTGGTCAGCCAGGGCGTTGACGGTGTCGGAGGTCATTTTAGCGTGACGGTAAAGGTTTTCGGCCCTGCGTGCTGGATGTCGAAAAGCTGGAACTCTTGCGGATTCATGCTTGTCGCCATTTTGTTTGCGGTGTCTTCGGTGATCGTGACCGACGCGCCTTTGACTGACTCCGCTGCTTGGCAGGCGTTGATCAGCGCTTGCGTGACGTGGTGGTATTTCGGGCGGATCATCAGTTCGTATAGTGCTGGTTCATCACCGCATCGAGTTCTTGCGCCGTTGTCGAGAGCAGCCGCACCGCATCACGGGCCTTCACGAGTTCGCGCTCGGCGCTGAGACATTCGTTCATCCAAAAACCAACATCGCCGGTGCGCTGTCCGTCTGTTTGCGTGGCGGCTTCCGCAACTGCCCGCCAGCGCTCCGCCTCGGCCTTCCAGCCCTCAGCGTCCGTCCGGTATCGCTCCGCATCGGTCGCCGTGGTAGTCGGCTCAGGCCCAGCTTTCGGCAGTAATCCAACAATCTCACCATCAGCCCGGTTGAGGTCGAGCAAGTCTAAAATCTGATCTACCAGGCGCTGTCGCTCGGTGTTGTCAGCCGACGTGCGGACCCATGTGGAGACGATCTGCTTGGTCAGGCTTATCAGTGCGCTCATGCGACCATTCACGGCCTCCATGCGGCTACGGTATTCAGCCTCAGTGACGACGTGGTCAAACGGCTCGAACGGGCGGGCTACCAGCACGGACAGCGGCGGATGCGTATCACCCATGACAGACAGAGCAACTGAGCCTCCACGGTTAAGCGCAAGCAGCTCCTCGGCGTCGGGTTTCCAAAAGCTCCAGACGAATCCGGAGTCTCGGCGGATGTGCAGGTCTCCGCATTCCTCCTCGGTCATGCCGTCTGGTTTGCGGAGGATATCATTGCAATTCGGATGTTTGATCGGTTTCATGTGCTAGATAAGTTCGGGTTGGTTTTCAGCGATGAATTTACGGGCGACCTCCACGCGCTGATCGTGAGGGATGCCGGTGAAATGGACTAGGAAATCACCCAGCTGCCAGTCACGGTCCGGATTGCCTGTTAGTCCAGGGACGACCGAGTTTATAAAACGCGTCCCCAAAATCAAGGGACAGCGTGGATCCTCCTCGGATTGAATGCAGGCCTGAAGCGCGTCCTGATCCCATAAACCCGACCATGCGAATTGTGATTGATTCATTGCCTCATCTAACAGCGAGAGCGATCTATCGGATCGAAACCAGATCATGTGACCGGCTGACCAGCGATTAAACCACGGGCGGCTGTCCTCAGTCGGGTAATCATGGGAAACAATCAGATGCCGCATGTTGCGGGCGCAGTGGATGTATTCGATTTTGAATCCCGAATTGGTGACCACGGAATCCGCGTCCATCCAAAACACGCACTCAAAACCTTGGAAAAACAACGCGTGCCGGATGTGGCGCAGTTTTTGGAACGACGGGTGGCCGTGCTCGGTCGGGAAATCGTCGTCCCGCAAAACCCGGAGCTTCACGCCGTGCTGGTCGGCCCAGGCCTGTTTCGATGGGAGACAGATTTCAGCGAGTTCCGCCATGTTCCGGTCATAGCCGGTTAGGATCAGGGTGTTCATTCGGCGTCGGTGGTGAAGTGGGTTTTCAGCTCGGTCGCGGCCCGCCAGATTTCCGGACCTTCAGTGGTTTCCACGAGCACGATGTTGCAGGTTCTCAGGTCTGTTAGCGCCCGTTCGAGCCACTCCATTTGGCCCTTGTGGTAAGGCTGGGTGAGGGGACGATATCCCTTGGCGATGGCTTCGGCGCGTGTGAGGGTCTGGATGGATTTACGGATGCTTGATTTCATTGTTTGGTGGTGTTGTCGGTGGGGTAAACGATGGACCGCAAGTAGCGGTCATAATAGGTGGAGGCGTCCGAGAATCGGATTGCCATGATAAAAAAGAAAAACACCCCGATGCAAAAGCAACTGATCGCTGCCCACGGATTGGAGTAATAGATAGCGAAAATCGTGCCCCAGAAGACAGAGACCAGCGCCAGCACAAGTGACAAGATTCCGCCCATGCTGTTAGATTTCCATTTGTTGTAGTAGTAAACTTGGGTGCGGAGTGGTGATGGGGAATGTTTCATGATGCTCGGTGTGTGTGGTTCTCGGTGTGTGGGTTTTGGGAGGGGTCGGACCTCCCGAGTTTGGTGGATCAGAACGGGCAGCGCTCGGCCAAAGCAAATTGGGAGTTTCCGGAGCACGACGTGCAGTCTGAACGCCAATGGTATGGATGCCATTGACCGTAGATGTTGATTTCGCCGACATAATGTTTGCCGTCATAGCTGTTAATTCGGGCCGTTAATTTGTTCTTTAGCCAATAAAAACCGCCTACTTCGGGAATTACCTTGGGGGCAACTGGGGCAACTGGGGCAGATTCGTTAACGGCCTCGATGTGCATCAAGTCGCTGCTAAAACTGCGGGTTTGCATCCAGGCTTTTAAGGTCGGTGAGTAGTAACGCACCACGCGGTGACCGATGAGCACCAGCTCCCCAACCCGAAAGCTCCCACGGTTGACCCATCGGGTCATTCCGGCTGGTAGCGGTGGCAGCGGCGGGCAATCGGCTGGCATTGGCAGGTCGCGGTGCGTCGGGTCTTCAGGCGCATCGGTGACGGTCGGCGCGCTGACTGTGGCGGGTCCAGGCTGTTCGACCAGGGCCGCCTCCATGACGGCCTCTCGGGCCTCCATGCGGTCGAGGATGGCCTCGATACGGCTGACGGAGCGGATCGCGGATTCGATGATTTCGGTTAGTGTTGGTTGTGAATTCATGATTTCGGTAAGTGTGGGGTTGGTTGCCGGGGATGGAACCCGGCGGAAAATGTGTTAGCGATTGACGAAAAACGGGGCGATTGCGCGAGCCTTGATTTCCTCGGCTTGGGCATCCGTGATTGCGATGATGAAATTCTCTGGGCGTTTAGGCTGGACCTCGGTGGCCTCCACTCCAGTCAGAAACCATCCGGATGCACCGCGCTCAATCGTGACGCGGGTAGATTTCACGGCGTATTTGTATGATCTCGCACTTGGGCCTGCGGGGCGGTATCTGACCACGGCTCCCTTGCGCATCGCCTTCGGGAGGAGTTCCAGCTTTTTTTCGGCGCGGGTGGCGATGTCGATCAGCTCCTTGGTGCAGGTGATCGTGAACGAGGTGGCTTTGCCGTTGATCTTGCCGAGCTCAGCGTTGATGGCCTCGTTGTTGATGGCCTCGATCTTGATTTTCATCTGATTGGTTGGTGTGTTGGTTGGATGTTAGGATTATGCGGAATGTCTGCCGTCGTAAGAATGATATGACGAGGCATCAGCTGATGCTTCCTTTTCGTTGGCGATCCATTCGCTGATGACGCGCATTCCGGCGGAGGGTTGGTCTTCCATGTCGCAGGACATGGCGTCGTTGAGCAAGTTTTCCAGCTCTTCCTTTTGGTCTTCGTCGAGAACCTCGACCAGTTCGGCCTTAGCTTTCAGGTATTCAGCATCGGCTGCGAGGTAAGTCCTCCACCAGTCGATGGATTCTTCCGAGCCCTGCTTGATCTCTTCATTTTCGTTCCAGGTGATTGCTGAGTCGTCGGCGATGAGGTCAGGCACACAGTCGCAGTCATAGCCGCTATGGGTGAGTTCTTCGATTTTACCAGTGGTGGTGTTCAAGATTTTCATTTCCGTAGTTTGGTTTGGTTTGGTTGGTTGCCGGGGATCGGACCCGGCGTGAGGTTAGGCAAAGGTGAAAACAGTGAATGGCTCGCCAGAATAAGTCTCGTCCTCCTCCGACGAGATAAGAGATGCACCGATTTCGACGCGCCCCTTGGCCTTGTCGTAGACGCAGTAGGAGGCCTGCCCGTTCCAGGCTTGGATGGAGCGGCCATCGCTGAGGTGGATGATGTCCACCACATCGGTGGAGCAGTCCCGATCTGATATTTCAATCGAGACGATGGTTGCAGCATTGGGCTTGGTATTCATGATTTTCTTGGTGGTGTTGGTGTTGGTGTGAATCAGATAACCGTGATCCTATCGGTCGGCAGGTATCTGCCGTAGAGTTTTGCGCGGCGAGAATCGCAGCAGACTGCGTAGTCAAAGCCCCTCGATTCTACCTCGTTTATGAGGATGGAGACGGCATCACGGATGGCGCGGATGGTGGTGAATGCACCGCGCCCGGTCATGGTATCCATCCAGTCCATGCCGCCACGGGCGACTTCGGACGCGAGGCCGAAACTGAGGCACGCAACATTCGTGCAGAGCGTGGCAAAAACCACCATGTCCCCGGCAACAATAGAAATCACAGTGTCGCCTTCTTCGTCGGTGGTGGTGATGATTGAGTTCATGGTTGCTTTGCCGTGTGGCGATGCGCAAACCCTACCCAATACTTGCGCCGACGCAACAAAATAATATTTTTTCTTTTTCTTGACAGCATCGCGCCAAAATCCGCTTTCCGAAAAACAGATGGCCCCGGGCTTATCCAACCCGGGGCCATGGTTTAGCGCGTGTTATATGCCGCACTTTCAGGCGGATGCCTCCACATTGCTGTTAGGCGTCAATTTCGATCTCCTCCTCTTCACGACCTCCACCGGGCTTCACATCGCCCCCATTAACCTCGGACGTGGGTGTAGCATCACCCTTTCGCAATATGGACTCTGCCAATTGTTCACCGCTATTCAGGGCCCTGTTTAGGTCATCGGCGGCAGCGGATTCCGATTGCTCGGCAGCAATTCGGCGGTGCCGGTCGTAGGCTTCAGCCGATGCCTTCAGGCCATCCAGCTCGGGGCGCAGGCGCTTCTTGATCGGCTGCGGCAGCGTGTCCCATGCGGCTTTCAGCGCGTCGAATCCCTGCTCGCAGGTATTGGCGAGCGTTGCGCGGTGGCGTTCGAGTTCCTTGTCGATGGGCGCTGCGCCGTCGATCCATGCTCTAACAGCCTCGCCGTCTTCGACACTGATGTATCCAGTTCCTCGACCGAGGAAATTGCGAAGCGCGGCGGGGCATTTAAGGACGTCCTGTCGCGCTCCCTCAGCATCCATCATGATCGATGCCGTCATCTCGAACATTACGTTCTTCTCAGTGATGGGTTGGAGGCCGAGCGGGATCACGACGTTCTCACCACGGTCACCGCGTTCGATCTTCACCTTCTCCCGAGCGCGGAAACAGATGACGATATGCATCGAGGACTGGAGCAGGGCGTTCATGAATCGCTTGTGCTCTGACTTCGCTTTATTCCAGCGCGGGAATTTCGGATTGCCGTCGTTCGCGATTTCTTCACAGCCGCCGACGCCTTCCCATTCGTGGGTGCCGCTGTCGATGATCAGGACTTCGCAACCGGCTTCCTCGAAAGCCTTGATGGCTTCGATGTAACGGGCCGGGCTAAACGGTGCGACAAGGTCACCGATCAGGAACGGCGATCCCAAAACATCGGCATACAATCGACCGCGCCGGTTCTCGGTGTCCAGGAATCCGAGCTTCTTGCCGTTGCGTTTCGCCAGCCCGTAGGCGAGCTGCAACGCGGTGTAGGTCTTGCCTGATCCGGATGTTCCGGCGAGGCCGATAACGACTTTTGCGCCTTCGCGCCGTGCTTCTTCGATTTTGATGATAGACATGGTTTTGCTTTGGTTTAGGTCTGGGATGTTATGTCTGTCTCTTATACACATCTGACGCTGCCGACGATCTACTCTGTGT
>CALMKO010000255.1 GCA_937867415.1 uncultured Verrucomicrobiota bacterium | reverse complement strand
TTGATCGAACAATTTGAAAAACAACCCTTGCCAGTCCACGATACTGTCAGTGAATCCTCCTTCCCCGCCAAAACTCCAACCCAAGGGTTTTGCCCTGATTGTTACGCTGTCGCTGATGATCCTGCTCACGATCATTGCCGTAGGTTTGCTCTCTTTGGGCAGCATCAGCCTGCGTAGCTCCGGCAGCGCGCTCGAGATCGCCCGGGCTCGCGCCAACGCGCGCATGTCCCTCATTCTGGCAATCGGTGAGCTCCAAAAGCAGACGGGCCTCGATACCCGCGTCACTGCACGGGCTGACATTCTTGCGGAAAGGAATCCGCCTGTTCTCGGGGTTTGGAGAAGTTGGGAGGGGACCAATCACACCGCCACCGGCCCTTCCGCAGGACGCCCGATTTCTCCCGGTAGTGACTACCGGACGGTCAAGGATGGGCGCTTCCTTGCTTGGTTGACTTCAGGAAATCCCGCCGCACTGACTCATCCGAACACCCCGCCGGATGCCCGCCCGGGCAGCGGCAAGGTCGCCTTGGTCGGGCCCGGTACCGTCGGTGCCGATCCCAGCCGCGCCAATCTCCAGATCCATCTCGCCCCGTCGATCATTTCCTCAGGTGCCATCACCGGGGCCGGCGCTTGGTGGATCGGTGGCGAAAACCAGAAAGCCCGCCTGCCAAAGCCTTACGAGCCGCTGAATGACACCCCCGCCGGCTGGTCGGCGCTTGCGAAATCCCATAGCCCCGCCGATCCCGGAGTCTTCCGCATGGAGTCTTTGTTGACCGACGCAGCGCCCGCAAACCGGGCCATCAGCCTCGGGCAAAGCGATCTGATCGTCCCGAGGCAAGGTGATCTCGACGCCTCCGCCGAGTTTTTCCACGATCTGTCGGCCACTTCGACCGGACTCCTCACCAACACGGCCACCGGCGGCTGGCGCAAGGATTTCTCCCTCCTCACGGAAAATTGGAACCTCGTTCCCAAGACGAACCAACCGTTTTTCCGCGTGGCTCCCGGTCAGGATCTGCTCTATAACATCCCCACCGCAGGCAACCATCGCCCGACTCGTTCGCTCCTCTACCCATGGTCGGGCTACCGCGCCGCCGGAATCCCCATTTATGAACACGGTGCGGTCAGCAGCTGGGAAAATCTCAGAGACTGGGCCACACTCTACAAGTCGATGTCGGCGAGTGGCACGGCGATCACCAGCCGTTCCTTCCGGATCGACCCGCCAGCGGGTAGTTCGGCGGATAACTTCAACTTCCTCCACCGGGTCCGGATCATCCCCGTGATCGCCCGCGTCCAGTGGTTGTTCTCACACACTGCTGGCCCGGCTCCCGCCACCACCCCGCCCGCTCCGCCAAATTCCCTCCAGCCCAGACTTCTTGCCACGCCCGTGGTCACTTTGTGGAATCCCTACAATGTCTCGATCCGGTCGAGCCCCATGAAACTCAAGATCCCGGCTCCTTTGCCGAATGCCTTCCGTTTCAATGTGAATGGCGTCCAAAATCAGAATTGGAACAGCCTGCTGCCTGCGGAAAACACCAGCCCGCCATACGTCGCGCTCCATCTAACGGGCCAAGACGCCTTGGCCGCGACCCGCAGCCCGTTCACCTATGAGATCAACAGCGCTTATACCTTCAGGCCTGGTGAGACCCTGGTGTTAAGCCCTTCGGTTCCGGCAGTCGCCGCCGCATCCGTGGCGGTCCTCCAGCCGGGCTTTCGCAAACAAGGCGGCCATTTTTTCCCGCTGCTCAACGATCAGGGGGCGCCGCTCGTCATGCCATCCTCCGCCAACGTTCAGGTGGAGGCCAAGTTCGATACCATCCAGGAAAATGGAACCAACATCGGCCCTGCAAAGGGTGTCGGGGTCTATCTGGACATGGAAATCGGAAACGCCAGACACCTCGTCTATCGCATGGTCTACAAGCCGGAGGTCGCCGCAGTGGTTTACCCCGCGCTCACGGGGCTGGCCCAAGCGACCCTTAGCCAATCCCAAGCCGATCCCCAACCCTTCCTCACCACCATTTTCGGAGCGCGCACGGCCAGCCGCACCCACCTCGCCGCCAAGGGCCTGGTGCAGACCAGCCCGCTGGTGAACTACACCGTCATGGGCTTCAAGGACATCGTGGAGTATAACCTCCAATGGGACTATCCCGGCACCGACCATCCAGTGAACTCGCCTTTCGATTACAGCTTCGAAAGGCTGTCCGGAGCTGGGGGCGACGCCTATCCCAACTCGAACCCCGCCAATCAAGGCTTCATCGTCACTGGCTTCCAAAGTGCCGATGGTCTCTCCCGCTGCATCCTCGCCGAGTTGCCTACCCGGCCCGTCCAGTCGCTCGCAGAACTTCAAAACTGGGACCTGCGCTACGAAAATCCCATCCCTCCCTACGCCTTCAACATCATCGGCAATAGCGACGCCACACCGCTTCTCCCCGCCAACGCGGTCTTCAATGCTGCCAACTCCTCGCTCGGTCCCAGAGATCTCCAGCAAGATGATTTCTACTGTGCCAATCATGTCCTCTTTGATGATTGGTTCGTCTCATCCATCGCCCCGAAGCCGGTGAATCTCGGAGTTCCCGCCGGTTCTGAAACACTCCGACGGACCTTCGCCGATTTTGTCTCGGGCGTCGACCCGCTGCCAAACCGTCCCTACCAAGCGCTGCCCGCTGACTCATCCGCTGCCCGCACGCCCGGTGGCGTGGACCGCCTGTTCACGGATCATGTCGGAAGAGCGGACTCTTGGCGGACCATCGCCTCACGGCTCGATGTCGAGGGCATGTTCAATGTGAACTCCACCTCCGTGAAGGCTTGGCGCGCGCTGCTCGGACATGCACGGAACCAGAGAACCGCATTTGTCACCCCCACCGGCAATTCCTTGTCCGGAAGAGAGGACCATCCTTTCTCGCGCTTCTCCATCGCGGGTGATACTGCGGCCGGAACACGCGGTAGCTCGGGACTTTTCGGAGCCAGTTCCGAGTTCGCCGGTTACCGCAGGCTGGATGAAGCCACCCTCGACCGCTTTGCCCGGGAAATTGTCTCGCAGATCCGTCAGCGCGGCCCCTTCCTCTCGCTCGCGGAGTTCGTCAACCGCCAGCTTTCGTCTGGCGAACTCGCTCTCGCGGGGACCATCCAGGCGGCCCTCAATGCGCTGGCCAGGGACCCGGCCACCAATCCCTACGCCGTGCTCCAAGGCGGGTCCAAGCCCTCCGTCGCCAATCCTCTGCCGGTGGGCAGCGCTCAATACGCGTTTCCAGAAGCCGCTGTCGGCCACAATGCCTACGGTTTGCCCGGATGGACGCGCCAGGCCGATGTGCTCCGCCCCCTCGCGCCGATTCTTTCCGCTCGGGATGACACCTTCGTCATCCGCGGCTATGGCGACGCTCGGGACGCCTCGGGAAAAATCATCGCCCGTGCTGTCTGTGAGGCCATCGTCCGCCGCACCCGCGACTTTGTGGATCCTGTCGATGCGGCGGAAATCACCACTTTGCCAGGAGCCGCTGCCAACCGGGTCTTCGGCCGCCGCTATCAGATCCAATCCTTCCGCTGGCTCAACGACTCGGAAATCTAAAACCCGGAAATTTAAACAACCCCATCCCGTGCGACTTTGCCTCTTGGTTTACCTGCTCTTTTCCCTGACATGCCATGCGGCGCAGAAATCCACACGGTCATGCCGCATCTTGTTTCTCAATGCCGCTGACGGCGCGCCCGAGAAACTGCATCTTTTCGATGGTGCCGGCTCCCAGGAGGTGGAGCTCACACGCATGAGTTTCTCTCCAGTCTATCAGGTGAGCTCCACGGCACCCGCCATCGCCCTCCTGCCTTCCGCGCCTCCTGCTCCTGCGGCTGGGGCTGCGCCGTCCATCCCGGATGCGGCACCCAAGGTCGCTCTCGCGGAAACGGTCACGGATTTCTATCTGATCGTCAGCAGTGATCCCTTCAATACGTTCGTCCCGGTTAGATTGCAACTCATCAACGCCGCGGTCGCTGACTTCAAGCAGGGCCAGATGCTTTGGTATAACCTTACCGACAACCAGGTGGGCGGCCAGGTGGGGTCGCGGAAACTGCTGCTGGAGCCCAACTCCCGACTCGTCCTGGACGCACCCGCCGCCGCCGCCGAGGACTATCCGGTCAATATTTTCTATCAGCCGCCCGGCGTGCCTGTTGCGGAGCCGCTCTGCCAAACCCAGTGGTCCCATGACCCGCGCAGCCGCAGTGTGTTCTTCGTCCTCAAGAGTTCTGGCAGTATCATCCCGCGTATCCTCGGGTTCCCGGATTTCCGCGGAAAGGTCGAGTGATTTCTAACACTCCGCGAGGGGTCTCCGGGGATTTTGCGCTGGCATCGACAAGGAACCTGTCCGAGACTCTCCACCACGGTGAAAACGTGCTTCCTCGTCTGCTTCTGCTTGCTCTTGCTCCTCGTGCCCGGTGAGGGTGCCGAGCCATTGCGGACGCTTGCGGAAGTCCGCGCGCTTTCCGACGAGGCCGCGCGCGCTGGCCAGCGCGTGCGCATCGAGGGGGTGGTGCTCTATGTCGATCCCTTGAACTTTTCCACGATTCTCAATGACGGCACGGCGACCTGTTTCAATGCCCTCAACTTCAGCGCGGCGGATCCGTCAAGCCATCCCAAAATCGGGGATCGGATCCGCGTCGAGGGAATCACCCAGTTGTTGAGCATCACTCCCCACATCGATGCGCAACGCTGGACGATCCTCGGACAGGGCACCATTCCCGAGCCACGCCAACTGGCGGCGGACGAGATCTATCAGTCACTCGTCGATGCCACATGGATCGAGGTTCCGGCAGTGGTGATCGGGGTGGAAACCGGTGGCATCGCCTACACGCTGGCGGTCGAGGTCTTCGGCCAGACTTTCAAGGCGGACATCCCGACCCGTCCGGATGCCGCCTCACGGGCCGCCGCCCTGATGCAGCGGCCAGCGCGGATGCGGGCCGTTCTCGGCACGGTTTACAACCTCCACGGCCAGATGATCGGTCGACATTTTTACGTGCCGTCCTTCGACGACATCCGGCCCATCGCCCCGGCGAAAAATACAGTGGATATGCCCTTGCTCACGGTGCTCAAGCTGCTAGCGAGAAATTACAGCCCGACTGATCTGGTACGGGTGGAAGGAGTGATCACCCAGAACGATGAGAAGGGCTTTCACCTCCGCGATGCCAGCGGCAGCGTCCGGGTCCAGGCGGTGATGACCGGACGCCCGCCGCCGGGGACGCGGGTCAGCGTCGAAGGCTACGGTGCGATCGCGCCGTTCCGCCCCTTGCTGCGGGCGACCAAGGTGACAATCATCGCCAGCGGCCCTCCGCGCGAGCCGCTGGCGATGAGTTTCCCCTCGGTGGATAATTCGCTGTTGCAAATGGAGTTGGTGCGCCTCGATGCCGATTTTCTGGGCAGCCGCACGATCCAGGACGAGATCATCCTCCAATGCCGCAACGACGGAACCGTGTTCGAGGCGATTGTGCCGCGCTCGGCCGCTCCTTTGCCGGACCTGGTCCCCGGAGACCGTCTGCAACTCACCGGTATTTGCGAACTCACCACCACCCACCCGCTGCCGCGACCGGAATGGGTGAATGGATTCCGCATCCGGCTTGCGGACTCCACCGCGGTCACCCTGCTGCATCGCGCCCCATGGTGGACAACCGGCCGCTTGCTTGCCGCACTGGGCATCATGACCGGGTTGGCCTTGCTTGGCACCGCCGGCACTTTGTTTTTCCATCATGTCGTCGGCAAGCAATCCCGCGTGATCGGTGAGAAACTCGGTGATGAGGCGGTGAGCGATGAGCGCGATCGCATGGCCCGTGATCTCCACGACACGCTCGAACAACAACTGGCCGGCGTCGCGCTTCAGCTCGACGGGCTGGACAAGGTGGCCAAGGTCGATCCCTCGCAAATCTCCAGTCGTCTCAGCCTCGCCCGCCGGATGCTGCGCCATACCCGCGTCGAGGCACGCCGCTCAGTGTGGGACCTACGCTCCAAGGTGCTGGAACTCCAAGGTCTCGGCACCGCCCTCCGCTCGATGGCTGCCGGCGCGTCTTCCGAGGACGGGCCAACCGTCACCTTGGAGATCGGCGAGCTTACCCGCCCGCTCCCCACCGGGGCGGATTTTCATCTGCTCCGGATAGCGCAGGAATCGCTGGCAAATACCATCAAACACGCCCGCGCCCGAGAAGTGCTCATCTCATTGCGCGAAACGGTGGATGCCGTGGTGCTCTCCGTGCGGGATGACGGCAAGGGCTTTGTGACCGCCCGGCCGGAAACCGTCCCCCACAGTTCCCACTTCGGCATTCTCGGAATGCACGAACGTGTTGAAAAAATCGGCGCTTCCCTCGACATCCAATCCTCGCCCGGCAACGGTTGTTTGGTAACCGTCATTCTTCCCAATCCGCCCAGACCATGACCCTTCCCACCATCCGCATCCTCGTCGTGGACGACCACGCCATGATCCGCCTCGGCCTGATCGGCGCGCTTTCCAGCGAGCCGGGCATGGAAGTGGTGGGCCAGGCACGCAATGGCCGCGAAGCCATCGAACTCCACGCAAAACTCGCCCCGGACATCACTCTGATGGACGGGATCCTCCCAGATATGCATGGAGTGGACGTCACTCGTGAAATCCTCGCCAAAAACCTTGCGGCCAAGATCATCCTTATTTCCATCAATGAGACCGCCGAAGACGTCCGCCGCGCCCTAGAGGCCGGTGTGCGCGGCTACGTCCCGAAATCCTGCGAACAGGACACCATCGCCCAGGCCATCCGCAGCGTCGCATCCGGCAAGGATTTCCTGCCTTCGCAACTCATCCGCCGCCTCGCTGAGCGAAATGCCGTCGTTGGCCTGAGCCACCGCGAGGTCGATGTTCTACGCCTGATCGCCAAGGGCAAAGCTAACAAGGAAATCGCGATGGAACTCGGCCTCTCCAGCGACACCGTAAAAACCCACATCACCCATCTGATGCGCAAACTCGACGCCGCCGACCGCACCCACGCCGTAACGCTGGCCATCGAGCAAGGCTTCCTGCGGATGTGAATGCTTGGAGTGCGTGTAGCCTGCTGCCGCCCCGACAACCCCAGCAC
>CALMKO010000254.1 GCA_937867415.1 uncultured Verrucomicrobiota bacterium | reverse complement strand
GACAGGGCCCACCCCCGCCCAAAAACAGGCTGGACTAGGCGGGGGCGACTCGGTCCCCCCAAGGATCTCTTCGGATTTTTAACCCGTTCCCATTTTAAGGTTGACGCCTACCTTCTTATCTATACTAATCGCTCTGCATTAAATGATATGAAATGGTTCTCTGAGGCGCATCCAGCTTTGAAAAACACGGCGATGCGCGGATTTGGATCTTTTCGGCCACCTTTCCCGAGGAGCTAATGTGCCTGCACCCTTGAGGGCGACCGGACGAACGACGCTGCGAGAGACCACCATTCATCACTCCATGAACCATCATCAGAGATTCCTCAGTCGTCGTCGTTTTTTTGTCTCCGCAGCCATCCTTCTCAGCGCGGCGGTGCCGCTGGCGCGTGCTGAGGACCGCGCGGCAAAGAAAACGTTTTACAAAGCCCCCAACAGCTACAGCACCACCCGAGATCCCGATGTGCCCAAGTATTCCCGCCCCGGGTCAACGCGGGACATCGACGGGTGGAAAGATCTTACCTGGCTCGACATCGGGATGGATTACCGCCTGCGTGCTGAATACCGGGATGACGATATCCGGCGCCCTGTCGGCGGTTTGGACACGCCCTTTTTGCACCGCACCCGCGCCTACGTGGGGATTCATGATATTCTGGATCCTTTCCGCTTCGCCGTGGAGGTGCAGGATTCGCGACGCAACAACGGGAATTTTCCCAAAGACAACCGCGATTTCAATGATGCCGAGCTGATTCGCTTGCAGGCGGAGTTGTATTTCAAGGATTGGCTCGATCCCGATTCCTATGGAACTGACCGACCGGTCAGTTTGCGCTACGGCATTCAGAACTTCGAGTTCCTGGACCGGCGCCTGCTGGGAAACAACCAGTGGCGGAACACCGCAAATACCTTTCTCGGCTTCCGCGGAGCCATCGGCCAGGACGCCAATGACTGGAGCCTCGATCTGCTTGCCGTGCAGCCGCTGGAGCGCGATATCAGCGCCCCGGACCAGCCAGTGGACGGCCGCTGGTTGTATGGAATCATCGGCCACTGGCGCCGCTGGGAGGATGTGACCTTGGAGCCGTTCTATCTGGCGATTGATCAGGACCAGACGGCGGATGCCGCCGACCGTTACGTGCATTCGCCAGGCCTCCGTGTCTATGGGGTCTTTGGCGACAGCGGCTTTGATTTTGATGCCAGCATCATCCGCCAGTTCGGAAACAGCGGCAATTTAGACATCGACGCCTGGGGCGGGAACTTGGAAATCGGCTACCGCTTCAAGCACCCGTGGAAGCCACGCTTGAGCGCGTTTTATGGCTATGCCAGCGGAGATGAGGATCCCAACGACGGCACCGATCACCGCTTCGAGCGCTTTTACGGATTCGGCCGGCCATGGTCGGCGAACGATTATATAGTTTTTGAAAACATCGACACCCCCAAGCTTCGCCTCGAGTTGACACCAACGGAAAAACTCCGCGTGGATCTGGGCTACAGCTGGTATCATCTGGCAAGCGCCACGGATCGCTTCGCGGGCAACGGCTCACGGGATCGGACCGGTGAAAGCGGATCGATGATCGGTCACGAGTTCGACATCCGCGGGCGCTGGCAAGCGACCGAGCGGCTTGAAGTCATCCTCGGCTACGCCCATTTCATCGCCGGCGACTTCACCCGCAACACGCTCCGCTCCGACGATACGGACTTCGCCTACCTCGAGCTGAATCTCAGGGTCTTCTGATCCCGGGCCGCGGGTGGATCAGAACGGCTGGGTGGAAATCAGGTAACACACCAAGGTGTGATTGTTTTCCCACACTTGCCCGCCACGGCGGTGGATCGTCTGGTGCATGTAACCCAGCTCGATGCGGGTGCTGGCGTTCAGGCGGTGGCCGATGCCGATGATCGCACGGTTTTGATCAAATTCATTCGCATCGACGTTTTCACCGAAGTTGAGAAAAATTTCGTTCGATCCGTAGAGATAGGTATTCTTGGAAGGCACCAAGGGGACCGTGGTGCGGAGCATGTAGCGGAGGCGGTTTTCATAGCGCCAGTTTGCGACCTCCCAGCTTCCCTCGGAATCCCGGGCCATCTCGCCGATCCAGCGTTGTTCCAGCCTTACGCGGTGGGTCCATTGGAGCCCCATCCATGATGTCTGGTGATTGATCTGCTGCCAGAACCGGTGCTCGGGAAACTCATGGATCGCGGGGAAGTCTCCATAAGGATGTGTCTCGATGATGGCATAGCCGACGGAGAACGAGGTTTGTTCGTTGAGTTGGTAGTTGATGCCGGGGCGGATGAGATATTGCTGCTCCTCATCTCCGAAGTCGGCCCAGCGGATCTGGGCCTCAAGGTGCACGCCCCAGGGCGAGTCTCCAAAGGCGTGATCCCCGATGTAGCCGAGCCAAAGGTTGCCATTCGCATCGGTGCGGTCCGCGCGGGCTTGAAAAACGGCGCCGAAGGCAAGCAGGGCGATGATGAAATTTTTCATAACAGCTTGTTGATGGGGGCGGGGGATACCATGGGGCTCGTTCCCATGCAAGTTTTTCAGAGTGTCACCGTTCCTTGTGCAAGCGCCCGCATCACACCAATCAGCACAGCGGCTCACGAAAAACCCGGAGTGAATCCCACCCCGGGTTTGTCTCGAAAGTCGGCTCCTGCCGCAGGTTTGTTAGGCGCTGCGGGGCTTGTAGTTTTTCACCCAGAAGCCGTAACCCGCGATGACCACGAAGCAGAGGGCGGGAAGGAAGAACGAGGCTCTGGTGCTGGAGAGGACCATGCCACCGATATGAAAGGCGGGCATGTCCATGATCGCCCCTTGCATCGGGGTCATCAAGCAGCCGCCGCCGATGGCGAAGATCAGTCCGGCGGCCCCCAGTTTGGCGTCGCCACGGAGGCCCTCCAGAGCAATTCCATAAATCGTGGGGAACATCAGCGACATACAGGCGGAAATGCCGATCAGGCAGTAAAGCCCCGCCATTCCCTGGACGAAAATCGTCCCCAGAGTGAGGATGAGTCCGCCGAGAGCCAAGGCTCCCAGCAGTCCGCCCGGGCTGACGTATTTCAGGAGGAATGTGCAGATAAAGCGGCTTGTCACAAAGATCGCCATTGCGGCGATGTTATACCGTTGCGCGGTGGGGGCGGCCATGCCGAGTTCATTTGCCGCGTATTGGATGATGAAAGTCCAGATCATGATTTGCGCGGCCCTTGCGGCCACTCCGGCCATCTCTATTTGACGCTCGCCTCCATGCTCCGCATCCCGGTCTCCATGCACAACGCCGCCGAAGAACGCGTCTTCCGCCCGAATGTCTGGGTCCGCCTTCGGCACCGCCGATCTCGAAAGGGCGGACTTCCGCGCCTGCGCCAACTACGGCCCGCTTTACGGCAAGGCCTGACAATCATCCGGACTTTACCCGCCATCAGGATGGGGCTTTACTTTCCGGCTAAAGTCCTTCCGTATGGTCGGGACATTCCGCATCCATGCTTCTGAAAATTCACACCAAACAAACACATGAGTAAACCCGGCATCTTCACATCGCCCGAAGGCAAAAGCTATTTTTTCACTTTCGCGCTCATCTCATCACTATTCTTCCTTTGGGCGCTATGCAACGGGATGATCGATGTGATGGACAAACACTTCCAGGAATTGCTGCATCTCAACAAGCGACAGTCCGCTTGGGTTCAGTTCGCCCATTACCTCGGCTATTTCCTCATGGCACTTCCTGCCGGATGGCTCGCTCGCAAGCTAGGCTACAAGGGCGGCATCATCTCCGGCCTTCTGCTGGTGGCGGTCGGCTGTCTGTGGTTCATTCCAGCGACCGGCATCGCCGAGTTCTGGGCATTCTTACTCGGTATCTGCGTCATCTCCATGGGACTGACCTTCCTGGAAACCGTGGCAAATCCTTATACCACAGTCCTCGGACCGCAGCAATACGCGGCAGTTCGTATCAACATCGCCCAGGTCTGCAACAGCGTCGGCTGGATTCTAGGTCCCATCATCGGGGGGATGTTTTTCTATTCCTCCAAAGGCGCTGAAGCTGCACAGGAGACGCTGTGGATTCCCTACGCCTGGATCGCCGGTGCGGTGCTGCTGCTCTGCCTGGTATTCGTGAAGGCGAAAATCCCCGACATCGAGTCAGAAGACGTCTATCACTTGGACGACTCGACGGCCAACGTTTCGAAGTCAATCTGGTCTCACGGCCACTTTTCCGGCGCGGTATTGGCCCAGTTCCTCTATGTCGCATGCCAGGCAGGTATCTTCGGATTCTTCATCTTCTACATCATTGAGGACGTCCCCGCCATTGCGGAAAGCATGAAGACCAGCTGGCTGCTCGGAGGGGAAAGCGGCTCCGTCGTGCGTGACGGGCAGCGCTACATCACCGAGCAGGGGGCCACCAAGCTGCTCGCCTACATCGGCTTCACCCTTTTCCTCCTCGGCCGCTTCACCGGTGCCGGGATCCTGAATAAAATCGCAGCCCACAAGGTGCTGGCCACCTATGCAGCGGCGAACTCGCTCCTCATGGTGATCATCGTTCTCAAGCTCGGCTGGATCTCGGTGGTGGCGCTCTTCCTCAGCTTCTTCTTCATGTCGATCATGTTCCCGACGATCTTCGCCCTCGGCATCCACGGTCTTGGGAAGAAGGCAAAGGTAGCTTCCTCGTTCATCGTCATGGCGATCATGGGTGGCGCGCTCATGCCCAAGCTCATGGGCTGGATCGCAGACAACCATGGCATGTCGGTCGGTTTCATCGTCCCCGCCGCCTGCTTCCTCGTGGTCGCGCTCTATGGTGCCTCCTGGAGCAAACTCAGCGGCACGAAGGGCTTACTCGGCGTGGACTCCAGCAAGGGCCACTGAGCCATTCATTCAAAGCTCCAAAAAGGGCGGATCCCACGCGGATCCGCCCTTTCTTTTTGCCTCTTCCGCCAAATCTGTGGGTAAAAAGTGGGACCTAACCACCGCGAAGCGGCGGGAGCCTCTTGAATGTTGTGGGTAACTTTCTCTTCCCTGCGGTTTGGCGGCCACGGCTTCGGCGGGCGCTTGCCCGGCGGGTTGAAGCTTTGGTGAACCGGCGGACTCTGGCACATTGCGTTTGCGACAACTCAACAACCAGCACACCGCCGATTCACTTCAAGAACCTACTCAACAAAGTCCACCGCCTCAAAAGCTTCGTTTACCAATCTGTCAGAATGACTGGAAACGGTGACAAGGCGCGCATCATCGCCGAGATCGTCCCAAGGGCCAACTCCCGCCCCAGATGCTCCGGCTGCGGGAAACCGCGTCCGGGATGCGACCGCATGCCCAAACCCAGGGAGTTCGAGTTCATCCCCATCTGGAACATCCCCGTCTCGCTCTCCTACACCATGCGCCGGGTAGATTGCCCCACCTGCGGTATCAAGGTCGAAGCCGTGCCATGGGCGCAGGGCAAGCACGCCTGTTGCGACATCTACCGTCATTTCCTCGCCTCTTGGGCCAAGCGATTGAGCTGGAAGGAAACCGCCGACGGCTACGAACCTGTTCTCAAAAACGCCCGGTATTGTTTCTTCAAGCGCAGGTCCAACCTCACCATCCGGCAGGCCACCAAACTGCGTGACCTGCTCAAATACGACCTCAAATCTATCAGTGCTCTCGCGCTCAAGGAATCCTTCAATGCCTTCTGTCAATACGGCAGTCCGCGCTGGGCGGGTTAGTTTCTCAAAAAATGGAGTACCCGCGCCATGCGCAGCAAACTCGCCCCCATGAAGGAGTCGTTGGCACGTTGCGCAACCACGAGGACATGCGGATGAACTGCTTCAAGGCTGGAAAACTCTACGCCAGCGGCATCGTCGAAGGCCTCAACCTGCGGATCAACCTGTGCATGAGAAAAGCCTCCGGATATCGCAGTTTCGATCTGCTCCAAACCTCTCTTTATCACACACTTGGAGGGCTACCCGAGCCAGGGTTCAACCATAGATTCTGCTGAAGAGCCCAAACTCCAAGGGTCGGCTTGGGTTGCGGTGAATGATGCATCTGGTCATGGTGCGATCAGTTCCCATACAAAAAGCCAGCCCGTTGCAACGGGCTGGCTTTTCAAAGGCTTGGCTACCGCCGGATCAGGGCAGCAGGTTGATGGCGCGGGACTGCTTGATCGCGTTGTTGATTTTGCGATGCAGCTTGGCGGAGACTCCGGTCACGCGGCGTGGCAGGATCTTGCCGGTCTCCGTCGTGAACTTGGTGAGAAGCTCAGGATTGGTTGCGACGACCTGATCGGCCGGGATATCGTGACGGCGGCGCGTCATACGACGGTTCGCTTTACGGAAGTTGATACGGCGCTGGACTGTTTTTGGCTCGGACATTTTAAAAGGGTAGCTGAGGGTCGCAGGTTAGCGGAGCTCGCGGTGAAGGGTGCGGCGCTTGAGGAAGTGATTGAACTTCACTTTCTCGAGACGGCCCGGGGTGCGAAGGCTCTTTTTGTTACGCGTGGTGACGTAACGTGAAGTCGGTTGGCCCTCGGCTTTCGCTTCGGTGCATTCTAGGATAATAATCTCGCGTGGCATGAGTAGGAACTTTGGGAGGCGGACTTTGCTTTAATCGTCGTCTTCGTCAAGAGAAACCGACTCGGAATCGTCATCTTCGACATAATTTCCTCCGCTGAAGCCCACTTCGTTGGACGGGCGGAAGCGGCGGTTGCCATATTCCTTCTCCCACTGGGCCTGGCATTCGACCGTCAAGCGGGCAAATGGGATGGCTTCGAGACGGGCTTGTGGGATCTTGCGGGCGGAAATTTCGCAAATCCCGTAGGCTCCTTGTTTGATGCGGTTGAGCGCTTGTTCAATCTCGTAAAGCGCGTCCTGCTCCTTGGCCAGGACGGAGAGGGCAAAGTCGCGGTCATAAGCGTCGCTACCTGCATCGCCCTGGTGTTGGCCGCTGCCGGATGCTTCGGAGCCTTCGGGAGCATTGCGGATGGTATCGCGCGCCATGCCGGATACGGCATCCACGAGATCGTCGCGCAGATCGAGCAGGCGTTGGCGTTGTTTCTGGACAAAGGCGGCGCTGTGGGTGCCGTTGCTGCCAGGGGCGACCGGGCCGTCGCTGTGGGCGGGCGGAGCCTTGGGCGG
>CALMKO010000253.1 GCA_937867415.1 uncultured Verrucomicrobiota bacterium | reverse complement strand
ACAAGCAACCCAAGCGCGGTAGGCGAAAGAAAAGCCTGTAGCGGCGTGTCTATGACCGCCGATCAGGCGAATCGGGCAACCAGGAAACAACGGTTCCTCGTTTGATTTCTCAAACTACGCGCCGCGCATCAAGGAGATTTCTGCTAGGGAAATCAACGCCTTGTAGAGCTCCTCACGGGGCGCGGTCTTGAGATCCGCAACGGTGACGGCGCGGTCGAGCGTGAACTTGCCGGAGCGGGTACGGCGGAGCGCACTGAGGTGGGCGCCGCAGCCGAGTCGCTCACCGATGTCGTGGGCGTAGGTTCTCACGTAAAAGCCCTTGGAGCAGTTGACGGTGAAGTCCACTTCCGGAAGCTCGATGCGTGCGACTTCATTGGAGGTGATGTGGACCTTGCGGGGCTCACGAACGATTTCGATACCTTTGCGGGCGAGTTTATAAAGCGGCACGCCGTCCTTTTTGATGGCCGAGACCATCGGTGGAATCTGCTCGAAATCACCCATGAAGTGGTCGAAGGCGCCTTGAATCTGCTCTCGCGAGTAGTTTTCGACGGGCTTGCTTTCAAGGATTTCCCCCTGGCGGTCCTGGGTGCTGGTGGTGCTGCCGAGGGTCAGGGTGCCTACGTATTGCTTGTCTTCGCTCATCAATAGATCCTGGATCTTGGTGGCCCTGCCGATGACCAGCATGAGCAGGCCGGTGGCCATGGGATCGAGGGTGCCACAGTGGCCGATTTTTTTGGTGTTCAGCGCGCGACGGGCGATGGCGACCACATCGTGCGAGGTCATTTCCTCGCCCTTATCAACTAACAACACACCGCTTGGGCCGTCTGAATCCGTGGGATTATTTCTCATGATGGGGTAAAGTTTACAAATCAGCTGCTTGGATGCGGCGGTGGATTGCGTCTAACACTTGTGCTTTCGCGTCTTCGAGCGGACCTGCCATCCGGATGCCGGCTGCGAGGGCGTGGCCGCCGCCGCCGAACTCCATGGCGATTTGGCAGACGTCGAGCTTGCGGGTTTTCGAGCGCATGGAGATGCGGATCTTCCCGTCGATCAATTCTTCGAAGAAAACCGCCAGTTGCACGCCGCGAATGGCGCGGATGATGTCGATGAGCCCCTCGCTGTCTTCCGGCAGCAGGGCGAGGTCGATGCGCGTTTGGTCGCGCAGCTCCCAGTGGGCGAGCAGTCCGTCGGCGGAGATTTGCAGGGTGTTGAGCAGTTCCCGCATGAGCTCGACGCGGCGGAACGGGTAGTTGTCGTAGATCAGCGAGTTGATGGTCCCCACGTCCAAGCCCCGGTGAATGAGGTCGGCGGCCATTTCATAGGTCTTGGCGGTGGTGGAGGGGTATTGAAACGAGCCGGTGTCGGTTGACACGGCGACGTAGATGGCATCCCGGGTCTCCGCAGGCAGTGGCAGGCCGGCGGCGATGATGAGCTGATAGAGAATCTGGCCGGTCGCCGGGCTGGTGGAGTCGATGAGGTTGAGGTCGCCGTATCGGGGATTAGAAATGTGGTGGTCGATGTTGAGCCAGAGCTTGGCCCGGGACGCGGCATGGAGGGCGCGATCGCCGAGGCGGGGTTTGGTGGCGGTGTCGAGGGCGATGGCCACCTCCACTTCGAGCGGCTCGGCGGGTGGTAGCTCGATTTTTTCCGAGCCGGGCATGAAGGTGAGGTTGTCAGGGAGTCCGTCCTCATTGATGAGGCGGACGTTTTTTCCTGCGGCGAGCAGGGCGAAGCCCAGCGCCAGTTGCGAGCCGATCGCATCGCCATCGGGCCGGACGTGGCTGATGAGGACGAAGGATTGGTGGTTGTGTAAGACTTCGCCGAGTTGGGCGAAGGTGGCGTTTTCAGGATGGTTGGGCGAGTCGCTCATGGGGTGGAACCGCTGCGCGGGGCGCGGATTCTCCCCGTGAGCCGAGTTCACGCAAGGATAAACCTGAATGGCAGGTAGGAATTCTTGGCGGGGGATCGCCGCGAAAGTCAGGCGCTTTTCAGACGTAGATTTTCTTGTAATACTCGTCCGCCATGCGATCAGCGTCGAAGAACGGAACGACGTCGTTCATGGAATTGAGCACGAGCTGGTTCCACTTGGTGGGCTGGTCGTAGTAGAGAGGGAGGATTTTCTGATTCATCGCCTCGTAGAATCCGAGCAGGTCGTGGCGGTCGCGGTCGGCGTGGCTGAGGGCGGGATTTGCAGGTGGGATGATGAAGGAGTTCTTGCCATCTTCCGCGAATTCGCAGACCCAGCCGTCGTAGGTGGAGAGGTTGACGGAGCCGTTCATGGCGGCGGTCATGCCCGAGGTTCCGGAGGCCTCGCGGGTGACGACCGGGTTGTTGAGCCAGATGTCGGAACCATTTTTGAGGAAGCGGGAGAGCTGGAGTTCATAGCCGACGAGCACGGTGGCGTTCGGGTAATCCTTGGTGACGCGGATCAGGTGGTTGAAGGTGTCGATGGCCGAGTAGTCAAAGGGGTAGGGCTTGCCAGCCCAGATCAGCTGCACAGGGTATTGGTTGTTCTGAAGCAGCTCGCGGAAGAGTTTGACGTCGCGCGCGATGAGGTCCGGGCGTTTGTATCCGGCGAAGCGGCGTGCCCAGACGATGGTGAGCACGTCGGGCTTGAAAAGCTTGCCGGTCTGATCCGCGACGACCCGGAACAGCCGCTCCTTGAGCTCTCGTTTGCGGTGCATGAGGCCCTCGACATTCTTGTGGACACGCGCATTTTCCAGCCCGTTGTCCACCCAGTATTTTTTGTTCTGGGCGTTGGTGACATGGGTGATTTTGCAAATGTTGGGTGAGTCCTTCCACATCTGGCGCGAGACCTCGCCATGAAGCTTGGAAACCCCGTTGGCGATGCGGGCCAACCGGAGAGCGGCAAGCGAGTGGTTGAACTCGTCCCCCGTGATGCCGGTGATCTCGCGGACTTCCTCTTCAGGGAGGCCGCCGAAAAAGGTGAAATCGCGGAGGAGGTGGAACGGATGTTTTTCGTTTCCTGCCTCCTCGGGGGTGTGGGTGGTGAAAATAAGGCGGTTTCTCACCTCTTCCAAGCTACGATGTTTCTCATAGAGATGGAACGCTGCGGAAAGCCCGTGGGCTTCGTTGAGGTGCCAGATTTCCGGGTCTACGCCGAGCTCGTCAAGAAGGCGGGCGCCACCGGCACCGAGGATGATGTATTGGGCGATGCGGCGGAGGTGATCGTGGTCGTAAAGCCGGTGGGTGATCGCGCGGGAGAGGCTGTCATTTTCCTCGATGTCCGTGCTGAGGAAGAACATCGGCACCGTGCCGAAGATGTCACCCGGAAGAAACATCGCCTTCACCCAGACCGGGTGACCGTGCACCGGGACGGTGAAGCGGATGCCGGTGTCTTGCAGGAAGGCGTATTCGTTTTTCCCGAACTGGACGGCAAGTTCGCGGTCTTCGCCGCGGGCTTGGTTATAGTAGCCGTAAGTCCAGAGGATGCCGATGCCGCAGAGGTTTTGCTTGATATCCGCGGCCGAGCGCATGTGCGAGCCGGCAAGGAAGCCGAGGCCGCCCGAGTAGATTTTGAAGCTTTGGTCGATGGCGAATTCGCAGGAAAAATAGACGGCGCTTTTTGCGTATTCCGGCGCGATGTCGTAGGAATGAGCGAAAGGTTTGGGCAGAAAAGAGGAAGGCATGGTGAAAATGGGGTGTGAGGATGTCGCTTGGAGATGTCGGATCAGGTAAAATGGTTATTCGTCATGATTCTGACGACAGCGGAAGAATGGTCTTCAAGTTGGTGTGATGTCGAGCACCGCCCGGTCTGCGTTGCTCAATTTGTGCCGAAATTCCTGACTTTTTCCAAAAATCACACTTGTGGTGCGGAGATTTTTTCACGAATCCCCTGCAAGGGCTGCTCAATCCAGCGCCAGGACGCCAAGGTGAGCCCCCAGGTGACAACGCCAAAACAGGCAACCTTCAGGACGGCTCCGGCTGGGTTTTGGAAGAAATCATCCCAGAGAAACCACGCGAGCTTTCCGGCAAGCAGGGGGGCGATGTTGTGGAAAAGATAAACCCCGTAGGAAAGTTGGCCGATTCTCTGGATCGCGGGATGCTCCAAAACCTGACGAAAGGGGCCGGTAAATCCAGCGGACCCCTTGGCGATGATCCCACAGATGGCCACTGCCAGCAACGTTTGCTGGACCGGGCGCAAGCCGTAAGTCTGCCAGCCCATGGCATGGGCAGTGAAGATGCTGAGGTATCCGGCAAGCGCTGCAAGCGATAGGTAACGCAGAGCGGGACTCTCGAACGTCATCCCGCGCCGCACGGCCACGGCGAGCAGCCCGCCGATTCCGAAATAGTCGAAAGACGCCCAGGTGAGCACTTGCGGCCATACGAACCACGGCAGCAATGCGTCATGGAACATCCGCGAAACCGGCCCCACCGCCGTGAACGCCAAAAGCGCCCAGACCAGGCACTTGCGCGGCAGTAACCAAATCACCAAGGGCCAGGCCAGGTAGAACTGCTGCTGCATCGCCAAGGACCAGAAATGATTGGTCCCCGCCGGCCAATACCCGAGAGTGGCGATGTGGATGTTTGATAAGTGAAACACATACCACCCGAGCCCCGGGATCACATCGGGCGCACCGAGAACGAGCGCGAGGAGGAGGGCCGCATAATACGGTGCGAGAATCCGCAGGCCTCGCCGGACCTGGTAAGTCTGGAGTGCAGCACGTTTCCAGGGAATTCCACCCGCTTCACCCCGGTCCCGCTCACGCAACAGGGAACCGGTGATCAGGTAGCCGGTCAATACCAGGAAAAAGAATAAAAACACCTCGAACGGCAGCACCCGCGGCCATCCTGCCGGACACCAGTGGTCCCAGCAGATCGCCACCATCGCGATGGCTCGCAGCCCGTCCAACTGCACTGCCCGCCCGTGGTCCCGGGGCATGGACAACGACCCTGCCACGCTATGCTTGGGGCGGGGGAATTGCAATTCCGTAGGATGTTAGAAGATCTTTGTCCGCAGGTGAGATTTCATCCAGCTCGGTCATTTCCGCCTTCCTGACATCGATCAACTCGGCGGAGTGGTTCGAAAACGGATCCTCCTTGAGGAACTTCAAGTGGATGAAGGTGTCGTCTGGAAAGGCGATCGCGGAGTATTCAAATGGCGAATGAAGCGCCTCATGGATCCTCACGTTTTTGTAGCTGGAAAACTGCCGCCGATAGAGCCTCGGCTCGAAGGAGCGGCTCCCGACACTGTCGATTTTCCGCGAATTCCGGGAAATATCACAGCCCTTCATATAGACCGTCTGGCATTTTGCGCGCTTGAACTCCTCGATCATCCGGTGGAATGCCGAGGTGGCGATCATGTCTCCGTCCCAGCGCAACAGGAAATCCATCGTACCTTTCTCGAAGGCGAAGTTTGAAAAATTCGACAACAGGTGTGGCGACTGCGGGTCCTTGTTGAACTCTTTCAAATTATCCTCGCCCACCCGCGCGATGCTGTAGTCGTAGGAGAAAACCCGGATTTTTCCCGAGTGTTTCGCTTCGAGCGCCTTGGCCACCTCCAGGGTGAGATCCGTGCTCTGGTTGTCCACGATGATCACTTCATCGACCGACTTGAGAATCGACTCGACCGCCGCCTCGAGGAAGAGTCCTTCATTTTTCACCCGGAACACCGCAGAAATCGTCTTCTGGGTGGGGAAGGCCCGACAATACAACGAGAGGGGGAGCTGAATGAAAATTCGGCGTATGAAGCTGCGTCCGTCCATGAGGTGCTTGGTTGCTCCGGATGCTACGTAATCGGCAGGCAGTGCCAAGGAATTTGTCCCGCGGAGTCTCGCCGTGCGCTTCCTTCCTCGACAAGCGCCGGAGCGTGCTCTAGTTTTGCGCCGCCCATAACCCATGTTTTTGAAGAAAACCGCTGCCGCTTTCTCGACCTTGCGCTTCGTCGTTATTTCGCTGCTCGCGTTCACATCCCTATCCGGTGGCGCCTTGTTGGCAGCGCCGCCGCAGGCTCCGACCGGCCTGACGGCTTTCGTCGACGGTAATTCACAAGTGCTTTTATGGAATGACAATTCTACGAATGAGACCATCTTCCAGGTTGCGGTGACGATCAATGGCTCTCCAGATGATGACATCAATCTAACGTCAAACTCGACCGCCATCACAGGAAGAACAACTGCCGAGCTTGGATACAATCTAAACACGGTTTACACCTTTAGAATCCGCGCGATCAATGCAGCTGGCGAATCCTCCGCCTACACGAACACCATCACGGTCGCTCCTTCGAGCCTTGGAGCACCCAGTGCCTTGACCGCCACGGCGCTGCCAAATGGAGTGGTTCAGTTGGATTGGATTGACAATGCCGCGGCGGAAGCCGGCTTTCAGGTGGATCGGAGACTTCTCCCGAATGGATCATTCGAAAATCTAGGGGGTATAAATCCAAACATCTTGTCGGTCGTGATCAGCCAGTTGGCGCCGGCTTCCTCCTATGAATTCCGGGTTCGTGCGTTCTCAGGGACGACGCATGCCGTTTCAAACGTGGCTACCGTCACGACTCCTGCTTTCCCAGCCCCCGGCAACCTCGTTGCAATCCCTTTGTCAGCGTCTTCCATACAGCTGACATGGCAGGACAACACCAGCAACGAGACCGGGTTTTTCGTGGAGCAACGAGAGCTACCCGGCGGCGCCTTCACGAATCTCGGTCGGGTGGGGGCGAACTCCAGTTCTGTGAGCATCACCGAACTGAATCCAACCAAGCAATACGAATTCAGAATCCGCGCATTCATCGAAAGTGGCGGACAAGCGATCACCTTCAGTTCCTACTCAAACGTGGCTGCTGCTGCCAGTTTTCTCGTGGCACCCAGCGCTCTCACCGCCACGCCGGAGGTGAATGGAACGGTTTCCCTGACCTGGCTGGACAACTCCGCCTCGGAAACCGGCTTCATCGTCGAATCCCGAAACAGTTCCAGTGGGCCCTTCGTCACACTCGGGACTGTGGGCGCGAACGTCCAGGCGGTCACGATCCTGAGTCAGGCTCCTTCCACTCCATACGAGTTCAGAATCCGCGCATTTTCCGGGTTTTTAGCAAACCCGACGGCACTGAGTGCTTATTCAA
>CALMKO010000252.1 GCA_937867415.1 uncultured Verrucomicrobiota bacterium | reverse complement strand
GACCTTGATCGGAGGCACCGATCTGGCAGACGTGTGACGGATGAACAAGAATCTGACCAGCAAAGCCAACCACCGGATTTCCAGAAAGCCGGTTTAAAGCGACCTGGTTTCAAATTTATCCGCCCATCCGGGACAGAATGGCGGTTTTTCCGACGGATTTCTGACAAAGTCACCTGTCGATGCCTGTCATTCTGGGCAACCCGGATAATCCACTGACCCAAAGAATCCTATGAAATCAATAGATTACCCACCATCCGAGGGCTTGCCACCCTCTCCGCCATCGCCCGCCTAGTAAACAGGGACTTAATGCCAAAACTCTTGCAGTTTTCAGAGCTGTTCGGACAAGAGTTCAATGCGGCAAAATGCACGAATCAGGAGGCTAAATCTGTAACCCATCTGTAACTTCTGCTTCCGTCCCGATTGCCCCCATCCACGCGCCCGGCTTCGTTCCGATGGACGGGCGGACGTGCTTTTGATCTCTCCCACCCGATGGAACTCGATTGGCGCGGCGGAACGTCGCCCTGGGCTTCGCCAAGCGGTCGCGGCGGCTTGTGAGACAGGTAAGTAAGAGTGGGGGGGTCGGCTGTAGCTGCGTCACCGCTTCCGCAGCAAGCCTCAGCCAACGGCCCAAGGACACGGTGTAGGCCCAAGATGCAGCTAGGGACGGAGGTGAAAAATGAAGCCTAGCCCAGAGAGCCCCTTACGATCATTCACAGATTCATCGCCACACCGTCCTCCTTCTGCCATTCCTTGCGCTCGCAGAAGTCGGCCATGCCCCCGACCACCTCGTCCACGAACGCGTTGCTGTGATCCAAACGGCGCATGTGTCAAAGCTCATGAACCACGATGTCGTCGATGATCCCCAGCGGGGCCATGATGCACATCCAGTGCAAGGCCAAGCTGCCAGTCGGCGAGCAAGATGCACATCCCCTTCCCTGTTCCCGCACGTCGATTTTGGCCGGGAGCCACGCCGACCTTGGGCGGGAAATACGCAACACGGCGTGCGATGCGCTCTACTCCCCGCATGATCAACTATTCCCGGAATGCAGCCTTCGCAGCGCGAACATCCCCATAGTCCACAGGATCCCGCCGCAAACAGAACCGTCCCCCTTTCAACGGTAACAGCTCATCTTGGTTGGCAACCAACAGCAACCAATACGCCCCCAAAATAGAGCCCCTTCGCGGTTGCGAAATTCCCTGATCGCTCGTGTTGCGTTGAGATCCCGCCATTCGGCGTGGCTCTTATATATCCAAAGTGGCTTGGATTCGATGATGCCCTCGATTCATTCGGGGCTCGTATCCTCGGGTGCGCAGACGATCACCCTGCAATCGGGTTCAATGACGCCGTCCGCCATCCGTCGCCCGACACCGGCTCGCCACCCGCCAGCCCCGGACTACCGAAGAAGACGGGAAAATCATGACGATCATGGATTGGCACCGCCGCGTGGTGCTGGCGTGGGAGATCAGCATGGATGGGCGAGGCCGCTGGGTGGACAACGTCATCATCGAGCGGCTGTGAAGGAGCCTGAAATACCAAAAACTACGCTTTAGGAGCGATCAGACCATTCAAGAACTTCGAGCCCTCACCGCCGATCAGCCACGCCGCCTGACCGGATCAACGGTGTAACGGGTAAGGCTCGATTCCGATTCTTCCGCGACCCTCCAGACTCTCCATCCCACCTCACCTGCTACGAACCGAAACCAATACTACAAAATCCGCTCCTGGCGCTCCCTAGAAGTATCCATCAATTCGATGAAAAGGCGGCAGGAGAAAAGAGACCACTTCAAAGCCATCCTGGTGGCATCCTCCGGGTTTACTCACTTCGAGAAGGCTCGTATCTACAGCAGTCCGAGCCCTATCCATGGGGTGAAACCCTACTTGTGAATTTGGTGATGTTCAGCGAAGTTGGAATTTCGTCAAATTCTGCCATGGATCAAGAAGCCCGCCAGCCCCGCCGCCGAAAGAAGCCGATTCCATCGGACTCATCGGATTCATCGGAGGCTCCGGCACCGCATCCAAGTGTAGAGTTTCCCATCGTGGGCATCGGCGCGTCCGCCGGAGGGCTTGAGGCGTTAGAGCAATTCCTCCAACGGGTGCCTGCGGAGAGCGGGATGGCATTTGTGATTGTCCAGCATCTTGACCCCACGCGCAAGGGGCTGATGGCCGAGCTTCTACAGCGCTGCACCCCGATGAAGGTGATGCAGGTGAAAGACCGTACGCGGGTGAGACCGAACTGCGTTTACGTCATCCCACCCAATAAAGACATGTCGATCCTACATGGCGTGCTTCATTTATTCGAAACGGCGCATGCCCGGGGATTGCGTCTTCCCATCGACTACTTCCTTCGCTCGCTGGCACAGGACCAGCAGCAGTCCGGCATCGGCGTCATCCTATCAGGAATGGGATCGGATGGAACGCTGGGACTCAGAGACATCAAGGAGAAGGCCGGGCTTGCTTTAGCTCAAGAACCTTGCTCCGCGAAATTCGACAGCATGCCTCGCAGCGTGATCGATGCCGGACTGGCGGACATCGTGGCTCCGGCGGATGAATTGCCAGAGAAAATCATGACATTCCTGAAGCGCACGTCGCTGATCACGGATACCGGACAGATGGCTGATGAAAAATTGCAGGGCGGCTTGGAAAAGATCGTCATCCTGCTTCGCGCACGGGTGGGACACGATTTCTCATTCTACAAGAACAACACGCTTTACCGGCGCATCGAGCGCCGCATGGGAATCCATCAGATTGATAAGATCGCGGACTACGTCCGCTATTTGCAGGAAAATCCGCAGGAACTAGATCTTTTATTCAAGGAAATGTTGATCGGCGTGACTTCGTTTTTCCGCGATCCCGAAGTCTGGCAATTGTTGCAGGAACACACGATCCCCGCGCTTTTGGAAAGTCGGCCTGGAAATACACTGAGGGCTTGGATCGCTGGGTGCTCGACGGGTGAAGAAGCCTATTCCCTAGCCATCGTCTTCAAGGAGGTGATCGAAAAGCTGAATCCGAAAAAGAGCTTCAAACTCCAGATCTTCGCAAGTGATCTGAACCGAGATGCGATCGACAAGGCGCGCCGAGGTTTCTTTTCCGAGAATATTTCCGCAGATATTTCACCGGATCGGCTTCACCGCTACTTCACCAAGGAGGACAGCGGCTACCGAATCCGTGCAGAGATCCGTGAAATGGTGGTTTTCTCTCCGCACAGCCTCATCATGGATCCGCCGTTCACCAAGCTGGACTTCCTGAGTTGCCGAAACCTGTTAATCTATTTGACGCAGGAAATGCAGAAGAAGCTCTTTCCCCTGTTTCACTACTGCCTGCATCCGGGTGGAGTCCTCATGCTCGGCAGCGCAGAAACCATCGGCCAATTCACCGACCTGTTTTCGCCGTTAGATGGCAAGTGCCGAATCTTCCGCCGGAAGGAGACGTTCTTGCGTCAGAATGGCGTCGATTTCCCTACATCCTTCGCGCCTAGAACCTCGAACGGGCACGGGACAAAGCCGATCACGAAAGCCACTCACAACCTCCAGACTCTCGCGGAGCAATTGATCCTGCACCGCTTCAGCCCTCCATCCGTTCTCACTAGCGAAATGGGAGACATCCTCTACATCAACGGCCGCACGGGTCAATTTTTGGAGCCTCCCGCTGGCAAGGCGAACTGGAACATTTGCGCCATGGCCCGTGAAGGATTGAGATACGAGCTAACAACCGCATTCCAACAAGCACTCAAACAAGAAGGCCCCGTGATCTTGAAAGACATGAAGATCCGCACCGAGGGAGGAGAACACTACACAAACATCACCATCGAAAAACTCCCGGAAACGGATCCACTGCGCGGCATGGTCATGATTGTTTTCACAGAAATCCCAGCACCAGCATTCTCCAAACCACCCGTTAAAACCTCGAAAGACCCACAGCGTGGCCACCGTATCAAGGAAGTGGAACACGAGTTGCAACAAGCCCGCGACGAGTTACAAAGCACCCGCAAGGAAATGCAATCTTCGCACGAGCAGCTGCGATCCACCAACGAAGAACTCCAGTCAACCAACGAGGAGATGCAATCCACCAACGAGGAACTCACCTCCTCCAAGGAGGAAATGCAGTCGCTTAACGAGGAAATGCAAACCGTTAACTCTGAGCTGCAAAGCAAAATTGAGGAGCTTTCACGATCGAACAACGACATGAAAAACCTCCTGAATAGCACCGACATCGCCACCCTTTTCCTCGATAAGAACCTCCTCGTCCGCCGATTCACCACAGAGGCGAGCAAGATCATCAACATCATTTCCGGCGACATCGGCCGCCCCATCACCGATCTCTCGTCAGACCTGATTTACCCTGCTCTGCCAGCGGATGCTCATCACGTGCTTCGAACACTCGCCCCCTCGGAAAGACCAATCAGCATCAGCGACGGACGCTGGTTTACAGTCCGCATCATGCCATATAGAACCTTGGATGAGCGGGTCGATGGCGTGGTCATTACCTTTTGGGACATCAGCATTGCAAAGGCATTAGAAGTCAAAATGCAGGACATCCAGGCGGATCTTGAGAAACGCCTGGCAAAACAAGCGACCTGTTTCGGCAAGCTGAATCAGCCCCGGAAGCACTTACCCGTAAAGAAACGCGCGAGCACATCGCCCCGCAATTCCAAAACCTGACCCCCATCATGCCCAAGAATCCGAAAATCCCGGATGCTCGCGCCGATCTCCGCCGCCTTGCCGAACTTACCACGTTAGCAAGCAAGTCGGGACAATCCGTGCAACGAGACGAACCCGATGACCAACGCTTACTCCACAAACTGGAAGTCCATCAGATCGAATTGGAAATCCAGAATGCGGAGCTACGTCTCGCCCGTGACGAGGCGGAGGCGGCTAGGGAGAAATACTCGGACCTCTACGATTTCGCGCCGGTGGGTTACTTCACCATCCTCGCGGAAGGAACCATCCGCATGGTCAATCTCGCAGGAGCAACCCTGGTCGGGATGGAGCGCTCACGCTTGGTCGGTCAGTCGTTTCAAATGCTCATTTCCCCCGCCCTTCGTCCCACCTTCAGTACGTTCCTCAAACAACTATTTCGCGGTAATGCCGCACCGTGGATCGAATCCGAACTGCTGACCAAAGGCCAATCCCGCCGATTTGTAACTCTCAACGTGAAACTGACCCCCGACGGTCAAGAATGCCGCCTGAGCGTCACTGACATCACCGCACGCAAGCGCGACGAGGATGCCCTCCGACTATCGGAAACCCGCTACCGGCGGCTGTTTGAAGCCGCACACGACGGAGTACTTCTCATGGACCCTTCCACCCGCAAGATCACCGATGCCAATCCATTCATGACCCAGTTGCTTGGCTACCCACACGCTGAACTCGTCGGCAAGGAACTGTTTGAAATCGGACTGCTTGAAGATGAAGCAGCCAGTCAGGAAATGTTCCGGAAACTCCAGAAAAACCATGAGGTCCGCTACGAAAACCTGCCGCTGGAGAGTCAAGGCGGTCGGCACCAGGAGGTCGAGGTCGTGGCAAATCTCTATCAGGAAAATGACACATCCGTTATTCAGTGCAACATCCGCGACATTACACAACGCAAGCAGGCAGAAGACCTACTACGGCGCAACGAAGCTCTCTTTTCCGCTCTCATCGGGCAGGTGCCAGTCGGCGTCTATGTCGTGGATACCGAATTTCGTTTGCAACAAGCCAACCCGATCAGCCTCAAGGCTTTCAGCAACGTCGATCACCCCATCGGCAGGGATTTTGAGGAAATCGTCCGGATCACTTGGCCGAAACGCGTCGCAGACGACATTTTGACACACTTTCGACACGCCCTGAAAACCGGACAATCTTACTACACCACCAACTTTGCCCACCCCCGCCGCGACACCGGGGTAAAGGAATTTTACGAATGGCAAGTGGAACGCGTCATCCTGCCTGACGGTGAGTTCGGCGTGGTTTGCTTTTTCAACAATATTACAGCCCGCATTGCAGCAGAAAAGGCACAGCGCCATCTCGAACTGATCACCGCATCGAACCTTAAACTGGAACGGGAAATCGCCCGCCGCCAAAAGGTGGAAGAGAAGCTGCACGAAACTGAATATGTCCAAAGCCGCCTCCTAGAGCACTCGATCCACCAGCAGGCCGAACTACGCAATATGTCCCACAAGATTCTTCACGCCCAAGAAGATGAGCGGAAACGCATCAGTCGTGAGCTTCACGACATCATCGCTCAAACACTCGCCGGGATCAATATCCATGTCGCGGCATTGGCTCACAAACATTCGGAAAACCTCGGCGAACTCAAGAAACGCATCACCGACACCCAAAAAGTCGTAGAAAATTCCATGAAGGTGATCCACCAGTTCGCCTTGGAACTCCGGCCGACTGTCCTCGATGACCTCGGTTTGATTCCGGCTCTGGAGGCATTTCTCAAGAATTTCACAGAGACATCTGGCGTCCGCGTGAGCCTCGAAATTTCATCCACCATTGAGGAGGCATCCGAAAGTATCCGAACCACTTTCTTTCGCATCATCCAGGAGGCCCTGACGAACGTTGCACTACACGCAAAAGCAAGCAAGGTTGACATCACCATCCAGTGTCTCGCCGATGGGACCTTCCTGCAAATCACCGATGACGGTCAAGGATTCGAGATGGAAGAAGAAATAAACCCGCTTGCAAGCACTCGGCTGGGCCTATTGGGAATGAAAGAACGTGCAGAAATGATAGGGGGGGTGTTCTCGATCGATACCGCATCTGGACATCCCACAACCCTCCGAGTCATGGTAGGGTCACACCCCATAAAACAAGCTGGGGATCTTCCGATAAGCTGTCTCTTATACACATCTCCGAGCCCACGAGACAGGCAGAAATCTC
>CALMKO010000251.1 GCA_937867415.1 uncultured Verrucomicrobiota bacterium | reverse complement strand
CGACAAATCCCGCCGCCAGCCGCCCGTGGCGGAGTTGGTCAGCAAGCCCCGGCTGTAGGCGGTGAGATCATGCATTCTTCTCAAGTCCGCAGGAGGATTCACGAGTTTCAAATTTCCAGTGCTGGGAACCACCCTGCCCGTGGCATAGCCGTCCAAGTCCTGAAGTCCGAAGGTAGCGGCATCCGCCTTCCCGTTCGAGCGTGCCCGCTCCTGCCACTGAACAATCGACGCAGGCCTGGGGGAGCGATCGGTATTGATCATGGCCTTGGAGTTATCTCCGCTGGTCCACCACGCGAGGGCACCTCGGGAGGCGTTGATCAAGGTGGGCCTCAGGAACACCTGACGACCGGGCTGGTTGGCACTGGCGGTGGAGACCATCGGCACGAAATTCGCGGTGGGGGTATTGGCAATGTCGGGAAAATCGGTTACTCCCGGATTGGTGATGGCGGTGGCGGAAGTCAGCCAGCCGAGAAAGCGGCCGGATCCTGCGGAATTAGGCGGTGCCAGCGGGTTCCCGGCGCTGCGCTTGGATCCGTAGTTCGGAATGATCGGTCTGCCAGCGGCATCATGGTCGGATCCTTCCCAGCTCCGCCATGCGCCGGTCACCGGAGGGCTGTTGGGGTCGATCACACCGGAACTTGCGGTGACCCGGGTATCATGTCCTGCCATCAATTGCAGCTGGCCGAGCGCGAGCAGCATCGAGAGCCGCGCATTGCTGCGTGCCTCGGCCATCGCCAAAGAGCTAGAGGAAGCCCTCAAGGAAACCGAGGATAAGGACAGCAGTCCGACAGCGATGATGGTAAGCAGAATCATCAGACTGAGGGTTACAACCAAGGCGAATCCTTGCTTGGACGTCGGGTTATGCGCTTGCAAAGTGGGTTTCATGTAAATACATTAACATTACATCGTTTGAGAGCCAATAAAAAAATCAGACCTTTCGGGATTTATCCAACAAAATCGATTCTCGCAAGGTTCATCAGGCTCGGTGAATCAGGAATGGGGCGGATCCCGGGTGGCTCAGGCTTGAGTTGACGGTTTGGTGCATTTCAGATCGAAGCTCCCCCCTCAGCCTTGAGACTTTCCAGGCGATCGCGGGTGATCGGGTAGCGCCGGATCGCCAGCAGCGAGAGCAGGCAAATGGCCGCGCCGATCACGAAAGTGACCAGGCCGAGATTCCAGATGGCCTCCGGTGTCTGGGTGACCGCCTTGCCCTCCTTGGGAACCTGATAGCCGATGCCACTGAGGCACCAGCCCGCGACGATGAGGCTGAAGGAGATGGCCATGCGCATCGCAAGACTGAAAACGGACGAATAGCCACCATCCTTGACCTCGCCGGATTTCAGGCGGCGCACCTCGCTGACGTCCGCCATCATGGCGGTGGAGACCGGCAGCATGATTCCGTTTCCGAACCAATATGAGGCGTGGAAGATCACGAAAAGAATCAAGGCAAGCGGCAGAGTCACCCCACCCACCGCAAGAGTGGTATCCGGCTTGACGAATCCTGTTAGAAACAAGCCCGCGAGCATGAGGTTTCCAATGATGCTGATCACCCCGCCGATGAGCACCGCACCCTTTTTATCAAAGCGCTTGGTGAGGCCCATGGACACCAGCGCGCCGAGGGCCATGCCGATCATCGTACTGCCGTGGGCGATGGATTTCTGCCAGGCGGGGAACTGCATGAAGTCATCATAGACAAACATCTGCAGGGAACTCACGATGACCATCCCCGCGCAGACGACGAAGATGAAGATAAACACCCACCGCGGATTCGGATCCGCAAGGATGGTTTTCATTTCGATGAAGAAGTCCTTGAACCAGCCATTTTCGGAAGCGCGCGGCGCATGGCTCGTATCCTCCCGCCAGCGGAAGGTGAAGATGCAAACGAGCAGGACAAACAGCGCGGTGGCAGCGGCGAAGGTGCCGCCCATGTGATGATAGTTCGCCTCGATGGTGGTGGCCTGGGTGTTGCCTTTACCACCGAAGAAAAACACCCATGCCATGGCCGGCCCGGCGAAGTTGGCGGCCATGTTGAAGATCTGCCGGATGCCTTGCAGCCGTGAGCGGCCTTGGTAGTCGCCACACATTTCAAAACCGAGCGCCATATAGGGAATGAAAAACATGGTCAGCCCGGTGCGCAGGATCAGATTCATCGCCACCAGATACCAAAAGATACCCATCTGGCTGCCGCGGCAGAATTCCGGCACGGTCCAGATGAGGTATGAACAAAGCGCCATCAGCAGGCCGCCGATAAGCATGTAGGGATGGCGGCGGCCCCAGCGGCTGCGGGTGTTGTCGCTGATATGTCCCATGACCGGTTCGGTGATGGCTTCCCAAAAGACCGAGACCGACATCGCAAGGCCCGCCCATGTGGGATCGAGCCCGAGCGACTTGGTATAGAAAAGCATGGCAAAGCCGAAGATGCCGTTCATCACGAGCGAATTCGCGCATTCGCCCAGCGAGTAGGTCATCATGCTGCCGGTCGGGCAGGATTTGGATTTTTGGGTCATGGTATCAGATGGTAGATTCCGGGATTTAGTTAAATGTTCCGAACACCCGAAGCTCTTGCACGACGAGTGGATCGCCAGGTTGTGCACGGCGGATTCGGATGGATTGGGCGCGGGTATCGGCGGGCAGATCGACTCTTGCGAGCTGCGGTGGGACAAGCTCGAGCGCGGCGCTTTCCGCCGCATCCCGGGTGGTGGTTTGATCGCCGGTCTTCATTTCGATGCGCAGGCGTTTTGGTTTGTTAGGAGCGGGATCGCCGCCTGCGAGTGCGTTTCCAGCAAGGACCGTGGTGGTGCCGGATTTCAAGATCTCGCGGATCCTGGCCGTGACGTCGGCTTCCTGTCCATCCACGCCATAAGTGGCTTTGAGGATTTCAGGCGGCGGGCTGGAAGCCTTGGCGGGAACCGGCATGGTTTTGGCACCGGACCCTGCGGGATCGAGTGAAACATCGATCACCACGTCATTGCCAATCGGGCCGAGCACTTCGATGTGTGAGATGCGCGCGGCTTGTCCGAGGTCGATAAGGCCGGAGGGGGTGGCATCGGGTGCTTGTGGCTCGTTGCCCTCCGTATGTCCGGTGGGGCGCGATTTCCAAGCGGTGGCGGAGTCCCCATCCACAGCAGCGAAGGCCCAGGCGGAGCCACCATCCGGCCCGGGATCCGGGAAGGAGGAAGCCCTGAAGGCTTTCCAGAGCGCGATGTTTTGCAGCGGGGAATCTTCCGCCACTTTCAGCGCGAAGACCGTATCAAGAGGATCCCAGGATACTCCTTCGGGCAGGGTGATTCTCACTCCATCCGAGTTCTGGACGAAAGCGGCGGATTTCTTGTTAGATAATAATATAGCCTTCGCAAACTTCCTGCCATCCGCAGGAGCCGGAAGTTGCACCGAGCGCCGACCATCGGCGGGCGGGGTGAGGATGTGGATGTATTCGATCGAGTCATCGGTGGCGCGGGTGGCCACTCCACCCCATTTGAGATCGGGGATGCGCGTGCCCCGTGCGGTCGGCCACGAGACGCTGGCGTAGGTGTTTTTAATCGAGGGCGCGATGGGTTTCATCCAACTGGCGATGCGCTCCATCGTTTCTGCGACGCCGGTTTCCCAGCCACCACCGGCATGATTTCCTGCGGCCCACTGGGTGCCGCCGCCTTCGTGGTTGGCACCGGCTTGGAGGACGGTGTAGCGGAACATGTCCTCTGCTTTGAAATAGACCGCAGAATCGCCTGCGGGCTTGGTGGCATACCAGGAGGGAGTGAAAATGGTCCCCACCGGCATCCGCCAAGCAGGCCAGGCATTTCCATCGCGGTTTGCGAACTCGCCCCAGTGTGCGTATTCCTTGCAGCCGACGTCGAGCGAGTAAGTAGTGCCATACCAGTTCTGCTCCATCATCAGGTCCGGTTGAAGCGATTTAACCGTTTGGCGAAGTCGCGGATAATCGACCACCTTCCAACTGTCTCCGGCAGCGCTGCCTTCGTCTGAAAAGATGCCGATGATATCATTTCCATACCGTGCGATGAGTTCATGGTAGAGCTCGTTGGAGAAGTCGTTCCATTTCTTGCGGTCGAATTTCGCCCAATCCGGGTTGGTGCCATTGGGGCCGCCCCATCCGGTTTTGGTCTGGTCCTCCTGGCTGAGGTCATGGCCGTCGCGCGGGTGGGTGTAGAGCATGACCTTGATGCCCTTTGCCTTGCAGGATTCGATCACGTCGCGCAGCAAGTCGCGTTTGCAACGGTGATTTGCGAGGCCCCACTTTGCCATGGTTTCGCTCGGGAATAGCGGGTTGATGTTGTAGTGCCAGGCGGTGAGAATCACATACTCGACTCCCCAGCGGGAAAGGTCGTTGGCGAAGCCTTTGGCATCGAATGCTTCGGCAAGTTCGTCGAAGGACGCCGGGACCTTGCCCTTGCTGTCGACAGTGAATGGCTTGTCCTGCGAGCCGCCCCAGACATAGTGAACGAAAAAGCCGTGTTTCGACTTGAGGAATTCCGCCATGCCATTGGTTGCGGCATGGATCCGGGCGGATGAACCCAGCAGCATGGCGGCGGCGGCAAGGAGCGGAAGTTTGGATTTCATCGGAGTCGGCAGTAGTGGATGGAAGTCTGGACCTGTTTGGCCAAACGTCGGGGAAGGTCTCTTTGGATACAGGAGTCTAGGGTCTGTCCAATCGGATCGCCGTGTGGACTGGGTTCCAGTTTTCGTCATCGGGCAGGGTGATCATATATCCGGCAGGGGTGAGTTCGAGTTTTACCGCTTTTCCGGATGGCATCAGGGTGGCCTTGCTAAAGCGTGCGCCATTGGCAGGCATGCCGATGAGCAGGCGTCTGCCTTCGTGGGGATTGAGGATATGGAGATAGGTGGTCGAGCGGTCGGGTGAATCGGTGGCGACCCCCCAATCGACGGCGCGGACGCCCCAGCCGATGTTTTTCAGGGCGGCGCCCTTCTGGGTGGGGAAGGCAGTGCTGGCGAGGGTGCCCTTGATCGTGGAAGCGACCGGTTTGAGATAGGACGCGAACTTCGCCATCGTCTCGGAGACGCCGGGCTCCCAACCGCCGCCCGGATAGGGGCCAGCGGCCCATTGCATGCCGCCGCCGAGGGTGTTAGTTCCGGCTTGGAGGACCGTATAGCGGAACATATCCTCCGCGGAATAGACCACGGTGTTTTGAGTGGCTGGCTTGGCGGCCCACCAGGTGGTGGCGAAGACCGAGGCCACCGGAAGGTCCCATGCGGGCCATGCGCCACCATCACGATTTTCGAACTGCTGCCAGTGGTGGTATTCCTTCACGCCGACGTCGCAGGCGTAGATCGTGCCATAATAGTTTTGCTGAAGCACGAGGTGGGGTGCGCGTGACTTGATGGTCTCGCGAAGGCGTGGGTAATTCACGACGCGATGGCTGTCACCGGCGGAACTGCCTTCATCGAGGAAGAGTCCGATGATATCTTTGCCGTAGCGATCCACCAGTTCCGCATAGAGTTCATGGGTGAAATTGTTCCATTTTTCATAGTCGAACTCGTCCCAATGGGGATCGCCGGGATGCTTTCCGGGATTGGCGCCCCAACCGGTGCGGACCCGGTCCTCGCCGCGCAGATCGTGGCCGTCTCGTGGGTGGGTGTAAAGCACGACGGGGATGCCCTTGGCCTTGCATGCATCGATCACGTCGCGCAGCACGTCGCGTTTGCAGGCATGTTCCGGCATGCCCCATTTTTTCATCGTCTCGCTGGGGAAGAGCGGATTGATGTTAGCGTGCCAAGCTGTGAAGATCACATATTCCACGCCCCAGGCTTCCATGTCGTTGGCAAAGCCTTTGGCGTCGAAGGCATCGGCCAGCGCATCAAACGACGCAGGTGCTTTGCCCTCGCGATCAAGGGTGAGACCACCACCAGCCCATACATAGTGGACGAAGAAGCCGTATTTCAATTTGAGGAAATCCGGGGAGATCCGCGTGTTGGCATGGCTGGACTGGACCATGAAACACAGGGCGACAAGCAGGGTGGTAAACAGATGTTTCATGGGTAAGCGATGAGTTTGACAGGACCGAAGAGGCCGGAGCGCGTTTGATGGGCGAAAGCGTAGGGGGTCGGAGTGCCCACGCTGTATTGGTTGGCAAGCGTGTTGGCGATGGTGATGGACAGCTGGTTTTTCCCGACTCGCAGGTAGGGAGTAAGATCGCACTTCCAAGGCGGCGCGATCAGGGTTGCAGCCTCGTGACCATTGATTTCAACACGCGCGGTGGCGGATAGATCGCCAAGATCCAGGGTGATTTGCGATCGCAAATCCGGGATTTCGAAAGTGCGCGAATAGATCGCCGAACCTGAGTAGGTGGCCAGACCGTGTTGGCACCAATCGCCACTCGCGAGCATCCCCGCTTCGCAGTGATAGCGGACAGGCTCGGGCAGTGCGTCGCCCGCGCGCGAGTCCGCGGGCGCTTCCACACGGAGGGCGCAGACGCCGGGTAATGCCGCGGCTTGCGGCAAGCGGCACTCGTAGCTATGCAGTCCATCTTCGGAAATCCCCTGCAAATCCATGGCCACGGGCACCGAGTCAAACCACAATGCAGCCGGCCCCCGGGTGACGATGCGGGCGGACCGGAATCCGGGTGGACTCAACCAACGGAAACGAATCGCACGACGGGCGCTTGGCGCGATGAGTGCAGGACGGGGTAGCGCTGGATCGTGAAGCCCCCGCAACCTCAGCATCTCGGGGGCCTCCTCCGCGGTGAATCGGAAAAACGCCCGGGTCCGCTGGCCCGCGGGCTGCACCAGCTTGACGACCAGTGGATTTTCTCCGGCATGAAGTCTGACCATGGTTTCACGAGGCTCGCACTCATAATGCGGGATGCTCCATGGCGCGTAAGAGCCAGGCGTCAGAGCGGTTTCCTGAACAAGCGCCCGGTCACCATTCAACCATGCCTGATATGCACAGCGGCCACCCATCTGGAACGGGACCCCGCACTCGTTTGGTGAGACGATGCTGGTGCGCAGAAACCAAACCGCGCCCGGTGTCTCGCTATGGAAGTCCAGGAACTCGTCCGGCACCTCGCCCTTGAGACCATGGGGGCCGCTGATCCAATCTGTTAGGAATGGATCGCGCTCGATCCCCCAGCGGGTGGAAAACGCATACTCCTGCCACGGAGGGTGAGCCGGGGGTTCCGAACCACTGCGGAGCAGCCAGCCCTCAATCTCCGTTAGATCGGAATCCGGCGCAAGCGGCCCGATGAATTCCAACCTCGGACCAAACGAAAAGGTCGTCCAAGCCCAAGCGGAATCATCAAAATCCGCGGCTTGCCAAGTTCTGTCGTCATCAAACTCGTCCGCATAAGCGAAGCGCCGGGCCTGCGGACCTAACACCTCATCCGCCGCAGGCAAGCTGAAGTCGCCGAAGCGATTGTCCAGCGTAGGCACGACCTGGAATTCCCAAGGGCCATCGAGCGTGGCCAAGACTCGGGTTTTACGACGGTCCTGCTGCACGTCGGACACCGCCTCATCGGCGCTGTGAATCACGATCACCTTCGATTCACGCGCCGCAAATGCCAGCGGACAGTCCATGGAAATGTCGGCAACCCCGCCGGTCCACGCGTTCCAGATTTCGGCACGACCCGCATCGCGAAAGCTCATACGGGCTTCCACCGGATGCCCGGCCGGATTAAATAGGTAAAACACTTCCCTGTCCTCAAGATGACGGTGAAGGACCTGCAACGGACAACTGGAAATGACGTCGCGCTCGATGCTTGCGTCAATGGCTGCCAGGACCCGTTCCCGGCCCGCTTTGAAGAAAAACGCCGTTCCTCCGCCTGCGTGGGACTTTTCGAGATCGGCATCATCGCCGGTTTCACCAAAGATTTCCGCGACCCTTGCGTCGAGCGCCGGATCATGACGCCCCGCGTGATCGCTGGCTTTGGGCAGACAGCCATAGGCAATCACCACGCCGCCGGCACGGACGAAATCATGAGCCTTCTCCAAGCTTGAAAACCTAACAGCCGCCATCGCCGGCAGCAACAGAACCCGGTAGGTGCCGCCCGCCACATGCAGACCGCCATCGGCAGGAGTCGCACGTTCAAGCGATTCGAAATCAAGAAAATCAAAGTCGCAGTTCCGGTCGAAGAGATACTTGCCGAGCTGGAAGGCACTCTCCTCCGGTTGGGCATCCTCCGACTCCTCACCACCGAGCGCTTCATTGCCGACATGGGCGATGATGCCGCTGACTGAAGCATCAGCCGCTTGCGCATCGAGCGCCGCGATCGGATAGAGGATCGCCACATCACAGCGGCGGACACCTTGAGAGAGCAGCCAGCTCAGACGCGTGAACCAGCGGTTGAGCGCCTCGGCATGTTGCCAATACGGCTGGCGGAAATGAAAATCCGGCGGAGCCCATTCCCACCACCCGCCGAGCGTCGAGTAGTAAAGACCATGGAGATTCACGACCGTCGCGCCGTAGGCGAAGTCCTCCTGGATGGCCGCCACGACATCGGCCGGGGTGGTGCCCCAGCCACTGGAGTGGAAAGCCTCGATCCACACCCTCGGACGCTGATAGAGATGGGCGATGGAGCTATTCACCTTGAGGCCCTTGAACGCCCGCGCGCCTTGCAGCTTCGGATCGTCACAGCCCGGCGCGGAATACCACCGCATGGTGCGGAAATAATCGCCATAATGGGCACGCCCCTGGCCGATGCGACCCCGCCCGCAATTGTCATGACCGAACAAGATGCCCCGCGCCTCATGCCAGTGGAAGACCGGCTTGAAGTAACAATCCTCGATGCGGCGGGTGACATGATCCGCGAAATCGAGCCGGATTTTCTCCGTTGGATTTCCAAAATCATGCCACAAGGCGGGCAGCAGCGGACGGAGATCATAGCCCTTGGCCTCCAAGAACCCTTGGAACAGGAAATCCGACCAAAACGGCATCCGGCACCCGAAATCGAGCTCATCCTGGAAGAAAAGATTCAGCGTCTTGCCCAGTTCGCCGGGACATTCCCGCTCGAACGGGGCGTAAAGCTTGTCGATCGCGAGCTCCCCGGACCGCGGATGCAGCGGATCGAACGCATTCGGCCGGGCGAACACCAGCGCGACGAACCAATCCCCTGCCGGAGCCGCCCATTCCAACATCCCGCCGGACGTCAAATCCGTCAAATCCAACCGGGTATTAAGGGCCGGCGTGCCATTTTCCATGCGGTATGCCCAGGCACCGACCATGATGGCCCCCTCTTCCGCCGCGAGGCGGACTTGCTCATTTCCGGAAATCCGCCCTGCAACACACGCCAACTGGCCGCCTTGCATTCCGGGTGTCTCCTGCCCGATGGATTTGAGAATCGGCTCGATCAAGGTGTAATCCTGGAACCCGGCCGTCATCCCACGACGGCGGCATTCAGCGAGAAACCAGCGGAAAAGGTCCCACCACGCGGGTGAGAACAACTTCGGATCACCCGGGGAGTTGCTTCCATCCGGCTGGTGCGGATAGCTGACAATCGTCTGACGGACACCTTTTTGGAGGAGTTGATCAAGCTGCCAGGCGATGCGGCCGCGATCCAGTTTTTCACCCGCCCACCAGTAGAATGGCACCGGGCCAAAGGCGCTCGGCGGGCACAGAAAAGCCTCTCTCATCTCGCGGCTTGCCGCCGTCGATGATCCTTGATTGATGATTGGTGATCCTGCCGTGTGAGCCATCAGTTCCGCTGCGCGCTTCCGTATGAGTTACGAACGCGCAGCAGCATCGCAGATATCCTGCGGATTCCCATGGAAAATTCCCTAAGATTCATGGACTTTTCCCGTGCCGGCTGCTGGAGCGACGGGTCGTTCACCTCGCCTTGGCAAGCCCTCAAGCCTCGTCACACCTACCAACCGGAATCCCTTGTTCGCCACCCCGCGTGTGCCATGATGTTCCCTTGAGGATGGGGCTTGGCGTACGTGCCGATCACAGGCATAGTCAGCCACCACATCAACACATGAAGATTCTCAGTTACCTTGATAAGGGCTATGCGCCCTTTGTGCGCCGGCTTTCCCGCAAAGCTCTACCGGAGGCCGGAACTTGCGAATTGGTGACCCAAATCATCGCTGAGGTCGCAAGCAAGGGCGACGAGGCCCTGTTTGCCTTCACCAAGCGTTTCGACGGTGCCACGCTCACTCCGAAGACACTTTTTGTGAGTGAAGCTGAGTTCGCAGCCGCGGAACAATGCGTCACCCCGGAAACAAAAACCGCCGTCGCCCGCAGCTTGAAAAACATCCACGCCTTCGCGAAACACAGTTTGCGAAAGGATTGGAGTGCGAAAAATGCCGAAGGTGCCACGGTGGGAGAGCGGTTCACCCCTTTTCAGCGGGTGGGCGTTTATGTGCCAGGCGGCAAGGCTCCGCTGGTATCCACCGCGCTGATGACCGCCGGCTTCGCGCAGGCGGCCGGGGTTCCTGAAATCCTCGCGGCGACTCCGTGCGGGCGCGATGGCTCGGTGAATCCCGCCCTTCTCTACGCGCTCAAGGCGGCCGGGGTGACCGAGGCGATCAAGGTCGGCGGCGCGCAGGCCATCGCAGCCCTCGCGCTGGGAACCCGCTCGATCCGCTCCGTGGACCGCATTTTCGGCCCGGGAAACAGCTTTGTGGTCGAGGCAAAACGCCAACTCGTCGGCGCGGTTTCCATCGACCTGCTTCCCGGCCCCAGTGAGATTCTCATCCTCGCCGATCACACGGGGAACCCCCACTTCATCGCTGCTGACATTCTTGCCCAAGCCGAACACGGCGGTGACAGCGTGGTCGGATTCGCCACCGACTCGAAAGCGCTGTTAGGAAAAGTCGTGAAAGCCATCGAGAAGCAAGTCACCTCGCTCTCAAGGGCCAAGATCATCCGCGAGGTGCTCAAGCGGGGAACCTTTTTACTCCATTTGAAATCGTTTGAGGAAGGCGTGGCCATCTGTAATGCCTTCGCGCCCGAGCACCTCACCCTGATCACTGCGGCGGAGGATCGCTGGCTCCCGCGAATCCACACGGCTGGAGCCATCTATCTGGGCAATGACTCTCCCGTGGCCGTCGGCGATTTTCTGGCAGGTCCCAGCCACACCTTGCCGACTGGCGGTTCCGGCAGATCGTTCTCGGGAATCCGGGCGGACCAGTTCCAACGCCGCACCAGCATCGTCAGGCTCGACAAGGTGTCCGTGAGAAAATCCTTGTCCGTCGTGGAGGAATTCGCCCGTATCGAGGGACTGGACGCCCACGGCCGCTCCACGGCCATCCGTCTCGAGAAATGACCGCGCAACGAGGATCCCAGAGTCGGTCACACGCCCGCCGTGCGACGGGTATCCTGCGCTGCCCGGCTTGCGGCAACACACTCAAGGCGGATGCAAAGTGGTGCCCCACCTGCAACTTCACCGGGGGCGATTCCTTGGCGATTTTTCCCGGAGCCGCACCGCCATTGCTGCCCATCTCAGACCCGCTCGGGCTCTTGAATACCAGCGGACTGCGGAAAATCTCCCGAACTCGCGACAAGCTCATCAGGCGCTTCCCGCAGTTCCAGTGGCGGATTTCCATCGACCGGCTGGCGATCGACACCCCGCTTCCGCTGCTCGGATTCTGGCTTCTCAATGCCAGCCCGCTCCATGGAGACGAGACAGCGGAGCAACGTGCGTGGACCGTCTTGCTCGTGGTCAATGCCGAGCATGGAAAAGTCGCCGTAGCGGCCGGCTATGCAGCGGAAACCTGCATCTCTGACGATGAATGGAAAACCGTCCTCAGCACCATGGCAGCCCCTTGGGCCGCGGGGAATCCCAGCGCGGCCATCTGCCAGTTTTTCGATACCACCCGGCGTCACCTCGAGCGGAATTGGATCCGCTCCGGAAATCAAGCCATGAATCAGCGCCAGCCATGATTGCCTGGGTATTCATCATCATCTCCGCTGTTTTTTCCATCCCGCCTGCCCAAGCGGCACAGGATTTTGAATTCGGCCCCCGTCCTCCGCTCGCGGTTTTCGATCCGGTAGGCCTGCTTGACCCCGCAGTGGCGAAGGCGGTTTCTGATCCTCTCGCAGCAGCCTATCAAAAAGAAGGCATCGATGTGATGGTCGTCCTGCTTCGCGAGATCGGCCAGGCACCTCCCGAGCACGTGGCGGGGCGCTTCGCCGCGGCGTGGTGCGAGGCCCCCATCCACTGCGTCGTCCTCCACATCCCGGGGCGCGAGGGAAGCCCTTGGATCGTCCCAGCTGGAAAGCTCATCGGCCAGATCGATCCCGCAGCCGTGAAAACCGCGGTCGCCAACGCACAACGCCGCAGCGCCGCGGAAAGCACCGACGCGGACAAAATCCAAACCTCCGCCACCGCAGCTGCGGACATGCTCCGCAGCTGGATGGGCAGCGCCATCGCCCGGACCACCCATATCGGGATTGAAACCACCAAGATGCGCCTCGAACTCGAAGCGGAGTCCCGTCGCTGGAAACTCGGCGTGATGATCGCCGCAGCGGCCTTCGTTCCACTCGTCGCAGGCATCGTCCTGATCGCCAGCTTGGTCAACCATCGTGGCCCGCGTCGATTCGCCAGGAACCATCCCTCACCACCCCGCCTCGGAGCACCTCATTGCGGGGGCGGCCACGCGACGGCCGACCTCGGCCCACCTCCCCCCTGACAGCCCGTGAGTCCCCTGTTTTTCACCCTCCCGCTCATCACCGCCGTCATCTGCCTGACCGGATGCGACTCCTCAAAGGAAAATCTAACACCCACCCGACCCGCCGAGACGGCTGCCCCGGTGGAGTCTCCGCCGGACATCCCCATCCTCCCGCTCACCGAAGGCGACCATTGGATCTACCGGGTGCATCTTGAAATCCCCGCTGGCATCACTTCACCAAGCGCTGCCGAACTTGATTCCCACCACCCGCTCACCCGCACCTACCTCGGAAAAATCTCACCTGCCGAAGGCCTGCCACGAGTGGATTGCTTCGAAGTGGTGGCACCTGCGCTGCCCGTCGAACGCGAATTTGTGGACATCCATCCCGACCGCATTCTCATGCGCGGCTCGATGCTCATGCGCCCCGAGACCACCCACCCGATGTGGCTGGACCCGCCCGTGCCCTTGATCATCGCGGGCATGAAACCCGGTAGCGAATCTCCTGAAATCAAGGCACTTTCCGGCGGACTGTCGCGAAAAACCCAGATCATCGCCCGCGAAACCGTCACCGTCCCCGCAGGCACCTTTCCCTCGATCCGCCTGCTCATGACAGGCATGGATGGCGAGCTCGAACTCCGCCGCACCCTCTGGTTCACCCCTCGCATCGGGATCGTTCGGGAGGAAAAAATCCGCCATCGTCTCGGAAAACTCATTTTCCGGGAAACCCATGAACTCACCGAGACCAATCTTCACCCCGCAGCGCCTCCGCCGTAAAGCCTCCGGAGTTTGGATGGTCCATGGCAGCGACAGGCCGCCCGGGTATCACGGGCCATGCGCAGCCCGCTTTCCACCCAGGAAAAAATGCTCCAGCGCCTCGATCGACCCATGCCCGTGCGAAGCTTGGGACAGCCACCCTCCTCCCTCTCGGACCACACGCTTCACGGCTGCCACCGAGTTGGCCGGACAGGCACTCATGCCGACATTCACCGGATCTAACATCTCAAGATCATTGTAGCTGTCACCGATTGCAAACCGCTGCCCCACGGCCAAGCCGTATGCTTCCGCGACGTGGCAGAGGCTGCTGCCTTTTTGAAAATCCCGATGCCCGAACCGCAGGTAGATCGAGTTCCTCTGCCACGAAAGGTGCGGCTCGTCCCGCACCAGCGGCTCGATGTGCTCGATGATCCACTCCATTTCCTCCTCGGATTGGGAAATCAAGCCCGCCGGCTCGCCATCCATTTCAATCCAACGCGCTGCGGTATGATTTTCGATTTCCTGCCGGAGGCGCTTGAGCAACTTCCGCGCATGTTTGAAGAGCCAGTGAATCTCCTTTTCACATCGCTGGTTCCACTTCCCGTGAGGAACCCACCTCCCGAATGCATTGGGCAGGAAAATCTCGCGCTCCCGGGCCACCACCCAGTCCGGCGAGAAGGGGAACCGGCTTTCAACCAGCCCCTCCACCACCTGCGCCATCGAGCGCCCGGTATTGATTCCCCACACCACCCCCTGCTCTTCCCGCAAGCGCCGCACCAGCTGAAAAAACTCCACCGGAACCGGCGGCTCACCCGCGGAGTGATGCAAGGTCCCATCAAAATCAAAGGATAGAATGGCGGTCGGATGCGCTGGTGCTGGCAGTGGAATCATGGCGTTTCAATTCGGAAGCCTCCACCCTAGCAGACATCCCGATCAAAGAGAACCCCTGCTTCTCGGAAAATTCGTGAAAAACCGACCCATGCGGACGCTCTTACTTTGACATTGCCACACGCCACCGCAACTTAGCAGCTCAACCCCATCGACTACCACCATGAACAACATCGTCCCCATGATCAGCTCCGGCATTTCCGGACCTCTCGGCGTCCTTCACCTGCCACGTCTCTGGCTCAAGGCCTCACTCGGAGCCGCCGGCAAACTCCACCCCGACTACCCAGCCTGCGGCGCCGGCTATGACCAGATGGTCCTCGATGCCCTGGGCATCGACAAGGCTGCCTTTGTCGCATTCATCAACGACAGCAAACCCACCTATCCGCAACTGGAAACCTGGATCCTCAGCCAGTCCGGCGGCGCGCTCGACGCCACAGCCGTCGCCAAGCTCAATGCCGCCATCATCGGCTACATCCACACCGATGATGTCCGCACCTCCATTCTCAACACGGTCGGAGTCCCCGATGAGGGGAAAATCCGCGATGCCATCAACTTGAACAACCTCGACGACTGGCACAGCTTCCACCAGACCGTGATCGCCGGCTGACCGCAACCAGACCACCCACACGGGAACTCTGGAATCGGGCGGCCACTCGCCTTTTTCCCTCCGGAGTTCCACGGTGGTGGTCTCCACACGGCTTGTAATTCGTGATTTTCCCTTCGTTGCGGCTTGACCCCGTGCCGCCAGCCCGCCAATTTTCCGCCCCGCCGCTCGCCCCAATGGCTTCGGCAACCTTAATCGAACCAACCTTATTGAGCAGCCATGGCCGCGAAGATCTACACCACCAAGGACGCATCCGTCGTCCCATTGAAGAAGAAAACCCTTGCCGTGATCGGCTTCGGCTCACAAGGCCACGCGCACGCGCTGAACCTCAAGGACAGCGGCCTCAAGGTCATCATCGGACTCTATCCGAAGTCCAAGTCACGCGAGGTCGCCAAGAAGCTTGGCTTCGAGGTGATGGACACCGCCGAGGCGGTCAAGGCTGCCGACGTCATCTTCGTCGCGACTCCTGACACCGTCATTCCTTCGGTTTACAACAAGGACATCGCTCCCCACCTCACCAAGGGCAAGACCCTGCTGTTCTCTCACGGCTTCGCGGTGCACTTCAAGACCATCACCGTGCCTACGGATGTGGACGTGATCCTGGTCGCGCCGAAGGGCCCAGGCCATACCGTCCGTTCGCAGTTCGTCGCTGGCAAAGGTGTTCCAGGACTCATCGCGGTCCATCAGGATGTCTCTGGCAAGGCCAAGCAAACCGCGCTCGCCTGGGCCGGTGGTATCGGCTGTGCCCGCGCCGGGGTGTTTGAAACCAACTTCCGCGAAGAGACTGTCACCGACCTCTTCGGTGAGCAAGTCGTGCTCTGCGGCGGCACCACCGCCCTCGTCAAGGCTGGCTTCGAAGTGCTTGTCGAGGCTGGCTTCCAACCGGAAATGGCCTACTTCGAGTGCCTCCACGAGCTCAAGCTCATCGTTGACCTCATGAACGAACAAGGCATCGCCGGAATGCGTTTCTCCATCTCGGAAACCGCCGAATACGGCGACGTGACCGTTGGCCCGAAGATCATCGACGCCTCCGTCAAGAAGCGCATGGTCGCCCAACTCAAGAACATCGAGAACGGCAAATTCGCCAAGGAGTGGACCGCCGAGTATGCCGGTGGAAACAAGAACTTCAACGCGATCCGCAAGTCGGAAGCAGCACACCCGATCGAAAAGGTCGGTGAAAAACTGCGCTCCACCATGAGCTGGATCAAGTCGAGCAAGATCAAGAAGGGCGCGAGCCAAGCCAGCTTCACCTCGTCTTCCAAGTAAGATCCCTTCTCGGGAGATGCCTCTTCAACACCGCCGGGTAGCAACCCGGCGGTGTTTTTTTTGGGGAATCAAACCGGCATGAAGGGAGACTGGGGATGAACTTCGCGGTCAGCCATCCGCCGCCCCCCCCGGCACAGCGACGCGCGCGCCTCAGACCCTCGTGCTTGAGGCGCGGACCTCTTCCGCGATGATGCGCAGACCCTCGCGGACGATGGATTCATCCATGGCGTAAGAGACGCGGATGCATTGGTGGCGGTGGGGCCAGGTGACATCATCCAAGCCAAAAAAGAAATGGTGGCCGGGGATGATGAGGACTTCGCGTTTCTTCAGGCGCTCATAAAGTTCCAGGGAAGTGATGGTCAGACCCGGAAACCAGAACCAGAGGAACAGAGCCCCTTCACTGCGATGCATGAACCACTCGATCTCCTCGCCAAAGGCATCCATGGCAGCTTGGCGGGCCAGCTGACACTTTGCCTGGTAAAACGGCCGGATGACTTCACTGCTGAGGCGGAGGATCTCACCGGAATGAATCAAAGGCAGCGTGATTTGCTGGCCGATGTTAGGATTTGAAAGCCCGGCGATGGCACTCATCGATCCAAGGGCGCGGATGATTTCAGGCGGGCCAATGACAATCCCCGTGCGTGTGCCCGGGAGGCCGAGCTTGGAAAGGCTCAGTGTGAGAATGACGTGGTTTTCCCAAAATGGCTTGGCCTCGACAAAGATGATGTTAGGAAAAGGTGCGCCATAGGCGTTGTCGATGATCAGTGGGATCCGGTGTTGCTTGGCGAGATCCGAGAGGTGGATGACCTCCTCGTCGGTAAGCACATTGCCGGTCGGATTGGTGGGGCGGGAGGCGCAGATGGCGGCAATGTCGGGTGTGACTTCCAATTTTTCGAAATCCACCCGGTATTTGAACTCGTGGGCACCGGTCTTTTCAATGATCGGGGGGATGGCATGGAACAATCCGCCATGAACTCCCTGGTTGGCGTAGCCGATGTATTCGGGGACGAGTGGTAGGAGGATTTTGCGGTGCGTGCCATCGGGCATTTCTCCCGCGAGCAGATTGAAGAGAAAGTAAAATGCAGTCTGGCCGCCACAGGTCACCGCGACGTTTTCCGGGCCAAGTTCCCAGCCGAAGGTCTCACGAAAAAGGGTGGCGATGGCTTCCAGGAAATGAGGGTTGCCGCTTGGTGGATCATAAGTGGTGAGCGAGCGTTCCAAGCCGCCCATTTCTGAGAGGATTTCAGCGAGCCTGCGCTTCCAGACGGCATGGATTTCGGGGATGCGGGCGGGTTGGCCGCCGCCGAGCATCTTGAGCTCGGGACCTCCGCTGGCAAGAGCATGGCCGAGGTCATCCATGAGATCGCCAATTCCGCTGCCACACCCGAGCTGTTGGCCGAAATTTGAAAATTGATATGACATTTTTGGAAAGCGGGATTTATACTGCGCACACACTTCAACCACCAACGCATTCCCATGTCCATCAAAGTCGGCGATCCAGCACCTCATTTCACCCTCGTTTCCCAAACCACCAACGGCCCTGAACTGGTCGCTTTGAGCGACCTCATCGGCAAATCTAACATCGTCCTCCTCTTCGTGCCGATGGCATTCACGGGCGGCTGCACCGCCGAGTTTTGCGAGATTTCCAAAGGGATCTCGGAGTATGACGCGCTGGACGCCAAGGTGCTTGGCATCTCTGGTGACAATCCATTCGCGCAGGAGGCCTGGGCACAGAAGGAAGGCATCACCATCACACTGCTGAGCGACTACGAGCACGCGGTGACGGAAGCTTACGGCGTGGCATACAAGCAGTTCCTGCCGGAAAAAAACCTGATCATGGGAGGGGTACCGAAGCGCTCGGCTTTCGTGATCGATCGCGCGGGAATCATCCAGTATGCTGAGATCCAGGAGCACCCGAAGGACATGCCGGACTTTGAGGCGATCAAGGCGGTTCTCCGCGGTCTCTGAAGCGCTTGAGTTTTCGACAATGGCCACCTGCCTGAGGCAGGTGGCCATTTTTTGTTTTGGTAGCCGCCGCGGTGGTAACCTTCTCTGGACAAGTGAGTTGGTTATCTTCAGAATCCGCGGCGGTGAAAGGTTTTTTCCGATCTGAGGCAGGGGCGGCGGTTTGGTGGCTTTTGGTGTCATTGTTACTCGCAGCCGGCATCGCACCACTCCTCCACCATGGGGGAAAGGCGTTTGCGGCGACAGCCGCAGCGCGGGAACTGCCGGAGCTGCTGGAATGGCTAGGCGCGTCATGCGGGCGTGCCGACTTTTCCCGCTACTTCAACCGCGCCTTGACTCTAACAGCATTGCTGCTACTGCCCATTCTTTACCGGCGGATCTGCTGGATCCGGAAGATGAACCAAGTGGCCCTGGTGCCACCCAAAGCGCTGCCCTGGAAATCCAAGCTCGCGCAAATCGTTGCAGGCTTCATCATCACGGCCGTGATTTCATGGGCCCTGTGTGAGTTGATTACCATCTCCGGGGCCTATGTCTCCAAGGCCTCCCCCCCGGACCTTGGGAAGGTGGCGAGTCGCGTTTTCCTCCCCGTGGTGGTGGTTGCATTTCTTGAAGAATGGCTGTTCCGGGGAATCTTGTTAGGACTTTGGTTCCGGATTTCCAAGCCATTGACAGCCTGCGTGGGCACTTCGTTGTTTTTTGCGTTCGCACACTTTCTATCGCTACCCAAGGGGGTGGCGTTGAGCGATCCCCGGTCGGCATGGGCGGGCTTTGAGCTGTTGGGAAAAATCGGTTTGCATTTGATGAACCCGGTTTTTCTCGTGACCGATTTTCTTACCTTGTTCGGGATTGGGATGGTTCTCGCGTGGGCCCGATTCCGCACGGGCGCTCTATGGGTCTCCATCGGCCTGCACGCCGGCTGGATCGCCGTTTTCAAGACCTTCAACCAAATCCACCGGCGGGTCGACGACCATTGGCTGTTTCCACTAGGCTTGGGTGAAACGCTCCGGTCGGGACTGCTGCCGCTGCTAAGCATCCTTTTGGTCGCCCTGCTTTGCCGGTGGTTTTTTGCAACTCTGGAGTCGCGCAGGACAGGCGCCTAACCACGCATCACCGTGACGACGACCACATTCTGAAGACCGGCCCGGCGGAGAACTCTGGCACATTCATCCACCGTGGAACCGGTGGTGAGCACGTCATCGACAAGAACCGCCCCCGCGGTGCTGCCGCTGAAATGGCGCTCGCCTGCCGGGGTGACCGCGAAGGCGCCGCGCAAGTTTTCGAGGCGCTGTGAGCGGGTGAGAGCGGTCTGATGCTCGGTGGATCGGATGCGCTTAAGCCCGCGGAGCAACGGCAGTCCGGTATGCCCTGAGAGAACACGCGAGATTTCCTCCGCTTGATTGAAATGGCGGATCTGCTGGCGGCGGCGATGCAGGGGCACGGGGATGAGCGGCCAGCCCCCCGCCAGGGCCGGTGCCAGGCGGGAGTCGGAGAACGCCTCGGCGGCGAGACGTCCGAGGTCCTTGGCGAGATGAAGCTCGCGCCCGTATTTCAAGCGGTGGATCATGTCCAAGGTGCGATCATCCCGGAGAGCGGCGGGACGGGCGAAGTCGAAGGCGAACTTCAGGTGGTGGCAATTCGGGCAGGCAAACTTGTCCTCGATCTTCCCCGGAAAGACTTCACCGCATTTTTGACAGAAAGGTTCCGCGATGCGCGGCAGGTCCGCATCACAAACATCACACAAGGCCCGACCGTCCGCCAGGCCCACCTGACAGACCACGCAGCGGGGTGGATACAGCAAATCGAGGCTGCGCGATACCCACTTGCGCCAACCATGAATCTCAGGATGCGACGTCCGGGGCTTCATCCTTGGGTGTGGTTAGATAGGTTGCAAGCACGCCTACGATCACGATTCCGATGAGAGGAACCAAACCTTGTCTCAAGGGGACGCCCGAGATCACCCATAAAACCGAGTCCGGATCGGAAGTCGCGGAGAGCTTGGCGAAAACCTGGTTGATGAAAATCCAACCCGCGTGAAGGCCGATCGGCAGCCAGAGCGACGCCGTCCTCCAGCGGGCGTATGCAAGCACCGCACCAAGCGCGAGCAATGGCGCAAACGAACCTAACAAAATCTGCGGCTCGGCGAATTGGCCGACGATTTTCCCTAACAACTCAAAGCCCACCCGCGCGGCATCGGGATCGGACACATCCAACCCCGGTGGCGGCTTGAGAAAATGAACCAGGGCGAACAAAACAGCGGACAGTCCCAGCGCCGCGGCAGGCCTCATGGCTCGCAGGAAAATCCCCATCGCGATGCCACGGAAAAGCAGCTCCTGGAGGGCGGCCAATCCCAAAGCGAAGGGCAGCCAGCCAAAAAACAACTTTGAAATACCACCCGCTGCTTGCCTCCACTGCAAGACGCCCGTCGCGAGCAGCACGCAGCCAAGCAGCGCAAACAACGAGACGGCCAGCAGGAAACCGATACCCGCATGGCGCAGTCCATCGGGATTCCTCACCAGGCGCTGCCCCATGGTGAGAACCTTCGCGCCCTGAGGCAGGCGGATCCGCCAGATTCCAGCACCTTCCGTGGTCTTTCCTCCCCGCAATGAATCCATGAACGGGATGAACAAGACCGCAGCCATACCGACCAAACCCAGCACGAAAAAATCCGGGAAATCCGCCTTGCCGCAGAGTCCCGCGAGCCCTTCGAAAAAACCGTTCGTCTCCTTCTCGGAGGACACCTCGGCAAGCGCCTTACCCATGTTGTAAAGCAAGGGTGAGAGCCAGGTTCCCAACAACACCGAGGCACCGGCGTAGAGCCAGACTTTCATCACATCACTGGAGGCCTCACCGCGCATCGCTGCGAGCATGTTCCGGATTTGAAAAAAATGAAAGCCCTCGATCTCGATTTTGCGGTGGCATTGGGTGCTCCCGCCTCGTATCCTCCGCACCATGCTTGAAATTTCACCTGTCGGAACCATCCACAGCCAATGGGGCGAGGGCCCCGTGTGGTGGCAAGGAGCCTTGTTTTTTGTCGATATCGAGGGCCACCGGGTCCACCGCTTCGACCCGGCGACAGGCGACCAGCGCACCTGGGACGTCGGGCAGCGCGTCGGCACGGTCGTCCCGCGTGAAAGCGGCGGGCTGGTCATCGCCGGCGACCACGGCTTGTTCTTCCTGGATGAGGAATCAGGACAGCTCACCGCGATCGCCGATCCGGAGCCCGGCCTCGCGGACAATCGATTCAACGACGGCAAATGCGCTCCCGACGGGCGATTCTTCGCAGGCACCATCAGCCTCACCAAAAAACTGGGAACCGCGCGCTTGTATCGACTCGACCCGGATTTATCCCTGCACGAGGCCTTCGGTCCGGTGACCAACTCCAACGGCCTCGCCTGGTCGGCCGATGGAAAGATCCTGTTCTACATCGACACTCCACGCAAGGAGGTGCTCGCCTTCGACTATCAGGATGGCCACCTGAGCAACATCCGCAGCGTGATCTCCACCGCCCACCTCGAAGCTTCGCCGGACGGAATGACCATCGATGAACGCGGAAATCTTTGGATCGCCTTCTGCCACGGCGCCTGTGTGATTTGTTTCGATCCGCAATCGGGTGAGGAGCTCCAGCGGGTCGAACTGCCCTGCCTCGAGACCACCGCCTGCGCCTTCGGCGGACCTGATTTAGCCGACCTTTATGTGACCACCGGAGTGCACAAATCCGTGGTCGAGGAGGACGCGGGGCGCTTGTTTGTCATCCGCGGCCTCGGTGTCAAAGGGGTTCCTGCGTATGCCTTTGGCGGATAATTTTCGAAAGATTTGGCATTTCGTAGCGATACGCTTATGTTCACACCAAGGATTATCGCATGAAACTCACCCGTTCCACCGCCCTTGCCGCCTTTTTCATCATCGGGTTGGGAGGATTTATAGCGGGGCGCATTTCCTTTTCAGACGAGCCAGCCAACCCGCCGCCAGATGCAGGCCAGCGGCAAGTGACGCGCTCCGGTTCGCACGGTGAATCCGCCGTGGACCAAGCCAGCCTTCGCAAGACGGCAGCTGCGAACCAATCCCAGCGCACCGGGAAAACAAGCGTGCAGGACCACAAGGCCCGCCTCGAAGCCATCGTCCGCGGCGAAAACGCGCTGGATCGGAACCGCTCACTGCTCGCCCTGATCGACCAACTCGCCCCGGGCGAATTCGAAGCCGCCGTGGCTCACTTCCGCAGCTTGGGCCTCACTGAGGACCGGATGGGCGAGTATGCATTGTTGCTCACCGCCTGGGCCGAACTCGACCCCACCGCCGCACTCACCTACGCTAGGGAAAATACCCAGAACGGTTTCGCCACCGAGACCATTTTATCCGCATGGGCCACCAAGGACTCAGAGGCGGCGGTCCGCTGGGCGCAGGCGAATCACCAGGGCGACGGCGCCAACCCCTACATGCCCGGCATCATCCGCGGCATCGCGGCTTCCGACCCCGCCCGCGCCACCGAGCTCCTTGCAAGCATGCCCCGCAGCGTGGAACGCGCCGAAGGACTTGATTTCATAATGCCTCATTTGTTAGAGAAAGGGGTCGAGGCCACCCGCGCCTGGATTGCCGGTCTCAAGGATGACGCGCTGCGCAACGGGGCGATCCTCCGCTCGGCCGAGCCACTCGCAAAGACGGACCCCGAGGGCACGGTTTCATGGCTCCTCGCCAATCCCGGCGAGGCTTCCCAGCGCCGGCTCGACAATGTTTACAACACCTGGGCACAGAAAGACCAACAAGCCGCCCTGGCTTCATTCAACGCCCTTCCCGCCGGCGAGAACCGCAGCAACGCCCTGCGCGGCGTCGTCACCAGCGTCGCCGCAAAGGACCCGCTAGCCGCTGTGGCACTCATGGACCGCTACCCGGGCGACGTGACGGACCGCGCGGTCCAGAACGTGATCTGGCATTCTTTCGGCAGCGATCCCGCCACCGCTGCCAGCCAGATTTCCCGCATCACCAACGAGCGGGATCGTGAACAAATGTATCGCCGCGCGCTCAACGCCTGGTCTGAGCGGGACTCCACCGCCGCCCAAGCATGGATGCAGGCAAATCCCGTCCCCGAGACCATCAAGCAGCAAGTGCTGCGTCGCCAAGCCGAGCGCGCCCCGAAAAACTGACTTGTAGCCGCTGGAAAATCTACCCAAGGTCTCTCATTCAAACGATGTTGAGACTTTCACTCCTCCTCCCGCCCGCCATCGCCCTTGCCTGCGCTGGAGCATGGCTTGGTAGCCAATATCGAAGTATTTCCTCCTTGGAACTGGAAAGCGCGGTTTTGCAAAAAGCCATCACTTCCAGGCAGTCCAGCGCCGCCACCGAGCCACAGTCCGCCGACCCCGCCACTGCGGCGAAGGCTGCCAAGGATCAAGAGCCCATCGATTGGAAAAAAGTCGCCGGTCAATTCGCAGAAATGCGCAGCCGCGGCGGCATGACCGACATGCGGAGCATGATGAAGCTCCAACGCCGCCTGCAAGCGATGAGCAAGGATGAGATCGTCGCCGCTCTCGACGAGATCGCCGCGCTCGATACGCCTGCCGAGGCCCGCGAAATGTTAGAACAAATGCTCATCAGCCAACTGGCCGAAAAGGATCCGGAATTCACGTTGAAGAAATTCGTGGATCGTCTTCAGGATCGCGCCGACTCAATGAGTTGGAGCCTTGCAAATGCCATGCAGGCATGGGCAAGAAAAGACCCCGCTCGCGCCATCGCTTGGTTCGACCAACAAATCGCAGCGGGCAAGTTCGACAGCAAAGCCCTCGACGGAAAAAGCCAATCCAGACTCAACTTCGAGGGAAGCCTCATCAACCTCCTCATCGACTCGGATCCAAGCGCCGCCGGCAGCCGCCTGGCCGCGCTACCGGAGGACCAACGCCACGAAGCCCTCCAGAGCGGCTTCAACCACCCGCTCACCACAGAAAACGAAGCAGCCTTCGCCAAGCTCGTGCGCGACCACATCCCGGCCGAAGAACAGGCCAGAACTCTCGCCGAAAAAGCCTCATCACTCGTCCGGGGCGACCAATCCTACAAGCGGGTCACGGAGTTTCTCGACCGCATCCAAGCGACCCCCACCGAACGCACCGCCTGCGTCGAGCAGGTCGCAGAATCCGAACTCCAGCACATTTCCTTCCAGAAGAAAATCACCCGCGAAGACATCAACAAAATGCGTGAGTGGGTCTCCAGCGAAGCACCGGAATCCGTCGGCTCCATCACCGGCACCGCACTCGCAAACGCCTCCCAAAATGGCCGCAAAATGGAATTCTCCGAGGCCGCCGAACTCGCCTTGGAATACCACAACGCCGCCGGCAATGATGCCGTGCTCTCCGCCTTTCTCGAAAGCTGGCCCGCGCGGAAAAACAAGGACCAGGCACGCACCCTCGCGGAAAAAATCGCGGACCCCAAACGCCGCGAGGAAATTCTCAAGCACCTTAAATAACCCGCCTCATGAGAATTTCCATCGCCATATCGATCCTCATTCTGTTAGTCGCCGCGCTTTTCGGAATCCCCGCCCACCAGCGGCTCAACACCATCCGCACCAACCACGCCAAACTCGTCGCCGAGGCGGCGGAACTCGGCATTTCCATCGATCCCAAGCACCCCGCTGCCGCCGTCCGCAGCACCAAACGGCCACGCGAGGATAAGTTGGCCGTGGCGAAGAAGTTTGCCGCCGAATTGATCAGCTTCGCCAAGGAAATGGAGTCGAGGGAAAGCCAGAGCACCCCCCCGGATGAGGCCCAACAGAAACGCGGCACCCTGATCATGGAGCAGATCATGGCGCTCGATGCCGCGCAGTTGAAACTCCTCGTCGCCGAGTTCCGCGCCGCCAAGGATCTCAAGGAAGAGACCCGCCAAGAACTCATCAGCTTCGCCCTCATGACCCTTGCGAACGATCACCCGCAGGCCGCGCTACAACTCTTCGTCGAGACGCCGGAACTGACTGGAGATCGCTCGATGTCAAATCATCTTGTCCCTTCCACCCTCGCCAAGTTGGCAAGGGAAGACCCGCTCGCCGCCGTGGATTGGCTCAAGAAAAATGCGAACAAAGTCCCCGACTCCGACTCCGACGGGATCAAAAACGGCCTGATCGCTGGTGTTGCCGCCAGCGACACCAAGCTCGCCTTCAAACTCATCGGTGAACTCGGCCTCAAGGAAACATGGCAAGCCGTGAACAGCATCATCCGCGCCGCCAAGACCCCGGCGGACCAGACCGCCACGCTCATCGCCCTCCGCGAACATCTGGCAGGTATCCCGGATGAAAAAGCCCGGAAAGAATTCGCCGAGCGGGCGATCAATCGCTTCGCCGACACCATCGCCGAAGCGGGATTCGAAGCAGGCACCAAGTGGATCGCCGAGTCCAAGCTCACCCCGACGGAACTCGGAATCATCGCCCGCGGCCTGCAAGGCTCGGTCAAAAGCGCCGAGAGCGGCCGCTGGATCGAATGGATCGGCGAGAAACTCCCGGCCAATGAGGCGGGTGGAGCCATCAACAGGCTCGTCCGCGACTGGACGCGGAACGACTACCAAGCCGCCGGTAAATGGCTCAACGACGCCACCCCGGGCCCCGCCAAAAACGCCGCCGTCAGCAGCTACGCGGAAACCCTCGCCGAGTATGAACCCGCCAGCGCCGCGCAATGGGCGCTCACCCTGCCGCCCGGCACCGACCGCGACAAAACGCTCAAAAGAATCTATCAGAATTGGCCGGAGAGTGACAGCGCCGCCAAAGAGGCATTCAAGCACCAACACGGAATCAAATAATCCGGCACCACCAAACCTTGAATCATCCGGCTCCCTCATGGAACCTGCGCGCGGATGCTCAAGCCAACATGCAAAACAGACGCGCTCGAAGGGCGTGTGAAATTTCGCGCCGCACTGGTCCGCTGGTTTGAAAAACACGGTCGCGACTACCCATGGCGGCGCACCCGGGAACCCTACGCCATCCTGGTTTCAGAAGTCATGCTCCAGCAGACACAGATCGCCACCGTGCTCGGACGTGGCTTCTATACCCGGTTTCTGGAAACCTTTCCCACCATCCAGGCCCTCGCGGAAGCGGAGGACGAGCGCTTGCTCAAGGCTTGGGAAGGACTCGGCTACTACCGCCGCGTCCGGATGCTGCGGGCGACCGCCCAAGCGCTCATCGCCGAGCATGGCGGCATCTTCCCGACCGAACTTGATCGCTTGCTGAAGCTGCCGGGAATCGGCCGCTACACCGCCGGAGCCCTACGGGCATTCGCATCCGATCTGCCCGCCGTCGTGGTCGATGGCAACGTCGCGCGGGTGCTCGCCCGGGTGATGGATTTTTCCGCGCCCATCGATGACACTTCCGGCCAAAAGCAAATCTGGGATTGGGCGGAGGGCTTGGCCGATCCCGCGAACCCGCGGATCTATCACTCGGCCTTGATGGAGCTGGGGCAAAAAATCTGCCGCCCCGGCGTGCCGGATTGCCTGGGCTGCCCGGTCGCCTCGTTTTGTAAAACCCGCGAACCGGAAAACCTCCCGGTGAAGCGCCAGAAAACCACCATCACCGCCATCGACGAACACGCACTCTGGCTGCTAGACCCCGGCGGACGGCTCCTCCTCCACCGCGAACAAGCCAAGCGCCGCGAGGGCTTGTGGAAGCTCCCCACCCGCCAAGCCGCGGAAATCTCCTCGCTTCCCGTCCTCGACGAGCACCCATACACCATCACCCGCTACCGCGTGACCCTCCGTGTCCACGATGGGGCATCCCTGCGGGACAGCCTCTCGCCCGCAACCGGTGAGTCCTGGCACGAACCCGAAGACGTGCTCGCCTTGGCCATGCCCGCCCCTTTCCGGCGGGTCATCGAGAGATTGTTGCGATAAATCAAAAATCAGATGTGACGCAGCGCCCCGTCTGTGGTTTCCTCGTTGCGGATGGAAAAGCTTTTTCGCTTATCGTGGTTGCTGCTGGGTGGAGTGTTGAGCCAGGCGTGCTCGCTTGCCCCGCCACCCGACTCGGTTGCTCCGGGGAGGATGACCCGCCAGATTGTCGCGGAGCGGGTCAGCGCGGTCGTCGTCACCGATCGTGCAAATCTGGATCGCTGGGTAGCCCGGAATTTCTCCACCTCGCAAGCCCCTGAAGACGCTGACGGTGGGTCGGCAGCACCGATCAGCCATGACGGATACTTCCTAACGGCCGATCATGTGCTCGCACGGATGGCTGGCAGAAACGTATTTCTCATCTGCGGCCAAGGTGGGCGCCTGGCCCCCGCCCAAGCGCGGGTCGTCTGGCGGGATGAACGCTCGGACCTCGCCCTGCTCCACGTCCCGGTGCGAACCCCTTATTTCTACCAGTGGACCGCTCCCGAGAAATGGCTGCCCGTCGGCACCCGCATCATCCACGGCGGCATCTCCACCGGCATCAACTCCCGAGATGGCCAACTCAGCACCACCCTCACCCCGCAGGGATCCTTCACCCGCAATCGGAAGTTCAAAATGGACATCCCCCTCCAGCCCGGCGACAGCGGCGGCCCGGTGGTGGATGCTTACGGACGCCTCGTCGGCATCAACTCCGCCGTCGAGTTCCTGGTGCCCATGGAGACCGCTTTTTTCATCGATTCCGAGGGCAACCGACCCAACATCCGCTTCATCGAGGCGTTGATCCGGAACGATCGCGCTCGAAACCATCCAAGCGCCTCCCGCGTCAATTGACCCTTCTCTCCGTCCGTGCAAATCGCCCGCCGCTTTTTCATCATCGCCGCTCTGGGACTGGGACTCGCCTCCTGCGGTCCGGTGGCCGATCGCATCGCTTCGAGCAGCATGGAAGCCGCCGCTCAGGACCAGATCATGCTCGTCAGGAAAGAACCCGCCTCATTCGGATACCGCCGCCTGGAAACCCATCTCGCCACCTTTCCGGAAATGCACCTCTTCATTTCCCAGCAAGGGGTCCCCGACTTCCTCGCGGAGACCGGAAGTCGTGATCGACGCTACCTGATCTTTTACTACCTCCGAGACCGCGAGGCCTTCGTCAGCCGGGTGCGGGCGGAAAATCGGAACTTGCTGGAGTTTGCCGGGCCTTACCCGATCACCCCCAAGGAATTCCAGGTGCTCGATGGCTTCCGCAACGATCCGAAAAAACCACCCGC
>CALMKO010000250.1 GCA_937867415.1 uncultured Verrucomicrobiota bacterium | reverse complement strand
CCGATGAAAGGTGGATTTCCCACGATGTAATCCGCCTGCGGCCATTCGGCGCGGCGGGGGTTTTTGTAGTCGAAGAGCACGGTGCGGGCGGATTCGTCCGGGACTTCCTTGCCGGTGATGGGATGGGGCTTGGTGCTGTAGCCGTTCCAGATGGTGAGGATTTCCCCGCTAACAGGATCGCGGCGCGGGATTTTCTCGTCGTAGGCGAGCACGGCATCCTGCTGGCGGATGGTCTGGGTTTTGGGAAGCAAGGGGCGGTCGCCGGTATCGGCCTTGCCGGTGGTTTTGCGCTGCCACTGGAAGTAGCCGATCCAGAGGACGAGTTGGGCGATGGCGACGGCGTTGTGGGAGATTTCCAATCCGAGGAACTGCTCGGGGCGCACCTTGTATTCGTTCATCTCGAAGGTGGCATCGCCACCGAGGGCGGTGATGAGTTCCAGCACCTCGGCTTCGAGGCGCTTGAGGTGCTCCAGGGTGACGTAGAGGAAGTTGGCCGTGCCGCAGGCGGGATCGAGCACCTTGATGGCGCAGAGGTGGCGGTGGAAGGCGGTGACGAGTTTGAGGGCCTCGGCATCTTTCTTCGTGGCATCGGCGCGGAGTTTCTGGGCGGCGGCGCCGGTTTTCTTGGCATCGGCGGAGTTTCCGGCGGTCAGGAATTGTTTCGCCTCGTCCTCCATGGCATCGGCGCGGTCCTCGGCGGCTTCGGCCTCGTTGTGGAGCGTGGCGGCGGAGAGTCGGGTGGATTCCCATTCCTCGCGCAGCGGCTCGATGATGGTCGGGCGGATGAGGCGCTCGACGTAGGAGCGCGGGGTGTATTCCGCGCCGAGTTTGTGGCGCTCCCGGGAATCCAAGGCGCGGGTGAGCAAGGTTCCGAAGATGGAAGGTTCCACGCCGGACCAATCGGTGTCTGCCGCTTCTGCGAGCATTTCGAGCTGGGCGGCGGAGAGCGGGAGGGCGGTGGTGTTTTCGAAGAGGCCGCCATTGAAGCAGGCGATTTCCTGGAAAAGCAGGGTCGAGTATCCGGTGCCGGTGGCCATTTCCCGCCAGAGGGCGGAGATGAGCACGGGGAAGCCTTGCGGCGAGGCTTTGACCTGGGCGAGGAGTTTCTTGAATCCGTCTTCGGGCAGCAGGCCGATGTCTTCGGCAAACATGGTGAAGAGGCAGCGCTGGAGGAAACCGGCGATGACTTGGGAGTCGTGGCCGTCGGTTTCAAGGGACTTGGCGAGCTTGGCAAGGCGGTTGGCGATGTCGCGGGTGACCTCGGCGGCTTTCTTGGAGGGATCGAGCGCGTGGGGATCGGTGAAGACGAGGCGCAGGCGTTCCAGGATTTCCGGGCGGCGGAGATCGGTGAGGAGGATGCGGTGGTTCTTGGGATCCGGGAAGCGCTCGTAACGTCCGCCGGTGCAGGTGAACTCGGCGTAGAGGTCGATGGAGTGCCCGACATCGCAGACGATCAGGAAAGGCGGGCGCCCGTGGCTGGCGGGGACGGAAGTGATGTAATCGCGGCCTTGGTGATAGGCGCGCTCCAGGGCCTTGTCGAAGGCGGCGCTGCCCCTGCGGCCGTGGCCGGATTTCACGGTGGGCGATGGCGCGGCCGGCTCATCGGCGCTGACGCCTTGTTTGGTTTCCAGAACGAAGTGGGCGGCCTTGTAGAGATCGATGTAATTGGTGACAGAAGAGCCATCCGGATTCACGCGGGGCACGGCGCGGTCGAAGACGTAGAGATTTTTTTCCGGATCGGGTGATGTTGGATCGGGCCGTGGGACTTGCAAGAGATCGCAGAGTTCGGCGAGGAACATCTGATAGTTCGCCCGCTCGGCAGCTCCCGAGTTTTCCCAGCGGGTGATGAAGGCTTGGATGGTGGCGGGTGGCATTGCGAAGATTCTAGCTGCGATCTTCTACGGGGAAAGATGAATTTGCCAAGATACCTGATGGAAGTGCGGGGGCTCAGCGATCCGCAATCCGTTCGGGAAAGGCGTGTTGGTTATGCTGTTTCCGGCGGATGAGCGTAGAACAATGCTGTTTGATTTTCCAATCCGGCTCATGGAAAGCTGGTGAATTCACCCACATTCACAAAAAACCTAACGGTTTTTTCGCGGCAACAGGCGCGTTTGCATCACGCAGCTCCCGTAAATCCATGCCATCAAGACTCCTTGGAGCGGTAGCCTGATCCAGTAGATCCACTCAGGGACTTGCTTGCCATTGAGCGGCACATGGTTCATCAGCATGTGGATGTTCGACGGGAAAACCGCCACTAACAGAGCGATCAGGCCCCAGCCAGCGAGGCGGCGGGTGCGTTTGAAACAAATGCCGATGCCGCCTGCGATCTCGGCAAGTCCGCTCAGATAGATCAAACCAAGATGCCAAGGGAGGTAATCCGGCATCAGCGGCAGGTAAGTGGCTGGCGACCCGAAGTGGGCGGCACCTGCGACCATGAAAAATGTGGCGATGAGGGCGATGCTGATTTTCCGAAAGGTCATGCTCGACTATCGAGGGGAATCGGTCATGCGCAATCTCTCACTCCACCCGGGTAGCAGGAAGATGGAGATGCCCATGCTGAGCAGGATGCCGATGACGGCGACGGTGCCGAGGCTGACGAGGGCATCGCTGGAGGAGAATATCAGGGATCCGAAGCCGATCACATTGGAGGCTCCGCAGAAGAGCAGGGCCTTGCCGGTGCCTTGCCAGAGTTCTTTGAAATTGCCGCCGGTCCGGCGCAAGCTGAGGGTGACGTGAATGGCGTAGTCGATGCCGGTGCCTAACAGCAGGGGGGTGGCCATGAGGTTGACGAAGTTCCATTTCAGTCCGGTCAGGCTCATGATGGCGAGCAGAAGCAGGGTGCTGAGGAGCATGGCGAACAAGGCCAGCCCGACATCGGCGACCCGGCGGAAAATGAGGAACATCATCCCGACTAAGAGGATGAACATGGGGATGAGCATGCGGGTCATGTCTTCTTTGACGAGCTTGGCGATGGCCGGCTTGAAGAGATCCCAGCCGCTCAACCAGATGCCGTCACCGGTGATGGCGCGGAAGGTTTCGAAGTCTTTACCGGCGGGGTGGACGCCAGCGGCGGGTTCCACGGAGCCTAGCAGGTATCCGCCGCCATCGGCTTTGCGGGAGACAAAAAGCCGCATCACTTCCCGGGCTGCGGGGGATTGGGGGAAGGCAAGTGAAGCTTGCCCATCTTGTTGTGACAGGTTTTCCAGGACTCCTCGACCGAGCGCGAGTCCCTCGGCGGTGAATCCTGCGGCGTCAGCCTCGGCGAGCAGGCGTTCACGGTCGCGGGCGATGTTGGCGAGGATGGGGCGGTTCGCGGCCTGTCGCGCGGGGTCTGGCCACCAACCGTCGGGGAGGGTGCTTGTTTTGATGGAATCGGAACTTTGCAGGGTGGCGAGGCGCTGGCGGGCCTGGGCGATGCGTTGGTGCATCTCGGCATCGGTTTTTGCTTCGAGGATAAGGCCGAGCGAGCCTTCGCCACGGGTGGGAAATGCTTTTTGGAGGTGTTCGAAGGTGGCCATGGCTTCGCTGTTGCGCGGGCGCATGATGGCGGAGCTGAACTCGGCCCCGGGCATTCCATGGATGGTTAGAATCAAAGCGGCCACCAAGGCGAGGGCGGCGGTGATGCTCCAGGCGGCTTTGCTGCGGGGGAGGATTTTCCCATCGCCCCGGGCAGGTTCGCGATTGACCCCGAATTTCACGACGAAGGGGAGGTAGATGACCAACATCAGGATCGCCGCAGCGGTGAGGCCGATGGCGACGATGCTGCCCAATTGCGCCATTCCCGGCAGTCCACCCAGATTCAAGGCAAGGAAAACGACGGTGGTGGTGAGTGCGCCGAAGAGGACGGGCCTGCCACAGGCGCGGCGGAGGGCGGTGCGGTCGTGCCCGGCGACCTTGGCTTCCTGGCAAATCACGAGGCCGTAATCGACGGAGAGGCCGATGAGGATCTCGATGGAGCTGAGAGCCATGATGCTGAGTTCGCCGTAGAGCCAGCCGGCGATTCCGAGGGCCATGGCGAAGACGAGGATGAGGATGCCGGTGAGCCCTAACAGCAGGCTGAAGCGCCGCTGCATCCACCAGAACAACAGGCCGATGAGTCCGAGGGTGATGCCGATGGAGCCGCTGAGGTCGTTTTCCATGGCGGTTCCGATTTCCGAGGAGAAGGCGGGTTCGCCAGTGAAGCGGACGATTAAACCAGCGCCTTCGTTGGCTTGCCATGCGGTGATGGATTTCCGGATGTTTTTCAGCCATGCGTCCGCGTCGCGATAACCTTCCACGGCGCTTGGGGCATCGACGAAGAGGAGGTGGGTTTGGCCATCGGCACTTTCGAAAGCCTCGCCGCCTTGGCCGGATGAACCGAGGAGGGAGGTGATGGTCGGGTGATTGAGGAAGCCAAAGGGGTCATGGGCGAGGAGCACCATGTCGAGGCCTTCCATGGAGGTGGCGATTTTTGCCAGCGATTCCTCGATGGTTTTCCCGGAGCTTGATGGGGAGAGTCGGTTGGCTTGGGCTTGGGTGAGCGCGGGGTCGCCATTGAGCCAGAGGTAGGCGAGCAGCTCGGAGATGCCTCGGGGATCTTCGTTCCAGTGGGGTTTCCAGCGGGCGTTTTTGACCAGGGAATCGGCTTTGAGTTTTTCCCCGAGGGACTCGGCGGCATCGGCTAGAGTGCCGGCGTCCTGCTCGCCGCCTTGGATGACGAGGATGAGTTCGTCGTTGCGGGAAAAGGCCTCGTGAAAGGCTTTGAGGCCTTTTACTTCGGGCAGTTCGCCGGGCATCATGGAGAGGATGTCGGTGTCGAAGCGCAGGCGGGTCAGTCCCACGGTGGCGAAGAGAATCGCAGCGATGAGGACGAAGGGGACTGCCAAGCGGCGTAACATGCGGGGACTCAAGCAGGGATTTTTCCCGGCGGCAATTCATGATCCAGGCCCGCGCGAAAGTCTGGCTTACGTCGCACTACGACTCCACGCCATGTCTTTTCAATTGCATTTTCCAAGAGTCTTGCAAGCGTGACCGCCTGCCAACGCTTATCGCTGGCCGCCTGCTCAAGGGCCAGCGGGGACGTCGGGTTGGTCAGAACCGGGCCCGCTTTTTGCTACTTCTTTCTCCTCTCGAAAATGAACCAGACTCTTCGCTCCATCACCCGCACGGCAGGCGTCATTGCCTCGACGGCTTGCTTCGCGTCGGCTCAGAGTTCACAAGATCGCCCGGCGACGAAGCTTGATGAGCTGGTCGTCACTGCGGCCCGTTTCGATCAAACGCTCTTCCAGCAGGTTCAGCCAGCCACCGTCTTGAAGGGCAAGGAGTTGCAGCTTAAACTCCAACCCACTCTGGGCGAGACTCTAAACAACGAGCCGGGCGTCAGCTCGACTTCGTTCGGTCCCGGAGCCAGCCGCCCGATCATCCGCGGCCTCGGGGATGACCGGGTTCGCATCCTCCAAAATGGCACGTCCTTGCTCGATGTTTCCAATGTAAGTCCCGACCATGCGGTGGCCACGGACCCACTCACAATTCGCTCGGTCGAGGTCGTGCGTGGCCCGGCAACCCTCCTCTACGGCCCGAACACCATGGGCGGCGTGATCAACGTGATTGATGACCGGATCCCCACCGAGCGCTTCCAGGGGACCTACCCAAGCGGCAAGGTTGAGACCAGTGTGGGTTCGGTAGACAACTTGTTTTCCCAATCCGGCGCACTCACCTGGGGCTCTGGCCCCCTGGTTTTTCACCTGGATGGCTTCAACCGCGAGACCTCCAATATCGAGATTCCGGGATACGCCCGCTCGGCGGCAAAACGAAAAAGCGCCCCTCTCGCACCCGGTGAGGAAGAGGCCAGGGGTGAGTTGCCTAACAGTGCGACTGAATCGCAAGGCGGCGCTCTCGGCAGCTCGTATCTCTGGAATGGGGGATACCTCGGATTCTCCTATTCAGGCGTGGACTCGAACTATGGCACTGTGGGCGAACCGGATGTCACCATCGATCTCCGGCAACGCCGCTGGGATATGCGCGGCGCGGTATTCACCCCAACACCTTGGATCAAGGAAATCGACTTCAAGCTGGGATACTCAGACTACGAACACACGGAGTTCGAAGGCGCGGAAGCCGGCACTCAGTTCCTCATCGATGGCTACAACGGCCGCATCGAGCTGCTGCACGAAAAAATAGGCACGCTGGAAGGCGCATTCGGGGTGGAAGCACAGCAAAGTGATTTTTCCGCCCTGGGAGCCGAGGCCTTCCTTCCTCCCGTGAACAGTCGAGTAACCTCGGCGTTTTTTTTCGAGGAAATTCCCTTGGATTCCGTCCGCCTGCAATGGGGAGCGCGCTACGACCATCAGACGCATGATTCCGAAACGAATGATCTTTTCGGCCCCGGGCTAAGTCGGGATTTCGACGCACTTAGCACCTCGATGGGTGTCGTTTTCACCCCGGTGGATGATTACGCACTCGCGCTTTCTGTAGGCTACGCGCAGCGCCCGCCGACTTATGTAGAGCTATTCGCGAATGGTCCTCATGTCGCTACCGGGGCCTTCGAAATCGGCGATCAAGACCTCGGCACGGAGGATTCCATCTCACTGGACTTCTCCATCAGAAAACGCGCCGGTCGCGTGACTGGCAGCGTCAGCGGGTTTTATTACCGCTTTGACGACTTCATCAATCTCGCCCCCACGGGCGGCACCGATCCTGCGGATGATCTCCCGATCTACGCCTACCAGCCCGTGGGAGCAGACTTCTTCGGAGGAGAAATCGAAACGATCTTTCATCTTCTGGAACCCGTCGTGCCCGCCGATTCAAAAAGCGCGGAGTCAGGCATCCCCGTCCGCGACGAACGCCTCGATTTGATCCTCCGTGCCGACTACGTCCACGCGGAAGATCGGGACAATCGCGAGGCCTTGCCACGCATCCCGCCATTTCGCCTCAGCGCTGCGTTTGATTATCAGCGCGGGCCGCTCGGCGCACGCATCGAGGGGCAATACGCGGCAGAACAAGACCGCCACGCCGATGATGAACTCCCGACCGACGCCTATTTCCTCGTGAACGCCAGCGTCACCTATGATACCAGGCTCGGCCCCATCGATACCACCGTTTACCTGAAAGGAATCAATCTCACCGACGAGGAAGCTCGCCAGAGCACCTCGTTCCTCAAAGACGTCGCCCCCCTCGCGGGCCGGGGCGTGATCATGGGCTTGCGGGCCGCATTCTAAATTTGATTCAAAATTTTCGAATTTTGAGTGGACAAATCCCAAGATGCCCGTTACGGACCTCCCTCCCTGACGGGGCGTAAGCCTCAGAGGAACCTGGGCAGTGTAGCTCAGCGGTAGAGCAGAGGACTCATAAGCCTTTGGTCGGCGGTTCAAATCCGCCCCCTGCCACCAGGTTTTTCAAATATTCGCCGCTTCTAATGCAAATTTAGAAGAAAAACTAAAAAAGGGCTTGTCAGGATGGGATCGGCTCCTAGAGTCGCCCCCCCCACAGCGAGGGCCGCTGACGAATTTACTTCGAAGCGACTCAAATTACAGGGAAAATTTATCGGGTGTAGCTCCGGAAAAAAGCTCTTACGAGGTATCCTCGTCGGCGCTCCGGTTTGCCCCCATGGGAAAATCAGAACCACCGCAAGGAAATCATGCCGACCATCAATCAACTCGTTCGCAAGGGACGCCTCACTCCGGCCGAAAAGTCGAAGTCACCCGCTCTTGTCAACTGCCCTCAGCGCCGCGGAGTCTGCCTCCAGGTGATGACCCGCACCCCCAAGAAGCCAAACTCGGCTCTCCGTAAAGTGGCCAAAGTGCGCCTTACCAACGGATTCGAAGTCATCGCCTACATCGGCGGTGAAGGCCACAACCTCCAAGAGCATTCCATCGTTCTCGTGCGCGGCGGTCGGGTGAAGGACCTTCCCGGTGTCCGTTACCACATCGTTCGTGGTTCCCTCGATACCCTCGGTGTCGATAAGCGCCGCCAATCACGCTCCAAATACGGCGCGAAACGTCCGAAACCCGGTGCCGTTGCTGCACCAGCCAAGGGCAAAAAGAAGTAATTCATCCGTTTTAACCAAACACTAACTTCCTACCGCCATGCCACGCCGCAAGCGCATCTTCACCAAGCCAGACCGTCGCGATCCCCGCTATGACAGTCCTCTCGTCGGTCACCTCATCACCAAGGTGATGGAAGACGGCAAGCGTTCACTCGCTCAACGCATCGTCTACGCCGCCATCGACCGAGCCAACGAAGGTGTCGATACCATCGACCCTCTCGAAGTCATCACCCGTGCCGTCGAGAACACCAAACCTCGCGTGGAAGTCAAATCCCGCCGCGTCGGTGGTGCCACCTACCAAGTGCCGCTCGAGGTCGCTCCGGATCGCTCCGAGGCACTCTCCATGCGCTGGCTCGTCAACTACGCCCGCAACCGCAAGGGCACTCCCATGCACGTCGCACTCGCCAACGAGATCAAAGACGCCGCTAACAACCAAGGCAGCGCCGTCCGCAAACGCGACGACGTCCACAAGATGGCTCAGGCCAACCGCGCCTTCGCTCACTTCCGTTTCTAAAACGACCCAGCGTCCAAGCATTCCATCCCGTGAATCCGAACAGTCCTAACCGCCAATACGTGCTCGAGCGCACCCGAAATATCGGGATCGCTGCGCACATTGACGCGGGGAAGACAACGCTCACCGAGCGCATCCTGTTCTACACAGGCATGATTCACAAAATCGGCGAAGTCCACGATGGTGGCGCTACCACCGACTGGATGGAGCAGGAGCGCGAGCGCGGCATCACCATCACCTCCGCCGCCGTCACCACCGAGTGGTGGCAGCATGAGGAAGAGGGAATGACCAAGCTCTTCCCCGGCCAAAAGCAGCGGATCAATATCATCGACACCCCCGGACACGTGGACTTCACCGCTGAAGTCGAGCGTTCCCTCCGGGTCCTCGACGGTGCCATCGTTGTCTTCTGCGGCGTCGCCGGCGTCCAACCCCAGTCAGAGACCGTCTGGCGGCAGGCCACCAAATACAAGGTCCCGCGTCTCGTCTTCGTCAACAAGATGGACCGCACCGGTGCCAACTTCGACAACGTCTTCGGCGAGGTGAAGGAAAAACTAGGTGCCAATGCCGTCCGCATCCTCATCCCCATCGGTTGCGAGGATCAACTCATCGGCCAAATCGACGTCGTCAATCAAAAGGCCGTCTATTTCTCCGACGACGACAAGTTCGGCTCCACCTACACCGTCAAGGAACTCGAAGGCGACCTCATCTCCCTCTGCCAAGAAGCCCACAACGAGCTCGTCAACGCCGTGGCCGATGTCGATGAAATCATCGGCGAAAAATTCCTCAACGAGGAAACCATCACTCTCTCGGAACTCAAGCAAGGCATCCGCCGCGCCACCATCGCCAACCAACTCGTCCCCGTCGCAGGCGGCTCGGCCTTCAAAAACAAAGGCGTCCAATACCTGCTCGATGCGGTCATCGACTACCTCCCAAGCCCGCTCGATATCCCCTCTGCCATCGGTATGGACCCCGATGACCACGAGAAACAAATCGAGGTCGTCACCTCGGACAACGAGAAGTTCGTCGCCCTCGCATTCAAACTTTGGGCAGACAAATTCGTCGGAAAACTCGTATTCTTCCGTGTCTATTCCGGCGTCATCAAAAAAGGCGATACGGTTTACAACCCGCGCACCCGCCGCTCCGAGCGCGTCGGCCGCCTGATTCAAATCCAGGCAAACGAGCACAAGGACATCGACGCCTGTTACTCGGGTGACATCGCCGCCATGGTCGGTATCAAGAACGTCACCACCGGTGACACCCTCGCTTCTGACAAGCACGACGTCGTCCTCGAGCCTCCCACTTTCCCGGAACCGGTCATCTCCATGGCCGTCGAACCCCGCACCGTTGCTGACCAGGAAAAACTTGGACTCGCCCTCGGTCGGCTTTCCGAAGAAGACCCCACCTTCATGGTCAAGACCGATGAGGAAACCGGCCAGGTCATCATCTCCGGCATGGGGGAACTCCACCTCGAAATCATCATCGACCGCATCCGCCGCGAGTTCAAGGTGGAGGCCAACACCGGCGCCCCTCAGATCGCCTACCGCGAGACGATCACCCAAGCCGCCGGCGGCGAAGGCAAACTCATCAAGCAGTCCGGTGGTCGCGGTCAATACGGCCACGTCATCCTCGCCATCAAACCCAACGAAAAAGGCAAGGGACTCACCATCGAAAACAAAGTCATCGGCGGTGCCATTCCCAAGGAATACATCAACGCGGTCTACAAAGGAATTACCGAGTCCATGTCCAATGGCGTCATCGCGGGCTACCCTGTCATCGATGTGCTTGTCGAAATCCTCGACGGGTCCTACCACGACGTTGATTCCAACGAAAACGCCTTCACCATGGCCGCCATCTTCGCCATGAAGGACGGCTTCAAAAAAGCCAACTCCATCCTCCTCGAGCCCATCATGGCCGTGGAAGTCTCCACCCCGGACGATTACCAAGGTGACGTCATGGGCGATCTCAGCCGCCGCCGCGGACAGATCCAGAACACCGAATCCAAAGGCAAGCTCTCCATCGTGCATGCCAATGTCCCTCTCAAAGAAATGTTCGGCTACTCGACCGCCGTTCGTACCCTCTCCTCGGGCCGCGCTTCTTATGCCATGACTCCATCGCATTTCGAGCAGGTTCCGAAGAACATTGTCGAAGAAATCGTCAGCGACCGCATGGGCTAATCTGCCCCTTCTCCTAACTCACGCAAACCGCCAACTAAATCTCCACCATGGAAAACCAGAAAATTCGTATCCGCCTGCGTGCCTTTGATCACCGTGCGATTGATCGCTCAGCTCAAGAAATCGTCGAAACCGCAAAAAGAACCGGAGCCCGCGTCGCCGGACCGATTCCACTTCCAACCCGTATCGAAAAATTCACCGTCAACCGCTCGGTTCACGTGAACAAAAAGTCGATGGAGCAGTTCGAAGTCCGCACCCACAAGCGCTTGCTCGACATCGTCGATCCTACCGCCCGCACCGTCGATGAGCTCAAAAAGCTCAACCTTCCTGCCGGCGTCGATATCACCATCCGTATCTGAGCGGTGCTTTCGCACCGAATCTCAAATCTCAAATTTTAAATCTCAAATCTAAATCGCCATGTCACTCGGCCTCCTCGGCAAAAAAATCGGTATGACCCGCTTGTTCGACCAACAAGCCGGCATCATGATCCCTGTAACCGTCATCGACGTTTCCGGAAACACGATCCTTCAATCCAAGACTCCAGAAACGGACGGCTACACCGCGGTCCAGGTCGGCTACGGTGACCAGAAGGAACAACGCGCCAGCAAGCCCGCCCTCGGCATCGCCAAGAAGGCCGGTTGCGCTCCCAAGCGCTTCATCCAGGAATTCCGCGTGGAAAATGGCGTCGAACTTCCAGCCGTACATCCCGGTCTCGAAACCTTCACGGTCGGCCAATGGGTTGACGTCTTTGGCGACTCCAAAGGCCGTGGCTTCCAAGGCGCTGTCAAACGCCACGGCTTCGGCGGTCTCAAAATGACCCACGGCTCCATGATGCACCGCCGGACCGGCGCCATCGGTTGCCGCTCCACCCCAGGTCGCGTTTGGAAAAATCAAAAAATGCCCGGACACATGGGAACCACCCGTTCCACCGTCCAGAATCTCAAGGTTGTCGCCATCCGTCCTGAAGACGGCGTCATCCTCGTCTCAGGTGCCGTTCCAGGATCCAACGGAAACTACGTCACCGTCCGTCCAGCCAAGAAAAAGTCCGCCTAATCCGGCGGCCCCTTGAAACCTCTCACGATTTACTGTCATGTCCGCTAAGACTTTCACCGCAGAAGACGCTCAAGCCGCCAACCTCGTGTTGGTTGGTGCCGAGAAAGGTCGCCAAGCCGTCCACGATCTCGTGGTCGCTTACCGCGCCAACCGCCGCACCGGCTCCGCTTGCACCAAGACCCGGGGCGAGGTCTCAGGTAACAACCGCAAGATCTACAAACAAAAAGGCACCGGTGGTGCCCGTCACGGCGACAAGCGCGCCCCCATCTTCGTCGGTGGTGGTGTCGTCTTCGGCCCACGCCCTCGCGACTACTCCAAGAAAGTCCCCAAGACGGTTCGTAAACTCGCTCTCCGCCGGACCCTCGGTGACCTCGTCACTGCGGAAAAAATCAAAACCGTCGCTTCGTTCTCCATCGCTGATGGCAAGACCAAGTCCTTCGTCGCCCACCTCGACTCGCTCACCCAGCCTGGCAAGATCCTCATCGTTGCAAACAGCTTCGACGACTCCACCTACCTCGCTGCCCGCAACGTCTCATGGGCCCAGCTCGTCACTCCCACCGACCTCAACGTCGAGCAACTCCTCCTCGCCAACACCATCATCCTCGTGGGTGATGCCGTGCAAACGCTCGCAGCTCGCACTGCCTGAACCCCGGACCCTACACCGAGATTATGAAAGATATCTACCAGGTCATCAAAAACGTTCGCCTCTCCGAAAAAGCAACCATGCTCCAGGAGAATAACAACGAGGTCACCCTCGAAGTCGATCGTAAGGCCAACAAGCTTGAAATCAAACAAGCCGTCGAACAACTCTTCGGAAAAACCGTCCTGGCCGTTCGCACTGCCAACTACGACGGTAAATTGAAGCGCCAGCGTCGTGCAGACGCCGGTCGCACGAACCACTGGAAAAAAGCAATCGTCCGCCTCAAGGAAGGCGAATCGCTCGATCTCGTCTAAGCGATTTAATTAACGCAGCCCCAAACGTAACACTCTAACGTTCCGATTGTCATGCCCCTGAAAACTTTCAAGTCCATCACACCTTCCGCCCGCTACAAGAATCTCCCGTCCTTCGACGAGATTACCAAGAGCAAGCCTGAGAAAAGCCTTCTCACGCCCCTCAAGCGCAGCGGTGGCCGTAACAACACCGGCCGCATCACCACCCGTCACATCGGCGGAGGTCACAAGCGCCACTACCGCTTGATCGACTTCAAGCGCGGTAAGCACGATGTCGCAGCAACCGTCGTCGGAATCGAATATGATCCGAACCGCACCTGCCGCATCGCCCTGATCCAGTATGAAGACGGCCAGAAATCCTACATCCTCGCCCCACTCGGCCTCGAAGTCGGAACCACCGTCATCTCCGGCGCGGCTGTCGCCCCGAAGACTGGCAACGCCATGCCTCTCAGCGCGGTCCCACTCGGAACGCCCATCCACAACATCGAACTCATCCCCGGCAACGGTGGTAAAGTCGCCCGCGCCGCCGGCCAGCTCGCCGTGCTTTCCAACCGCGACGGTGGCTGGGCTTTGGTGAAAATGCCCTCCGGTGAAATCCGCCGCTTCAACGATCGTTGCTTCTGCACCATCGGCCAGGTCGGAAACCGCGACCACATGAACGAAACCTCGGGCAAGGCCGGCCGCACCCGCTGGCAGGGCGTTCGCCCAACCGTCCGTGGTATGACCATGAACCCGGTTGACCACCCGAACGGTGGTGGTGAAGGAAAATCCAAGTCCGGTGGTGGTCGTCAGCACCTTCTCAGCCCATGGGGCCACGCGAAGGGTCAAAAGACTCGCAACAAGAAGAAGAACACCAGCGTCTTCATCGTCGAGTCTCGCCACAAAGCGAAAAAGAAATAACCTTCTTTCACCTGGAATCTCAAATCTGAAATCTCAAGTTTCCCATGCCACGCTCACTCAAAAAAGGCCCTTACGTTGATCAAAAGCTGCTCGCCAAGATCGACGCCGTCGCCGAAGCCGGATCCGACCGCAAGCCCATCAAAACATGGAGCCGCAAGTCGATGATCACCCCGGACTTCGTCAGCCACAACTTCGCCGTCCACAATGGCAAAACTTTCGTTCCCGTTTACGTGACCGAAAACATGGTGGGCCACAAGCTCGGTGAATTCTCCCCGACCCGTCTGTTCAAGACACACGGCGGTATCGGTAAAAAGTAATTCTTTCGATCTCTTTCTCTCCACAATCCGCATGCGCTCGTCCTTCCACATCAAAGCTCTCGCCGCCGCCCTCGGGCTCGCCGGCTCGGCTGGGGTGTGCCTGGCCCAAGCGCCTACGATTGAGCAGTATCAAGATATCGTCACTGAACTTCAAACGCAGAATCAAACCCTCCAGCGCAGCCTTGCCGAGGCCAACCGTGGCGAAAAACAGGCCTCTGAGCAGCTCGCTCAAGTCCGTGAACGCCTCGAAGCTCTCGGCAAAAACCTGCTCGATGGGGGAGATGACCGCCTCGTTCAGGCCGCTGCCGACCTCCAGGTCGCCAGTGAGCGCACCAACAACCTCGAAGGATCCGTCACCCGTCTCGCCGCCGCCGTCAATGATTACCTCCGCCAAGCGGTCGTATCCGACCCGGATGCAAGATTACGTGTGGAAACTTCACTAAGAGAGCTTGACGCAGTCCTCGGACTACGCCAGAAGCCCCGCCCCGATGTTCGTAACGGCTCGCTCCAGCAAGCCCGGATCGTCAGCATCGACCAAGAAAGTGGCATGATGGTTTTTAACCTTGGCGAAAACCAAGGCGCTAAAATCGGCATGACCTTTCGACTCACCCGCGGGCAACAGCCCTACGGTAAAGCCATTCTCGCTGATGTCCGCAAGGGCGTCAGTGGTGCCTTTGTCGAGATTCTCGACAATGTCACCGAAACTCCTCGCCCCGGCGATCTCGCCGTCCTCGAAACACAAGCATCCGCGCAGTAACCACTCACGTCAGACGTTCCATGGAAGTCAAAAGCATCACTAAATACGTTCGCCTCTCGCCTAAAAAAGCGCGTGACGTCGCCCGCGAAATTCAAGGCCTGCCGGTATCGAGCGCCTTGGACATCCTGACCTTCACCCCCAAAAAGGCTGCCCAGCTGATTGGTAAGACTCTCAAGACTGCCATCGCAGACGCGGAGAACAACTTCTCACTCGACGCAACCACTCTGGTCGTCAAGGAAGCCGTCATCGGGGGAGGGCCTACTCTCCGCCGCTTCAAGCCACGGGCCAAGGGCTCCGCCGGCCCGATCCTCAAGCGCACCAGCCACATCTCCATCACGCTCGAAGGCTCAGCCCCCGAGAAGAAAAAGAAGGTTGCCCGCAAGGCCGCCAAACAAATCAAAGAAACCCCGGCAGCCGCTGCGGTTGAAGAAACCGCCTGATCTCCGTCCTCCTAATCTTATCCCGCACCGACCATGGGCCAAAAAGTAAATCCGATCGCATTCCGTCTCGCCATCAACAAAGATTGGCGCTCCAAGTGGTATGCCAAAGGCAAAGACTACACCGACAAACTCCACGAAGATCTCGCGATCCGTGGTTATCTCAAGAACAAGCTCGTAAATGCTGGTTTGGCCCGTGTGGTCATCGAGCGCGCTTGGAACAGTGTTCGGGTCACCCTTCATACTTCACGCCCAGGCCTCATCATTGGTCGCCAGGGTAAGGAAATCGAAGTGATGACCAAGGAAATCTCCGACCTCTGCAAAGGTGCTCAGGTCAAGATCGACATCATCGAGATCCGCAAGCCTGAGCTCGATGCTCAGCTCGTCGCCGAGCAAATCGCCGTCCAACTCGAGCGCCGGATTTCCTTCCGCCGCGCCATGAAACGCGCCATGCAAACCGCCATGGAGTTCGGCGCGGAAGGCATCCGCCTCCGCTGCGCCGGCCGCCTCGGTGGCGCTGACATCGCTCGTGCCGAAGGCTATCGCGAAGGCAAAGTGCCACTTCAGACTCTCCGTGTACCACTCGACTACGGCTTCGCCGAAGCTCGCACCCTCTATGGAATCATCGGCATCAAGTGCTGGGTGAACAAAAAGGAAGACGACGGCACCGGTGGCAAGCCATCCCAAGGCCGCAACGACCGTGGCGACCGTGGCGGTGACCGCCGTGGCGGCGGAGATCGCGGTGGCGATCGTCGCCCGAACAACCGCAACTGATTTTTAATCCTCTCAATTCTCACACCAACATTTTACCTAGAAGGACCGAGTTATGCCTTTGATGCCCAAAAGAACCAAGTTCCGCAAAAGCCATCGCGGAAGCCGCTCCGGCAACGCCCAGCGCGGAACCACCGTCGCCTTTGGTGACTTCGGTCTCCAAACTCTTGACCGCGGCTGGATGACCAACCGCCAGATCGAGTCTTGCCGGATCGCCATCAACCGTTCCCTCAAGCGGAAAGGCAAAGTCTGGATCCGCATCTTCCCACACAAGTCCATCACCTCACGTCCTCCTGAAACACGGATGGGTAAAGGTAAGGGCGCGGTGGAAGGTTGGGTCGCAGTGATCCGCCCGGGTAACATGCTCTTCGAAATCGGCGGGGTTCCTGAATCCGCTGCCAAAGAAGCCATGCGCCTCGCCTCCTACAAGCTCGGCATCCGCACCCGCCTCGTCGCACGCAACGCCCACGCTTGATCCGCACGCTCCAATCACCACCTAACTTTTCCTGAATCATGGCCAAAACCAAAGCCTCAGCTTCTCCAAGCACCATGAGCGCCGTCGAGCTCCAAACCCGACTCCGCGATCTCAAGCACGAAGCTCTCAATCTCCGCCTCCAACGCGCCACCGGCACCTTGGAAAACCCCGCTCGCATCAAACAGGTGCGCCGCGAAACCGCTCGCATCCTCACGGTCGTCACCGCGAAGAAGAGTGCCTAATCCCCGCTAAACAACGCTTCACTTCTATTCTACCATGAGCGAGACTCCTTCGGACACTCAAGTCCACCTTCGTAAAACCCGTGTTGGCGTGGTCATTTCCAATAAAATGGACAAGACCCTCGTCGTCGAACACGTCGCCCGCGTTCCTCACCCGAAATTCAACAAGATCGTCAAGCGCTCCAAGAAATACTACGTGCACGACGAGACCAACCAAGGCCAGATCGGTGACCGCGTCCGCATCGTCGAGACCCGTCCGCTCTCGAAGCTTAAGTGCTGGTCACTTGCCGAAGTCATCTCCCATTGATCGGGCTTCGCCCATTTCAAATCTCAAATTTCAAATCTCAAATTTCTTCAAGTCATGATTCAGATGGAAACCATGCTCGTCGTCGCGGATAACACCGGGGCACGCAGCGCTAAAATGATCGGTGTGCTCGGCAAGCGCAGCCGCACCGCTTCAATCGGTGACGTAATCACCTGCCACATCCGCGATTCCATCCCGACCGCCGCCGTCAAAAAGGGCAGCGTCGTCAAGGCTGTCGTCGTTCGCACCGCCTACCCGATTCGCCGTGCCGACGGATCGATCCTCCGCTTCGACTCCAACGCAGTCGTCATCATCGACAAGGACAACAATCCCCGTGGCACCCGGATCTTCGGACCCGTGGCTCGTGAACTGCGCGACCGCTCGTTCATGAAAATCGTTTCTCTCGCACCCGAGGTTCTCTGAACTCCTGGTCACAACATCGCACCACTCCACTTTCATGAGCCAAACCAAGACACACGTCAAAAAAGGCGACCAAGTCGAAATCATTGCTGGTAATCACAAAGGCAAGCGCGGTATCGTGCTCCTCGTGAACGCCACCAAGGGAAAGGTCGTCGTCGAAGGCGGCCGCCCCATCCAAAAGGCCGTCAAGGCCACCGAAGCAGATCCCACCGGCGGAATCAAAACCATCGATGGCCCTGTCCATATCTCCAACGTCAAAAAAGTGGGCTGAAGCATTCCGCTTCTGCCCGCGCTTAAGCGCCTGAGCAATCAGCGCTGACCCGCAAAAAAATGAGTACACCAGCACTACTAACACACTACAAGACCAAGGTCGTCCCCGCGCTCATGAAGAGCAACGGCTACACCAATGGTCATCAAGTCCCACGTCTCGAAAAGATCGTGGTCACCTCCTGCATGGGAAAAGCCCCGGACCGCAAAGTCGCTGTCGATGACGCCGTCAATGAGATCCAAAAGATCACCGGCCAGCGCCCATCCATCACCTTCTCGAAAAAGGCCGTCGCCAATTTCAAGCTCCGTGAGGGTGAAGCCCTCGGCGCGCGTGTCACCCTGCGTGGTGCTCGCATGTGGGAGTTCCTCCACCGCTTCATCAACATCACTTCCCCGAACATTCGCGACTTCCGCGGGATTTCCTCGAAGTCATTTGACGGCCGTGGGAACTACGCCTGCGGAATCAGCGACCAATCCATCTTCCCGGAAATCGAAATCGACCAGATCAAGCGCACCATCGGCTTCGACCTGATCTTCGTCACCTCCGCCCCGACCGACGCCGAAGGCCGCGCCCTCCTCACCGAGCTGGGCTTGCCTTTCCGCGATATGAAAAAGGCCAACGAGGCCGAGGCCGTAGCTGCCAACTAAACACCGGACCCTCACAATTTAAACGGAATCCAATTATATGGCAGTTCTCACCGATCCAATCTCAGACTTCCTCACGCGCTTCAAAAACGCAGCCCGCGCCGGCAATGAGGAATTCTCCGCTCCTTACTCCAAGATCAAGGCGGACATCGCCCGCATCCTCCAGGAAGAAGGCTACCTCTGGAAATATGAAGTCGTCACCGGCGACCATACCACCATCAAGGCAAAGCCGAAATTCATCGATGGTCGCGCGATCCTCACCGACCTCAAGCGCGTCTCGACTCCCGGCCGCCGCCACTACGTCGGCGCAGGTGAAGTCCCCCGCGTCATGTCAGGCCTCGGCATTTCCATCCTTTCCACTTCGAAAGGTGTCATGTCCGGCGGTTCCGCCAAGAAACAAAACCTCGGCGGCGAACTCCTCGCCAACGTCTGGTAAACCTCAACTCGTAATTAGGAAACTAACATCATGTCACGAGTCGGACTCAAACCAATCTCTCTTCCCGCGAAGGTCGCCATCAAGATGGATGGTCGCACGGTCATCGTCGAGGGCCCCAAGGGCAAACTCGACTTCCCGCTTCCGGATGGAATCTCGCTCACTGCCGAGAACGACACAGTCGTCGTCTCCCGCGCTTCCGAGCTTCGCCAGCACAAAGCCCTCCACGGCACTGCCCGCAGCCTCGTCCAGAATATGATTCTCGGCGTGTCCACCGGCTTCGTGAAGGACCTCGAAATCCTCGGCGTCGGTCTCCGCGCAGCGGTCAAAGGCTCTGACCTCGACCTCTCGCTCGGCCGCTCCCACCCACTCCTTCACCCCATCCCCGCGGGTCTCAGCGTCACAGTCGTTGAAAACACCAAGATCAAGGTGGAAGGAATCGACAAGCAGCTCGTCGGTCAGTTCGCTGCCGAAGTCCGCGGCTTCTATCCGCCCGAACCCTACAAGGGCAAGGGAGTTCGCTACGTCGGTGAGAAAGTTCGCCGCAAAGAAGGCAAAAGCGTCGGCAAATAATCCATTACCGTCGCCCCACACCTCAACAAAATTACGGCAATATGAGCACTATCAATCGCAAGTCGATCCGTCGCAAGATCCACAACCGCATCCGCCGGAAGGTCTCCGGCACTGCCGAACGTCCACGTCTGGCCGTTCACTACTCGAACCAACACATCTACGCCCAAGTCATCGACGACGCGGCTGGCAAGACCCTGGTCTCCGCCTCCACGCTCGACAAGTCTTTCGAAAAGGCCTCCGCCAATGTGGAGAGCGCCCAGAAAGTCGGTGCTCTCCTCGCCGAGCGCGCCAAGGGATCCAACATCAGCGCCGTCGTCTTCGACCGCGGCGGTCACCTCTATCATGGTAAAGTCAAAGCCCTCGCCGACGCAGCTCGCGAAGCCGGACTTCAATTCTAACGCTCCGACCTGACACAAACATCATGGTAACAATTCCAGAAAACGAAATTCCAGCGGCATCGGCAGAAGCAGTCGTGGCCAAGCCAGCGCTCGGTCCGGTCGCAGGCTCCGCTCCTTCACAAGGCGGCTATCAAGGTAACCGCGGCGGTCAAGGCGGCGGTTATCAAGGCGGCGGCGGTGGCTACCAAGGCGGTGGCCAGGGCGGTCGCGGTCGTGGCGGCCCACGCCGTGAAGAACGCGCTGCTCCTACCGACTCGGAAGGAAATGAGCTCTCCGAAAAGGTGGTCTTCATCAACCGCTGCGCCAAGGTCGTCAAAGGCGGTCGCCGTTTCAGCTTCTCCGCCCTCGTTGTCACCGGCAACAAGGTGGGCAAGGTCGGGCTCGGCTACGGCAAGGCCAACGAGGTCTCCGACGCGATCAAGAAAGCCAGTGATGGCGCACGCAAGGTCCTCGTCTCGATGAGCATTGTCGATGGCACCATCCCCCACGAAATCTACGCGGAATTCGGCGGTGGCAAGGTCCTCCTCAAGCCAGCTTCTCCCGGAACGGGGATCATCGCCGGTGGCGGTGTCCGTGCCGTTTGCGAGGCGGTCGGGATTCGCGACGTGCTTGCCAAGTCCATGGGTTCCTCCAACCACGCCAACGTGGTCAAGGCGACCCTCAAGGCCCTCTCCCAACTCCGCACCCGGGACCAAGTCCTCGGTGGTCGCGGCAAAAAGAAACGGGAAAAGGCAATCTAATCAGCTGGGGACGTCCTCGTGGCATCCTGCAAACTGAAAACTGAAAACTAGAAAACTTCTTATGGAACTCCATCAATTCAGCCCGAATCCAGGCTCCAAGCACCGGAACAAGCGTCTCGGTTGCGGCGAAAGCTCTGGCCACGGCAAAACTTCCTGCAAAGGCAACAAGGGACAAAAGGCCCGCTCCGGTTCCGGCACCCGTGTCGGTTTCGAAGGTGGCCAGATGCCCCTCCACCGCCGCCTTCCCAAGCGCGGTTTCAATAACTTCGACTTCCGCGATGTCTTCTGCGTGTTCAACGTAGGCGAACTCGATGACCTCTTCGACGCTGGCTCCACGATCGACGAAGCCGCCCTTCGCGGTCAAGGCCTCGTCAACGGGCGTTGCGACAAAACCAAGGTCCTCGGAGTGGGCGAAGTCACCAAGGCGTTTCACCTCGTGGTGGACAATGCCAGTGCTTCCGCTCGTGAAAAAATCGAAAAGGCAGGCGGCACCGTCACTGCTCCTGTCAAAGCTTCCGAAGCCGGGCCTAACGCTTGACTCCGATCTGTTGACTCCTGATTTCCGATGAGGAAGCGCACCCGCGCTTCCTCATCGTGTTTAAAACCTGACCGTTATTTTCCCTCACTCTCCGCCATGATTTCTGCGTTCACCAACACTTGGAAAATTCCTGAACTCCGCGACCGGATTCTGTTCACCCTCGCGCTCATCGTCATCATCCGCCTCGGCGTGCACATCACCCTTCCGGGGGTGGATGCGACGGTCATCAAGACATGGATGGACAGCCTCAAAAACCAAGACCCCGCAGCAGGCGGCGGCATCACCGCGCTCCTCACGGTGTTTTCCGGCGGTGGACTCCAGCAGGCCGGAATCTTCGCGCTCGGGATCATGCCCTACATCTCCGCATCCATCATGGTGCAGTTGATGACGGCTGTGGTACCCAAGCTTTCACGGCTCGCCCGCGAGGATGGTGGGCGCCAGAAGATCACCCAATACACCCGCTACATCACCATCGTCATTGCGGTGGTGCAGGGTTTCTTCGTCGCCAAGTCACTCACCAACCCGGAAAGCATTCCTTACATGTCGGGAGTCGAGAAATTCGGGCAACTGGTCCCGGATCCATCATACACTTGGATGGCCCTCACGGTCATCACCATCGTGGCAGGGACTGTCCTCCTCATGTGGATCGGCGATCAGATCACGGAAAAAGGTATCGGCAACGGCACTTCGATCATCATCACGGTCAACATCATCTCCGCCCTTCCAGGTGCTCTCATCCAGGCTTGGAATTTCTTCGTTAATGGCGATGGCAATGCCTTCCGCTCGATGATGATGGTGGTCATGATCGCCCTGCTGCTCGTGGTCATCGCGGGCACCATCGCCATCACCCAGGCCCAGCGCCGGATTGCGGTGCAATACGCCAAGCGGGTGGTCGGTCGTAAGCAGTTTGGTGGTCAAACCCAGTATCTGCCGCTCAAAGTCAATTATGCGGGTGTCATGCCCATCATTTTCGCTTCGGCGGTGTTGTCACTGCCACCCATGATGCTTCAGTGGTTTTTTCCGGGCCAAGGCTGGGCGACGAAGATCTATGGTGAACTCGTGGGCGGCGGGACTTGGTATTACGTCCTCGGTGGTATCGGGATTTTCCTCTTTTCCTACTTCTGGGTTGCCATGATGTTCCAACCTTCCCAGATCGCGGAGGATCTCAAGCGCAACGGCGGTTATATCCCCGGCGTGCGCCCAGGCAAGCCCACCGCGGATTTCCTGGATTTCACGATGACGCGCCTGACATTCGCCGGTGCCATTTTCCTTGCTGGATTGTTCGTTCTCCCAGTTGCCACTGGCAAGCTTGTCGGACTTCCTCCATCGTCCCTGGTCCTCCAGTTCTTCGGCGGAACCTCACTTTTGATCATGGTGGGAGTCGTCCTCGATGTGATGCGTCAGGTGGAGACCCAGTTGCTTCAGAAGCACTACGATGGATTCCTCCGCAAGGGTAAGCTCAAGGGGCGCTACGACCGCCTCAGCCAGGTCAGCGGTGCGGCACCCAAAACGGCGATTCTTTATCTCTGGATCGTCATTGCCATTCTGATCGTCATCGGAATCACCGCGATGTTTATCACCAAGGCTCCCAATTGACCGCTCCGATGGCCAAACCGCCCCGTGTAGTCCTTCTCGGGCCTCCGGCTTCCGGTAAAGGCACGCAGGGGCGGAGATTGGCCGCAAGTCTCGGCATCGCTTACCTGAGCACCGGGGCTCTCCTGCGCGAGCACATCGAGCAGGCTACCGAGCTCGGTAAGCTGGCAACGCCCATCCTTGCTCGCGGTGAATATCTTCCCGACGCTTTGATGTGCCCGATCCTCGAGGATTGGCTCTCTCAGCAGACGGGTGGCTGGGTGCTCGATGGTTTTCCACGGAGTCTCCCTCAAGCGCTTTTCCTGGACGAGTGGCTCGCCGCCCGCAATCTGGGAGTTGATGTGGTGGTGTCTTTGGAGGTTCCCATTTCCGAGCTCCTGAAGCGTATCAGCGCTCGTGTGGAGTGCCCTGAGTGCCGCTGGTCTGGTCAACAGCTCCAGCTCGTCCGGGGAAACCATTGTCCGATGTGTGGCAGTCCGGCTGGTCCCCGTGCGGACGACAGCGAGGAAAATTTCCGCAGTCGTCATGCGGAGTTTTCCAATCTCACCCAGCCTGTCATTGCCCACTATCAAGCTCGGAGTCTGCTTTCGGTCTTTGACGCCACGCTTGACCAAGATACCGTGGCTTCACAAATTCGCCTCCATTTCACCGGCATCAGGTCCTGAAAATCTCTTTCCTCCAATCCTGTTTTAACATCGTGTCTCGCAGAACCCGCATTCCTATCAAGTCTCCCCGCGAGATCGAGTTCATGCGCAAGGCCGGCGGCATCGCGTCGGCGATCCTTCAGGAACTTGCCAAACAAGTCAGCCCGGGCACGACCACCGGCGAGATCGACCAGCTCGCGGCGGAGTTGATGCGGCAACATGATTGCAAAAGTGCTTTCCTCGGCTACCGAGGTTTTCCTGGACAAATCTGCATTTCGGTCAACGAGGAGGTGGTCCACGGCATCGGCGGGCCGCGAAAAATCATGCCCGGTGACATCGTCAAGATCGACGTTGGCATCATCAAGAGCGGCTTTATCGGAGATAACGCTACCACGATTCCAGCGGGCGACGTTCCGCACGAAACCAAGCTTTTGTTAGCTGCCACCGAGCAATCGCTCTTCGAGGCCATCCGTCATGCCCGTGCCGGTCGCAAGCTTGCCGACCTTTGCGGCTCGGTGGAAGCGTTCGTGAAGCCCCACGGATTCAGCGTGGTTCGTGAGTTCGTTGGCCATGGGGTAGGTCGCCGGTTGCACGAGGAACCGCAAGTCCCTAACTTCCGTCCTCATGGGAAGTCTCCCACCCTCATGCCGGGGATGACCCTTGCCATCGAGCCCATGGTCAATGCAGGTGTCCCGAGCGTGAGAATTCTCGACGATGGCTGGACGGTCATTACCGAGGATCGCAAGCCCTCCGCGCACTTCGAGCACACGGTGCTGGTCACGTCGGGCGATCCGGAAATTCTGACTTGGCGCCCCCGCGAGGCTCTCCCTGATATGTTAGGGTTGCCGGCTTGGTGAGGTGATTTCCCGTCAGGCAATCGTGCGCGCCGCTCGAGAGCGGCGGTCTCCGAAGCGCCGACGTCCTTGGGAAAGCCGCTGAGGAGGAGCGTTCGCGCTTTCCCCAGCGCTTCCATCTTGGGATGGAAGCGCGTCGGCTGTCCTAACAAAACCCGCGATTTACAAGGCTTGATCGACCTGGATCATGGCCTGGAGGATGTTCTGCCAGGTGTCCGGCTTCTCTAACACATCGTTCGGGAACATGCATCCATCCCAGCAGATGTGCTTCATTCCACGCTCGGCGGCCCCCTTGAGCCAGTAAGCCGAGGCCCGTGGGATATCGAGTTTTCCGTTGGGATCATCGGCAAGACAATGGCGGCCGGTCTTGTCGTGGGAGCCGGTACCATGAACGGTGCCGTCGTTCTGAGCGACGTGGAAGTCGAAGGTCCACGGGCGGAGGGCATCCGTCATGGTGGTGTAGGCTGCCCAGAATTCCTCTTCGGAATAGCCCTCTTTGAGCAACGCTGCTTCCGGGGCATTGTAACCCATGAGGTAGAGATAGGTGTGGGCGAGATCGGCCTGGAAGCCGACGGTCTTCGGCATGGCGGTGGCCTCGAGGGTGTCAAGCATGGCTTGCCACGAGTGCATGCCGCCCCAACAGATTTCACCTTCCGCGGCGAGGCGCTCGCCATATTGCTCCGCGACTTTTCCGGCCTCGCGGAAGGTCTCGGCGATCTTGCGGGTGTTTCCCGCCGGATCCTTGGCCCAGTCCGCGACGGCGCTTGCGGAGTCGATGCGGATGAGTCCGTATTCGCGCACGCCGTGCTCGTTGAAGATTTTTGCGATCCGGCAGGCCTTCTCGACGGCGAGCACGAACTTGCTGCGGGCATCGGCGTCGCCCATCGCGGCGTCACCCACGGTGCCGGGCCAGACCGGCGCGACGAGCGAACCGATCTTGAGATTGTGGCTGGCGATCAGATCGGCGATTTTCCGGAGGTCGGATTCCGAGGCGTCGGGATCCGTATGCGGGTGGAAGAGGAAGGAGTCGATGCCGTCGAACTTGCGCCCGCCGACTTCAGCGGCGACCGTAAGCTCTAACATGTGTTCGAGCGAAATGGGTGGGTGATCGGTGCCGGGTTCTTTACCGACGAGACCGGGCCACATGGCGTTGTGAAGTTTCATGGTGATGAGTTGGGCGTTAGAAGTTATTGGTTTTTGTAAGCACCCATGGCCGGGGCATTGGGATTCACTTCAGGGCCGAAGTATCTCAGCGCGACAAGCGGCTCCGTGAGGGAGGTGTTTTTGAAGGTGACGCCTGCCTTGGCGGCACTTTCGGTGCAGAAGAATTCGTCGTTGGCGAGTTCGTTGAAACGGAGGAGTTTCGGGCAGTTGAGCTGGAGCTTGTTGGCGAAGCCCTCGCCTTGCACGACGATCAGGGAGTAGGCGCCGTTGTCCTTGATGGTCACCGACTGGCCTGGCTCGACGGTGATTTCCTTGGCGGTGAAGTATTGGAAGCCATCGACCTTTCCATAGACGATCCATTTGTCATGGTATCCTTCGCCCTTCTCGGCGGTGACGGGTTCCAGGTAGTGGTTGTCCTTGAAGTTGGGGTCCACGTTTTTCTCCCAATCGAGTTGGTCGATGATGAAGTCGATATCCTGGTGCTTGTCCTTGGGCATGTCTTTGACGAGCAGCGACCATGGGACCTCGCGGCCTTCGACCAGGTTTTGATACATGCCGAACACGTCGGAGCCCCATTGGGGTTCATAAGTGCAGAGCGAGCCGGGCGCGTGGAGGATGCAGGGGTCGATCAGCCAACCGGTGCCCACCTTGAGGCGATAGGCCTTGGATAGATCGAGGATTCCGTTTTCGCCTTTGTTCCAGTTTGCGATGCACTTGCGGACTTGGTCGCGGGTGGTGCCGGGCTCGAAACCCATGAAGGTGTAGGGGAAATTGTTACCCACATTATTGTGCTGTGGCGGGAAGTAATAGGACTCCGGTTTTCCTTCCTGGCCCACCAGCGCAGCCTGCTCGGCACTCTGGTGCATGTGGTGGGGAATGGGGCCCATGTTATCGAAGAACTTGGAATAGACCGGCCATTTGCCATACTTGTCCCACATCGCTTTGCCGATGATCTCGGCACCGGACTCGGCGATGGCGTCACGCAGGGTGAAGCGCTCCTTACCGACGACGACGTAGGAAAGCCCTTCATCCGCAGCGCGGCCCTCGTTGGCGGTTTCCGTGGTGGAGCCAAACCAGCGCTCGTCGATCCCCCCGCGATTCAGGCCGTAGGCGTAGGTGTCATCCGGATGGAGCTTGATGCGCAGGCCTGGCTGCAGGAATGAACGCGGAACCCAAGTGGGGGAGAGTCGCAGAAGACCTCCGGTTTCTTCGAGGTGGCCGTCGATCAAGGGCTTGAGACGGGTGCTTGTCGTCGATAAATCAGCAGTGGTGCGAGGTGTCATGATGGGGATTTAGATGGAATCGTTGGAGATGTTTGGGAAGGGTTTGGACATTACTGGCAGGAGAATACGCATGGCACCGAGGAACTTATCAATGGGATTCACGGTCCGTGACAAATTCCCAGCAGACCGGAACCTGGATGGTTTGATCGAGTTCATCGCTTACCCGGACACGTTGCGGGCCATCGGGCACGATCCGGCGAACGCGTCCGAATCCCTCGGGGACCAGGGCGACACCTTGCACGATTTTCAAAACAACGGCTTCGTGGCGCTCGAAATGACGGACGGTGGCGATTCCTTGATCGGCCAGCGGATTTTCACGGGATAAGGCCACCCCGTTGGCGAAGTAGGAACAAACTTCCTCGATGCCGATCCTCCCGATGTGCCTGGAGTTCCAGGGAGAGGCGCTTCGGCCGCCGTTGGACAGCCAGAGCATCGTCGCGGGGAAATCCGCAGGATTCTTCAGGCAAAACCACAGGTATCCATCCAGGACCGCGGCTGACCAGGCAAAAGGCTGGTCCTGGGATGCGGGTTCATTGATCATCATCACCAGATCGTCATTGCCCGCGCGCGCCGGATAACGAGTCAGATCGGTGGTGCCACCCGCAGCGAGCGGAACCTCATGGAGATCTGAGAATCGAGCGCCTCCTGCGAGGGCCTGGGTCTCGCCGGCCGCAGGGTCTGAGAACATCCCGGGGAAGACCGATGCCCAACGGAACGGGCTGGTGCTGATCCTTCCGCTACCCTCGGGTAAACCTGATAGGTCCAAAATCGGATGGGTGCCGTAATTCCAATCCCCCTCGAGGTGGGTTACACGATGTTCCGCATAGACCGCATGATGTCCCGCCCGGGTCGTGATGATTTTTTCGATCCGCGCGCCGGAGTCCGCAGCTTCCATGCAGAACTCAAGCGAGCGCTCGCTTTGGTGGGTCAGCAACCACTCCGCATTCGCAGGGCAGCCGTGCGGAGGGCCCTGGTCCTGGCCGCCAAAGGGTAAACACAGAAAATCTCCCCGTAACACCGAGAGAAGCGGGGGCAGCTCGGGATACTCCGCTGGCTCCCAAGGGGCCAGCGCATACGGCGACACATCGCGTCCTGGAAGATGAAACACGACAGGAGCCAGGTGACCGCCACGCAGGGTCACGTCAAGGTCCGCTTCCGGACTTGTCAGATGAACCGAGGTCTCGCCGTGGATCGCTTGCACGGTTAGTTGGACTTGAGGATTCCGCGTGCTACCAGATTGTTCAAGCGGCGGGCCACGTCGCCAAGGCCGGCGGCAACCACCTCGTTGTAGCTACGGCCGTCCCGCGTATCGACCCCGTGGCCGGGCTCCAAGTGCCGGAGCTGCTCCAACGCCGGGTCCTCATGATCGAAGACTTCCACGAAGACGTGGCGAAGCTCGCCCGTCTTTGCCGCCGCCGTGAGAAGCGCGGCGATCCAGCCGTCATCGGTGGACAGGCAGCCACGGGTCGTTTTCGCAGACGCGTGAAAAACACCGAGCTCGCCCGCTGCGGCGATCCGGGTGATCAGCGCCTGGTTCTCGGCAAGAGGAACTCCCGAGTCTCCGCAGTGGGCGGCATCCACCAGGAGCTTGAAAAATGGTTTTCCGAGGTCCTGATTCATCGCCTTGATGAAGGACCAACCCTTTTCCAACGATGTGAAGGTGGTGAACTCGCCCGGCCGGAGGAATTCCATGTGCCAGTTTTCCACACAGGATCCTTCAATTCCGGATTCCTGATAGACCCGCCGGTGGAGCCTGACCGTCTGGGCGATGGCGCCCTCGATGTCGTCCCCCGCGCCGGTGTTCATCCATTCCTCGAGGGAAGTCGATGAGATGTGGCGCACCTTGTGGGCGATGGCCGTGTGGACCGCCGCGACCAACTGGGCGACCACTGCATCTTCATCCGCCGGGTTCAGCGGGTCCGCTCCGCCGACCATGACGACCAGATAGATCTCCAGGTCCAGGGATTTCAGTTCACGGATCAACTCGTTGAAATCGTCCGCGTCGGTCCCGGAAAACATCGGAATCTGGATGCTGTTGAGGGCTACGGGAGAGATCGAACAAAGATTTTTGACACCGTTGACGATGATGAGTTCGCCCGCCTCATTGCGGGGCAGTCTCCCCGCCTCATCCGGCAAAAGCCCTCCCACGAAGCGGAGGTGGGTTGGGACGATTCCGAGTCGTATGCTGGGTTTCAAGGTGATGTTCGATGACATGCGGGAAGTGGAGAGGTCGGAGGAGAGGGAGGAAAGTTCAAAATTCAGGGTGCGGTTGTTTTTCACCAAGCCTCACCCATCAGGCAGATCTGCTGGTGGGCACTACTTGGAAGCGGCGCCCAGAGCATGGGATGAGGGTTTCACATTCCGATGGAAAACATTGTTTCCATACATCAGGGGCTTGAATTCGCCGATCGGAGTGACGTCGGCCTTGGCTGGAACGGGCATTCCCAAGGACCAATAAACACCGTTGACCACCAAACGCCGGAGACCTTCGCTCGCCATGTCCGTGGCTGCTCCCATGGTCGTGCAAAAGACTTTTTGGGTCTTGCCCGAGTTTTTTTTCAACTCACGGGTCCAGGCGATGGGCATCATGGGCTCATTGATCGGCTGCTCCTGGCCATCGGCGCGTTTTTTCGAATAGTTGGCCGGGGCATCATCGGCATACATCCCCGCGAGGACCTGGCCACGCATCAGGATCTTCGCATCCGCAGGAGGTGCCGCTTCATAAACGTCGGAGTCTCCGAATACGTCGCTTACACCGCGCAGAATAGGGTCCGCCGCATTGGCCGCCTCGACGACGCCCCGGGTGGCCTCGACCTTGTGCTTGCCCCAGTGACTCACCCATTTCTCTCCGAGCACATCCTTGCCGAAGTTGTTATATCTCTTGAACTTGCTCGCGTCCGTGAGCTGGAACGCATGAGTGCTGGTGCGCAAGCCGATCACCGGCACACCGCGCTCCATGGCATCATCGAAATGCTTCATCGCCTCATCCGACCACTTGCGGAACCGGATCAACATGATGATCGCGTCCGCGGAGTCCAGTGCTTGGGGATGGGTGAGGCTGGCCTGTGCGTTGGGGTCGATCACTCCGTCGGACGATACGGAAAAAAGAACGGTGCAGTTGAAGCCATGTCTTTGCGAGAGAACCTTGCCAAGCATGGGCATGACGTCCTCTGAGCGGTATTCCTCGTCACCGGCGATGAGAACCACATGCTTCGCCTGGCCCGGACCTGCCTTGCCCCGGAATGTCAGCCCCGCCGTTTCGGCATGAATGACCGCAGACTGACTGGAGACACAAAAAATGGATAAGAGGATAGCTTTGATTTTCATAAAGGGAACAATACCCAGGGCGTAATTCCGGTCTTTCAAAAAAATCATCTGTGCGGCATTGTAGCCGACGTGGTTCTTTGCTCATTCGCTCGGGCGCTCACCGAGACGCCCCTACAAGCGGCTCAAGCGCGGGAGGCGAATGGAAAAGCCTGTAGCGGCGTGTCTATGACCGCCGATGCGACTGAAGA
>CALMKO010000249.1 GCA_937867415.1 uncultured Verrucomicrobiota bacterium | reverse complement strand
CATTAGCCACGACGGTCGGATCGCTGGCAAAAGCAGGTGCATCGTTTACGTTGAGAACGGTAATGTTCAATGTCGCCTGCCCGATCGCAGAGGAACCGTCGGTGGCACCCACAACAAAAACATTAGTTCCCACGTTTTCGTTCGCGGGTGTTCCGGAAAGAGAACCGTCACTTGCCACCTGCAACCAACCAGGACCGCTGATTTTTGAATATGTGATCGAGTCCCCTGCGTCAACATCGCTTGCCGATCCTGAAATCGTGCCAGAATATTCCAAGTCCTCGGTGGCATTCCCAAGAGTCATTGGATCCAACGCAAACACCGGCGTATCGTTTGAGTTGATCACCAGAATACTCAAACCAGCGCTGATCAAGGAAGAATTACCGTCAGTAACGCTGACCACAAAAAGGTTCAGACCAACATCGCTATTTGTGGGATTACCTGTAAGTGAACCATCGGAAGCAACCTCAAGCCATGAGGGGCCACTGATCTTACTGAACGTAAGGGTATCACCGGGATCAATCTCATTCACGAAAGATCCGAGTGAACCGCTGTAGTTCTCATCCTCAGTTGCATCCCCTGCTACCATCGGATCCGCCGTAAACAGTGGCGCATCATCGACATTCAAAACCATGATGCGCACCGTAGCTTGAGTTAAGGCTGCCGAACTATCTGTGGCACCCAGAACCAAAGAATTCAAACCTACGTGTTCATTGAGCGGTGTTCCGGAAACTGTTCCATCACTTGCTACCTGCACCCAGCTCGGGCCACTGATCTTGGAATAAGTGACCGAATCTCCCGAATCGACATCGATCGCCGACCCGGAAACTGAAGCAATGTAAGGAGAATCTTCAGTAGCATCTGAAAGATTCAGCGGATCTATCGCGAAAACAGGCGCATCGTTGATGTTTACCACGACAATATTGAGCGCTGCCTCATCACTCAGGTCGGAACCATCTCTGACCCGGACAACAAACGAATTCATGCCAACATCAGAATTACCTGGCACCCCGGAGAGCGTTCCATCAGCTCCCACGGCAAGCCATGAAGGCCCACTCACCCTCTCGTAAATGAGAGCGTCACCCGCATCCACATCAACGACGCGGCTCGCCAGTGAACCGCTGTAATTCAGGTTTTGGATAGCATCAGCGCCAACAACCGGGTCTGATACGAAAACGGGCGGATCATTCACATTGATGACGGTAATCTGAAGGCTTGCGTCACTGGATCCACCATCACCGTCTGTCGCACGAATCACAAAGGAATTCAGCCCCACATCGACATTCATCGGAGTCCCCAAGAGCACTCCATTCGGAGCAACGATCAGCCACGCCGGACCGCTGACCTTGGAATAGCTCACCAGACCTGATTCGACGTCCGAGGCAGATGCATTCACAGAAGCGATATACGAGACTTCCTCCGTTGCATCCGGACCAATCAATGGATCCAGCGAGAACGAAGGAGGATCGTTCACGGGACTCACCATCAGATTCACAGTCGTAACGACTGATTGACCCACACCGTCGCTGGCACGGTAGGTGAAGGCGTCCGGGCCGGAGGCGTTGAGATTCGGAGTATAGGTAAATCCGCCATCCGATTCAAGAGTCAGCTGCCCCTTGGTCGGTCCGGTAACGACCATGGCGCTAAGAGCGGCTGATTCCGGATCCGAGTCGTTGGCGAGCACACCGGTAGCAGCAGGAACGACGAGCGCCGTATCTTCATGGCTTGAGTATCCGTCCGCTAATGTAACGGGCGCCAGATTGCGCAAATAAACTGCCGTCATGGTGGTATCAACATTCAACGTCACATTCGTGCTAAGCTCGGTATTACCCGCAAAATCCGCACCATTGCGCAGCCACTTCTGGAAACTGGCCGAACCAACGACGGCCGGCACGGCAAGTGTGATCGCAGGAGATGAATCCAGCAAATAGTAGCGATTGAACTGGGTGTTCAAAATTCCGGATACCGCATTACTGACGAGATCCGCGGGAGCGCTTGTAGTGACAGGAATGTTGCTGTTAGGCGTGGAATCGACACGAAGGATTCGGGCGGCTTCCGGCACGACGCGAACGTCATCGAGCAACAAATCTACACCGTGTGAAGGAACCACAGAAGTATCTGCGAACCGGAGTTCCGTCACGGCGCTGTTGGCCGTGAACACAAGAGATTGCGGAACCCAGTTCGAACCCGGACCACCAGGTGCAAGGACGGTCAACTGCGTATTCAAAACACTCGAAGACCCGATGGCGGAAACCGTCATCCGCTGTGCTAGATTAATCCCACCAGTAGCACCAAGCTGGAACTGCACCCTGTAACGGAAACCAGGCCGCGTTGGGATCATTTGAGAAATCGAGGCATTCGGACTCACGTTTCCGGAATTGAATCTCGCGAGGCGACTGCCATTCGTCGGGAAATTCGAGGTTGTAAGATCGAATCCTAACCCAGTCACAACCCAGTTTCCGGATAATGCATTTTCAAAACTTCCATTGATCAGAATTTCTGAGACGCTGATTGATACGGTTGCAGGGACTGAATTTGAAACACCATCATTCGCAACGTAGGTAAAGCTATCCAAGCCTGTAAACGCAGGATTAGGGATGTATGTGAAATTGGGTGAATTACCAGTGACAGTGCCATTGGCCGGGCCACCTGCTACAGCAAAGGTCAGTGGATCATTGTCAGGATCCGTGCCCGTAAACAATATCGCTTGAGTCGTTCCACCCGCCATCGAGAACGTCCGGGCTGTAACGACCGGAACGTCGTTTACAGGGGTGATGTCGATCGAAACGGTCGCCGGAACCGAAACACCGGTTCCGTCACTGGCGGTAAAGGTGAAACTGTCCAAACCGTGGGCATTCAAATTCGGCGTATATGTCAAGTTGGGGGCGGATCCAGTCAGAATTCCCTTCGTTGGTTGATTGACAACGGAATAGGTAATTGGAGTGCCATCCGCATCGTTTCCGGAAAGAATGATTCCAATTGGTGTATCTTCATTCGTCACGACTGACTGAGGCAGCGCTGTTGAAGTGTCATTGACGGGGTTCACAATGATCGAAACAGGAACAGGAACGGAACTTGAAGTTCCAAAACTGATATGGTATGTGAAACTCGCTGTCCCGCTGAAGTTGGCTGCGGGAACAAAGACGAAGCTTCCATTGGAACTCAGCGTCACGGTTCCTTGACCAACACTTGGAGCATCGTCCAGCACCGCAGTCAACGCCTCAGAATTCGGATTGAAGTCATTTGCAAGGAGTCCAGGAGCAGAAATTATCAACGGTTGGTCCTCATCGGTCGTGTAAGTGTCCGGCGTTGCGCGTGGATTATTATCGACCACATAAACCGCGTTCAAATTTTTATCCGAATCCATCGTCACGGTAGCGGTCCGATTGAAAGGCGTGATATCGATTCCATCAAGCTGCCACTTCTGGAATGCATTGGCCCCAACGAAAAGAGGCGCAGTAAGACCGACAACGGATCCATCCGCATAGCTTCGGGTAAATGCGGATACTCCCGCAGCATCTCCAGCAAGGTCAGGCGGTGCAATACCAACATCAATGCCAGCTGCTGAAGTCGTCACATTCAAGCTACGCACGATATCAATCGTGGAAACACGAACCAAATCAACCAAAAGATCAGAAGCGTCATTGGGCGACTGGGAGGCAGAAGCATCAAGGAGGGTGATCGTCGTTGATGCGCTGTCGGCTACAAAAGTAAAGCTTTTGGGGTTTAATGTCGCAGTTCCGGCGGTCGATGTTTCGACCACCAGAGTGGAAAGGCGCGTTGTATGACCGGCCACGGTGACCTGCAATGCCTGCTTCTTGCCAACGACTCCACCAGAGAAGACACCCACGTTGAGATCCAGTGCGTATGCCTGACCAACCGTGGTAGAGAATGCCTGGCTAACTAATCCACCGAAGGATCCACCAGCACCGTTCATGACGAGCAACCGCACACCGTCTGAAGTATTCGCTGGGTAGCCGGAGTCAGGAACATACCCAAAAGGCGCAACTGGATTCGGAAATATTCCACTCTGGCTCCAACCTGTCAGCGGTCCGAAATTGGAAGGGCTGCCTTGTTCAAAGCCGCCATTGTTCAGAAGATTCGGCAATCCTGGAGTGACGGTGATTGAAACCGTAACTGTCTCGGAATCCAATAGCGCGTCAGTCACCTTATAGGTGAACGTATCGACACCGGAAAATGAAGGATTTGGAGTGTAGACAAAACCGCCATCGGCACCTAATCCAGCACCTTCAAGCACTCCATTTGCAGGACCGCTTACAAGGATAGCACTAATGGGATCCGCCTGTGGGTCGCTATCGTTGGCGAGCACCCCAGGGGCGAGCACCGTCAACGGCACCTGCTGAACCGTTGAGAAGGAGTCGGCAACTGCTACCGGCGCGGTATTACCACCTATCACCGACACCCGCACATCATCGAGCATAAGATCTACCCCAGCCGCCGTGTCGGATACGTCCGTGAACGTCAGCGTCGTAAGCGCACTGTTAGCGATGAATTGAACACCCTTTGATTGCCAGGTCGCCATCCCGTTGCTCGCACCCATCTTTACGAGATCCGTGGAAACCAGCGACCCCGCCCCAGTGAGCTGAACCCGGACTTTCTGACTCGGCACACCGACCACCCCCATATCAAATTCCAACAAATACGCCTGCCCTGGGGTTGTAGCGAACTGCTGGGAGATCGACCCGCTAGCCACCGCGTTGCCATTGTTGAAAACCAAGATGTTATTTCCCTTTCCTGTATCAGGAAGATAAGGAGCATTGCCAACGAAGGCGAACACCACTGGCCCGCTGCGGGTCCACGATGGAATCGGCGCAATCACTCCACTTCCGTCGGGCGTGCCGAGTTCAAAACTCGGATTAAGAATCACAACCGGTGGAGCACTTCCCACCGTGATGAAGACGGTCGCAAGGTTCGAAGTCAGAAAACCATCGCTGGCTCGGTAGGCAAAGCTCACCGTGCCATTAAAACCCGAAACCGGGGTATACGAGAAACTACCATTTGGATTAAAATTAAACGTTCCAGTAGCGGGAGCGTCCACCAATACGGCGGTGAGCAAATTCGACTCCGCGTCAGTGTCGTTACCGAGCACGCCTGGACTAGACACTACAAGCTGAGTCCCCTCAGGTGTTGAATAGTTGTTGTTCGCCGCGAGGGGCGCGGTATTACCGATATACACCGCATTAAATGTATAGTTTCCATCCATCGCCACCGTGATCGTTCTCCCACCGGGAAAATCGATATTATCTCGCTGCCATTTGACAAAATCAAGCCCGCCACTGGTAGCAGGCGCACTCAAGGTGACAGAAGTCCCCTGTGGGAAGCTCCGACTAAACGGTGTCACCCCATTGCCCGTAAGATTGAGGTCAGACGGAGTAACTGTGACTCCCAGCGCACCGGCCCCGGTTGATGTTACAACCAGTCCTCGTGCGGTGCTCGCTGTTACCCGAACATTGTCGAGCAAAAGATCAACCATAGTACCCGTAGTGGATAGATCACGAAGTGTGAGAACGGTTGCCGCAGTGTTTGCAACAAAGTAGTGACTTCTTTCAACCCAAGTTGGAACGCCGAATCCCATTCCTTGAAGGTCGCCGCTGTCGCCAGCGAACAAAATACCGGAACCTTCCACAGTCACGCCCAGTTTCTGGACTCCGTTACCGAGGGCGGTGGTATTGTATCGCAACAAGTAGGCCTGCCCGGGTGTGGTGTCGAAACTCTGGGAAATCACCCCATCCTGAACCGTTGTATTGCCGGGGTTGAACAATATCATGCGTTGGCCGTCCGTGGGGAGGTAGCTATCAGTTCCTACAAATCCAACTTGACTCCCGCTTCGGGTCCAAGCGGTAACGGCGGATACAATCCCATGCCCGTCAGGCGTAGTGCCATCTTCAAAGCTGCCATTGCTCAATAGCTGAACCGCAGGTTGAGTCACTGTAATTGACACCGTGGCAACATTCGAATTCAACGCGCCATCGTTGGCGGAATAGGTGAATGAATCCGATCCCGTGAATCCATTGACGGGGGTATAAGTGAATCCGCCGTTTGAACTCAACTCGAGGGTTCCGTGCGCAGGTAGCGAATTGACCTCTTTGATCGCTGTTAGCGACAGAGAGTCGCCGTCCGAATCATTTCCAAGAACTCCAGGAGCGGCGATCACCAACGGAACGCCGGCTTCCGCTGTGTAATTGTCGTTCTGTGCGACAGGGGCAACATTGCCACCATAAACCGCGTTGAGGGTCTCATTAGCGGAGACCACAATACTGGCAACAAGGCCCGGAGGAAGGTCGATACCGTTTCTTTGCCATTTGACAAAAGCAAATCCACCACTTGTGGCCGGAGCCGTAAGAGTCACGGTGACGCCGTCCGAATAGCTGCGGGTCAAGGGAGTCGCACCGCCACCTTGGAAGTTAATGTCCTGCGGCGAAATCGCCACGTTCACCGCGTCGACGCCAGAGGACGTAATATTCAGCGTTCTTGATCCAGGACCTGTCACACTGATGCTATCCAACAGCAAATCTGAAACATCAGAGCCTGTCGAAACGTCAGTGAGAGTTAAGGTCGTTGTCACGCTGGTTGCCACAAATGACTGGGACTTCAGCTCCCACGCCGCAGAACCCGCTGAACGGTTGCCGGAGTAGATGGGGGCTGCACCAACGATATCAACCCTCACCGTCTGCGGATCCCCAATCGATCTTTGGTAAAATTCGACAAGGTAAGACTGACCAATGACCGTGGCAAAACTTTGCGACACTGATCCACTTCCGACGGCCTCCCCATTGTTGAATACAAGCAATCTTGTCCCGGAGTTGGGGGCATACGGCCCTACTCCCACATATCCGAAAGCCGGACCGGACGAGGTCCAAAAAGGGATCGGACTGATCACGCCAGCCACCGCAGTTCCGATTTCAAAATCAGGATTGCCAAGCAGCTGAATCGTGGAGGCGGCTCCAACGGAAATGGTAACCGTGGCGGGGTTGGAATTCAAAACTCCGTCGTTTGCGGTGTATGTAAATGAGTCAGAACCCGTAAAGCCGTTGTTCGGGGCGTAGGTGAAACCGCCATTGACATCTAGACTCAAGGTCCCGTTGGAAGGCTGCCCGTTGATAACCGGAACTGCAGTAAGTGAATTAGACTCCACATCAGAGTCATTCGCAAGCACACCGGGGGCTCCGATTACTAGGGGAACACCTGTTGTCGTCGAATAAGAATCGTTCACAGCCACCGGTGCCACATTTGCCGCCGCATAGACGGCATTCATGGTGTGGTTACCATCCATCGTTACGGTCGCGACTAGCCCCGGCGGAAGATCTGACCCGTTCTTTTGCCATTTCACAAAACTGGATCCACCGCTAGTCGCGGGGGCGGTCAAGGTCACGGAGGTTCCATCTGGGTAGCTTCTTGCAAACGGCGTGGCACCATCACCAAGCGATCCCAGATCAGCCGGAGCCAGTGCCACATTCACCGGACTTGCAACAGTCGATGTTACATTCAGGCTTCTCGCACCTGCTGCTCCCGTAACACTTACGCTGTCGAGCAACAAGTCTGACCCGACTGAGATTGCAGACACATCGGTAAAACTAAGCGTCGTCGAATTACTATTCGCGATGAATAAATGAGACTTTGGCTCCCAAGCCGCGGCCTCCGCTGAGAAATTCCCCGAGAAAATCGAGCCTGCTCCATCGACATCCACCCTCACCGTCTGGGTCGTCCCCACGGCTTTCAGGTAGAACTCAAGTTGGTATGCCTGCCCGCTGATCGTTGGAAATGTCTGAGAAATCGTCCCACTTGCCGTGCTGGTTCCGTCATTGAAAACAAGAAGTCGTGACCCGGAATTAGCGAAATAGGTGCTATCCCCAACGTAGCCGAATACAACCGGCCCGCTGGAATTCCAGGAGGGCACGGGACGGATCGCGCCACCGTCAGGAATTCCATCTTCGAAGTCCCGGTTTACCAGAAGCTGACTTGTTCCAGGCGCGTCCACTGAAATCACTACCGTCGCGGGGTCCGAGTCTAACGTGCCATCATTAGCTGTATAGGTAAATGAGTCGCTGCCCACAAACCCGTTGTTGGAGGTATAGCTAAATCCTCCGTCGGAGTTCAAACTGAGTGTTCCATTCTGCGGCAACACGTTGACTACCTTGATCGCGGTGATCGAGCCAGAATCCACATCCGAGTCATTTGCAAGCACTCCGGGGGCGGCAATCACAAGCGGAATACCGGTTGTCGCCGAATAAGAATCGCCCACGGCGACCGGAGCAACATTCGGGGCGGCATAAACCGCATTGAGCGTATGGTTCCCGTCCATTTCGACAGATGCAACAAGGCCAGCGCTCAAATCACTGCCGTTTTTTTGCCATTTCACGAACTGGAGACCACCGCTGGTGGCAGGAGCAGTCAAAGTCACGGAAGTTCCATTCGGGTAGCTTCTGAAAAACGATGTCGTCCCGTCAGCGAGTGATCCATCATCTGGGGGCGCGACCGTCACCAACACGCCACTTGCGACGGTCGAAGTGACATTCAAACTTCTCACGCCTGCCGCTCCGGTGACACTCACACTATCGATCAACAAATCTGACCCGCTGGCATCTACCGAAACATCCGAAAAACTCAACGTCGTTGAGGTACCGGTCGCAACGAAGGACTGGCTCTTGACTTCCCACGATTGGGAATTTGTCGTGAACGAACCGGTAAAAATCGGTGCCGAGCCTTCGATCAAAACCTGAGCAGCTTGCTGAGATGGACCATTGGCCCTCATGTAGAACTCCAGTTGGTAAGTCTGGCCGGCAACCGTCGGAAAAGTCTGAGAAATCGTTCCGTTCCCAGTGCCACCACCATCATTAAATACCAATAACCTTCCACCAGCTTGTGACAGATACGGACTGGACTCCTCATACGCAAATACGACGTTTCCAGTGGTGCTCCACGAAGGGATGCTGTAGATGAACCCATCCTGATTTGGGCTCCCAAGCTCAAAACCTCCATTGCTAAGCACTTGCGTTGAAGAACCGCTCACGGAAATCGAAACGGTTGCCACATTCGAGGCCAAAGATCCATCCCACGCCGTGTAGGTGAATGAATCCGAACCCGTGTATCCGCTGTCAGGCGTGTACGTAAATCCCCCGTCCGAGTTCAAAACAACGGTGCCGTTCACTGGAAGACTATTAACCTCCTTGATGGACGACAATGAATTGGACTCGGCATCCGTATCATTTGCGAGGACACCGGGGGATGAAATCACCAGGGCCTGATCGATTGACGTTGTGTAGCTGTCATTGACAGCTACCGGAGCCGTATTGCCAGGGGACGGCACGATCGTCACCTCGTCTAGAAGAAGATCAACGCCGGCTGTGGAAGCAGAAACATCTGAAAAAGTCACTGTCGACGATGTGCTGTCAGCAACAAAAACGTGGGAAAGTTCTTCCCATTGAGCAGCACCGGAACTGGTGTGCGTCTTACTGTGGACAGCAGATACCAGCGATGTTGCGCCCACCACGCCCACTTGTAATTGCTGGACAACAGCGCCAAAGATGACGCCCATCTTGAAGCGTAGTGTGTAGGATTGCCCGATCACAGTTTGGAACGACTGGGAAATCACTCCACTCGGCGCGGCTCCTATTCCATTAAACACTACCAATCGGTTTCCAGCAGTCGGCACATAGTTCGAATCGCCAACGAAACCAAAAAATGCACCGCTGCCGGTCCAATTCGGAATCTGGCTAATCACTCCGTTGACGTCGGGTATCCCATCCTCGAAGCTCCCGTTTCTGGGCGTTGCGTAAATCGCTGTCATGGTGTGGGATGCATCCATGGGGACAACGACCGTTGGTGCGCTTCCATAGGAAACACCATCACGTTGCCACATCTCGAAATTGATCAAATTTGCAGAAGAGGGCGCAGTGAGTGTTACCAGCGTGTTTTCATGATAGACGCGACTGAAATCGGTGGTTCCGGCACCATTAAGAGAAAGATCGTTCGGACTAACCGCGATGCTCGCCCCCGTTGTCGGCGAAGAAGCAACCGAAAGTGTGGGAGTCACTTTGACCTTAAGTCTGACGTAATCAACAAGCAGGTCAACATTTGTAGACGTAAGCGAAAGATCACGAAAGCTAAGAAGAGTCGTCGCGCTGTCAGCGAGGAACTGGTATGTAACCGTTTCCCAGCTCGCAGGACCACTACCTGGACCAGTCTTTGATCGGGTCTGCGATACAAGTGGGTTAAGCGGATCGCTCCCGATTACCTTGATCTCTAACTCCTGATCGCTAGCAGCACCAAAAACCCCAAAATCGAATGAGAACTCATAAACTTGTCCGGGCACGGTAGTCGCGGCCTGTGTTACAACGCCATCGGGAGAAGAATTTGATGAGTTGAAAACCAATGAATTGATACCCTCCCTCGCACCGAAATTCGATGATATTGCGGCATTTCCTGAAATACTCCAGCTTGCATTGTTCAGTTCAAAGCTCGAATCCACAAACGCGCGGGCGGTAAACGTCCGAGCAGCACCCGATGAAATCAATTTCTGTTGGGCGGTGCGATCACGCACCCCTGAAACAGAAACGGTGTATGGAGCTCCGGCTGTCTGCGCACTTGTAGTGAGTGTCACCACTCGCTTACTGGAATCTAAAACCGCATTAGAGACCGTCACTCCTCCATTGATTGCGAAGTTTTCTGCTACTGCTGACGAATCAGTGATCGGCTTGTTGAACTCGATACTTACCGACGTCAAGCTATCAGCCGCATTCACTCCGGCGATTGCTGGAGGATGAGATCCCCCATTGGGAGAAATAATGCTTGTAACAGCCGGAAACAACAGATCCGCCATCTTTGTGTATCCAACGGGATTGGGATGCAAGCCATCATTCAGGTCTTCCAGAAGAAACGTGCTATGCATGTCTAGATAATGAACTGGATGACCGGCAGCAGCAAGACCAGCAACAAACTGGGGCAAACTCGAGTTATAGCTGTTAACCGCGTCTGACGCGCCTGGAATATCGCTCCTCGGAAGCAAACTCGATACGATGACCCGCGCATGAGGACGCAACACATGAAGCTCTTCCACAAGATTTCTCAACCGATTCTGGACGTCCACCACACTTGAAAGGCCGTCGGTGAAATCGTTCGTACCAATGTGCAACAGCACCACATCAGGCGCAGCATAAGCCGCCAACCAGTTGGAAAGCCCAGCCCGAATGTCATTGATCGTAAATGACGAATGCCCCTGGTGGTCGGTATCCGGAAGTCCCGGGTTGAGCGTATCCGTCTGCGTGCCGAGGAAATCAACGGTGTAGCCTGCATTCGTCAACGAGGTGTAAAGCTTGTTTCGATACCCCCCCTGCGCACCGCTTCCACTGCAACATCCAAGAGTGATGGAATCCCCAAGCGGGAGGATGCGCACGTCGGGCTGCGCACTAGCCATACCACTGATGGCAAGAAGGCTTAGTCCGATGAAACAAAAAAGACGATTCAAGAATTTCATGAGAAATAGGGGGGTAATGATGTCAATGGATCCCAGACGGATCGCACACAAGCGTTGTCCGCTGGATCATGGCGAAAACCGAGGCGAGGAATTTGATCGCTGGATGTTGATACGATGTAGAAATGATCAAATGGGGGGGGGTGATGAGACCACGGTATTGCATCCGAAGACCCATGGTCAAGCTGCTATATCGGACAGCAGCAACCTTGCCTGCTTTAAGGCGTCCGAAATCAATGTTTTTGATTAAAACGGCGTAACAATCCAGACGGAATCGGCAAATCTGATCTCGTTGGTGAATGTAGCCCAAACAATCTTTCATGGTAGATGGTCAACGTGCCATGAAACTTATGTAAATCCGTTGTTCCAGACCGCGTCGAGTTCGAAGCTACCAGAAATCGGACACTCAGAAATTACGCAATCACGTGAAATCGAGTATTTTTATGGACGGAGAGTTTGATACAAGGAGATTCGTGATCTCCCGAGATTCTACGGGATCCGCGCGGCTTGATGGCGCTCAATCTCCAATTGGTAAACCTTCCGGTAACGCTGAACCTGAAGAGTAATGGAATACTCCGCGAGCGCAACTTTCCGGCATTGCGAGGCAAGTTCGACCGCACGTTCCTTGTTTGTAAAAAATTCCACCGTCAATGCAGTTAGGTCGCGGGTATCATTCAGTTTCGCCAAAAGTCCAGTGATTCCAGTCCTGACAAGCTCTCTAACCCCACCGACACCAAAGGAAACCACTGGCGTTCCGCAAGCGATACTCTCCAGAACAACCAGACCAAACGCCTCGGCGCGAGAAGTATTGAGCAACAGGTCTGCGGCCGAATAGGCAACCGCCTTCTTCCGGTCGCAGTCGAGATACCCCAAGTCGACCACCGGCATCGGGACCTGATTGACGATCTCCGGACTACTTTGCCCGAAAAGCAATAGGACTGAGTTTTTCCTGACTTCTTCTGGCAAAAAGCGCAATACATCGACAAGCAGATCTGCGCCCTTCAGCGGTCGTAACATGCTTTCAGCCGCGAACAAAATGACATTTTTACCCTCCGGGATCCCCAGTTCCCGACGGCATTCCTGCTGATCAAGCGGCATAAAGACATCCAGATCGACACCATGTGGAATGTGGTGGACCGGAAAGCCGTGAAAAACGCTTTCTTGAATCATCTCACACATCCACTTACTCGGCGCTACAATCGAGAATCGGGATCGATCGTATGCCCATTTTTTCAGTCTCCATTCAATCGCAGTGGCGTCTCTCCTCACCGCCGGATAGGTTTCAGGGTGGGGACAACTGCCACATCCGATTTTCCAACGATCACACTCAAGGCTTGCATGACAATGTCCGGTCATGGGCCACATGTCATGAAACGAGAATACCGTTGGCTTACTTGCTGTCAGGCCGGGCAGTCCGAGATAGCTGAAGGTTTCGCTGTGAAGACAATGAATATCCAAAACGTCAGCATCCTGGAATTCTCTGAGTTTGGTAATCGCCCCGGATCCTCCGAGGTGGATATCATTCAAACCGATTCGTTTGGTAAAAGCGCCGACGATTCGTTCACGAAACGGCGCAGAAGGTATGGCAATGGAGTCCGGAAGACTTGTTGTTCTGCAAAGAACCCGAGCGCCCATACCAATCCGCTTGAAGCCATTCCGCAACCGCCCCATCGCGACCTGCCCGCCACCGGCATTGCCGTCGCCGTGATGTAGTAAAAGAACATTCATCTGATCAGAAGCACTCACTGACAATCCGGAACCTGATCACCTGCACCCGCATCCCGGCTAGCACTGGACGAGATTCCACGAATGCTTGACGAGAACAGAAGTGCCTTGCCAACCCGAATGGACCAGTTTCCCAGAACCATAGAAATCCCCGTCAATCACTTCGATCACAGAAGCGTCATTCAGGAAGTCCTGTGTCACCAAGTCCGATTCGACATAGATGTTGACATGATAGGTTCCTCCAGAGAGCGGCCAGTCACGTATCATGAAATCAATCCTACCTTCACCGGAGAGCTGGAGCTTTTTGGTATCAACCAGGGCCGATGAAAGCGCGAAGTAGGTCTTCAGATCCTTGGCGATTTCCACGCAGACGATACAGTCGTTCAAGACAACACCCGGCTTCACAGAGAACGCCAGACTTACAACCACATCGTTCCCGGCAATGGCCTCGGCAATGATTGATCCCGATGGGTCTCGCAGGTCGATTGAGGTGATTCGGACCTGTCCCTCGCCGGATCGATCACTTCGATCTGAAAGCCCGCTCATCGCAAGTTCAGCACCTTTATACATGTAGGCATTTACGACATCGTCGGTCTTTCCCTCCATCATCAACTGCCCACGATCCATCAGGATGCAACGGGTGCAGAGATTTTGAATTGCGGTCATCTGGTGGCTCACCAGAATGACGGTCCTGCCTTCTTTTGATGAGACATCCTCCATCTTGCCGAGGCACTTTTTCTGGAACTCCGCATCACCGACGGCGAGCACTTCATCGACAATCAGGATTTCAGGCTCCAGATGGGCCGCAACGGCGAACGCCAGGCGCACATACATTCCGCTACTGTATCGCTTCACCGGGGTATCCAGAAACCTGTCGATCTCCGCGAAGGCCGTAATTTCGTCGAACTTGCGTTTGATTTCAACACGGCTCATTCCCAGAATCGCACCGTTGAGAAAGATATTCTCACGACCTGTGAGCTCCGGGTGGAATCCGGTGCCCACTTCGAGCAGACTTGCGACCCGGCCACGCAAGCGGATTTTACCGCTGGTCGGCTCGGTGATCCGGCTGAGCAGCTTCAAAAGGGTTGACTTGCCGGCACCATTGCGGCCGATCACCCCCATCATTTCACCCTGCTTGATTTGCATGCTCACATCACGGACCGCCCAGAAGTCTTCGGTCTTTCCCTGTTTTTCGGATTGGCCCGGCCGCATCCAAGAGAATGGTGCCCGCACCGCGCGCTCGAGAACGTGGCGCAGACCGTCACCCTGGGTTGCCTGTCGTCCGATTTTATAACACTTCGAAAGGTTCTCGACTAAAATAATTGGATCGCTCATAGGACTAGAATGTATGTAAGGTAAATGATGGATGATTGATTTTAGATGACATCCGCAAACGTCTTTTCGGTTTTTCTGAAATACCAGATTCCAGATACGATCAGGAGAAAAACCCCGACGACCGAAATTGCGAGGCCCGGCAGATAGACGTTCGGCTCACCGAGGATCGACCACCGGAAGCCGTCAATAACGCCCACCATCGGGTTAAGAGAGTAGAGCAAACGCCATTCTTCAGGGACCACATTGCTTTTGAACGCCACAGGGGAAAGATACAGGCCGAACTGGACGACAAAGGGGACAATGTAGCGAAAATCACGATAGCGAACCATTAAGGCTGAGATCCAAAGTCCCGAACCGAAAGCCGTTGCGAACGCCAATATGACAAACAATGGCAGGAAGATGATGTTTCCACCCGGCATGAATTTGTAGTAGATCATGATGAAACCCATCAATACGGCGGAGATCAGGAAATCCACAAAACTTGTAATCACGCTACTTACCGGTACGACAAGCCGTGGAAAATATACCTTTGAGATCATACCCGCGTTTGAGACGAGACTATTACCACTTTCCGAGAATGCGGTTGCAAAGAAGTTCCACGGAAGCATCCCGCAGAAGACCACCAACGGGTAGGGAATCTCGCCCGAATCCATGCCGGCCAAGCGACCGAAGACAAAGGTCAGGACGAGCATCGTGAGAAGCGGCCGGATCACCGCCCAAGCGATTCCGATGACCGTCTGTTTGTACCGGACAAGAATGTCCCGCCATGCAAGAAAGTAGAAGAGTTCTCGATAGCGCCAGAGGTCCTTCCAATATTGTCTCTCTGCTTTTCCTGCTTCAATGGTGATTTCGTTCATGTTATTTTGCTGTTTATTCTTAAATATTTGTCAACTCAGATGGCTTGCACCTGGGCTTTGGGCCAGGATGGGAGCCTCCGCCTCATCGCTTTGCGCATGCGGATCAAAAATGTTAGTAATTTCCCGTATTGTTTGATAACACCGCCCCGGCGCATGTAGCCACGTGCTTTCAGTGCCTGCTGCATTTCGGAAAGCTCAATACCAAGCAGGCGTCTTGCTTTGGAACTGAGTCCCCGATGATCCGCTTGAATTCCAGTCATCACGTCAATACAAGCTCGAAGATGCCGGTCATCATCGGTCATGCATTCCACTCCTATTCCATCCTCGTCATTGTATTTGACAACGAGTGAGTCCTGAATGACCCCCCATGGTCCGATGACTGAGAGCTTCATTGCCAGTTCGTAATCCTCCAGAAGACGAAGTTTGGTGTTAAATCCACCCACTTCTTCAAAAATCCGGCGTCGCACAGCCACCACTTGATTGAAAAGAACAAAGCGTGTTGCCAGCACCTCTTGAGGGTTGCTCCAGATGCCAGTTGCAACAGGTAGTATCAGGCCTGACATTTCGAAAGTGTTACCGATGAGCGATCCAGAGGCGTCTTTAACCGCCGCGCTGCAGATCACACAGCAGAGATCAGGCCCAACCGCCCGAAAAACATCAATTTGTCTTTGAATTTTTTCCGGCAGCCAGAAGTCATCTGAGTCTAGAAATGCGAGAATCTCTCCCTTTGCGGCGGCCACGCCGCGATTCCTCGCCGCCGAGGGCCCGGCATTTTCCTGATAGATAAACTGAATCCGGTCCCGATAGGCCACAAGCGCCTCCTCCGTTCCGTCAAACGATCCGTCATCGACCACGATGACCTCGATATTTGGATAAGTTTGAGCGAGTGCGCTTTCGACGACGGGCCCGATCGTTCGCGCACGGTTGTATGTTGGAATGATGATGGAAACAAGCATTAGCCGATCATGAGTGTTAGATGATTTTACGAATGAATCTCGCCGGAATTCCGGCGTGAACACAGAAGTCTGGCACATCCGACCTTACGACCGAGTTGCCACCCACCACAGCGTTCTTTCCGATGTTCACACCGGGGCAGATGATCGCACCCTGGCCAATCCAAGACCCGCTCCCAATGGTAACCCGCCTCGCTTTGGTAACACCCTGGTGCTGGATGGGGACGGTAACATCCCTGAATTCATGACTGTGATCCGATATATGGACTCCCCTTCCCACGATGACATCCTTTTCAATGGTCACGCCGAGCGTTGCGCTGATCGTGACGTCGCCAGAGAAAATGCAACCGTCGCCAATGTTGATCACCACCGCGTGTCCGTCTTCGGGGGGGGCGAGGGCATGCAGCCAGGAATTCGCGCCGAAGTGCACGCGGGCACCGATCGAGATCGCCGACTCACCCCAGAGACTTGCCGGTAGCTGAATCAGGCTACCCTTGCCAAACGCTGCAAAGGAGTTCCTGATCGCGGTTGAGAAGAAGCGGTTTTTAATCCGCAGCCAAAGGCGGTATTGATTCAAGAGAGTCATGAGAAGAGCGTTGGAAGAGCCGAACATCAACTCGCAGGCATCCGCTCATCGAAGGATTCGGCATCCTCCCCGGCTTGTTCCTGGAGCGACTGGGCGTTATAGACCGACCCGATGACGGCGATGTTCAGCCAGAAGAAGATGACCGACTGATCGAAATAGCAGACGGAAATGCTGGTGACCACGTGAGCGAACAAAGCCGCTCCAAAACACCACACACTGAACCCGCTTCCCGGTTCGTAATCATCCATGGACCGGTAGCATTCCCCAACCCATTTGAACGATACCCAGAGGATGTAGAAGAGAAGCAGAACAGAGAGCAGACCGCCGGCGACCGCGAACGCGATGTAGTAATTCGTGATGTCCGTGTGAGTGGGTGACATCGCCGTGCCCTGATCCGGCATCCAATGCCTTGTGTGATCCGTGCCGAAGAGCCACCATTCCGAAAGAAACATCATCGTTCGCTCGATCAAGAAAGATCGATGCCATCCCGTGCTGCCGCCGGAAATGTCGATCATGGAAATGATGTAGTAAGGGGGTTGTTTCATCACAAGCATCAACAGCCCGTAGAACGCCACGGCACAGATGCGCATGGCGCGCGTATAGTCCCTCACGACCCAAATTCCAACCGAGAACAAGCCAGCCAGAAGACTCATGACCGGGCCGCTTGATGAGCTTGCGATGACCATGCACAAACCCACCGCGATGCCGAGGATCGCACGATTTCTTGCGCTGCCCAGGATCCCGATGAACAGGGGCACACAACACGCGCCTACGGTTCCAGCGAGAATCGGGTGAAGAAACGGCCCCTGCGCCCTGAACTTTCCTTCGCGGAGAAGAACGTATTCAGGCACCCCGCCGAGCGCGGAGAACAAGTTTCTTCCTGTGAATTTCTCACTCACCATTTCGAGGGAGATCGGAAGCAGGATCAAGGGAAGAAGTTTTACAAGGTCATACATCTCTTCCACGCTGCTCACCCAGACGCGGGTGAGAAAATAAACCGAGAGGATATTGAATGCTCCGCCGAGCGCATAAAGCGGACCGGAGCCCAGAGCTGCATCATGAAACAAACTGGCGAAGACGCCCCAACACGACCAGACGATCATGATTTTATCGATGAGGTTGATACCGCCTGTCAGGCCCTCCCTTTTGATCACCACCCTCAAGATTCCAACGAGGAGCAGCAATCGATAGACAGGCAGGGAAATCGACCCCAGTTCGAGTCCCTGGCCCGTGGTCATGAAACAACAACCTGTGAGAAGTGGCGCGAGCGCGAATTTTCTCGGAACCACCCATAAAGTGGTCGCAACAACGAGGAAGAACAATACGGCGGTCGGATTCACGTTTGCGTCAGTGATGCGTTTTACCGGCGAAGAATGGAACGATAGACATCGCGCAACTTCACCCCGGCCGCGGTCCATGTGAGTTGGTTAACATCCTCAAGGGAATTCGAGCGAAGGTTTGCAAGCAGATCCCGATCGTTATTCAACAGGTCGATGTGTTTTGTAAGCGTCAGGACATCACGAGTCGGATGAACAAGGCCATGGTGCATTGATTCACATACGGCTCCAGATGCCTCTGACACCAGGAGAACGCAACCCGCACCACGGGCCTCATAGGTCACCAGCGCGCTCCCTTCCTCGACCGTGGAGAGGACGAACAGATCCGCTTTCATCATCAGGTCCGGGATATCAGAGCGATGACCCAAAACCTCAACGCTCGGATGATTCAACCATTGGGAATATTTCTCCCGATATCCAGGCACAAACCCACCACAAACGATGAACTTGCCGGTTTTGCAGGCCGCTGACGAAAGCCAGGCCTGCAACGCGTAATGCAAGCCTTTCCGCGGGGTGCAGAGTCCCACATAGATCATCACGAGGCCTTGACCGGGCGTCGCGGCCTGGCGGCCCGGCCTGATGCCCGCTTGGTCATAGCCATATTGATGCCGAAGAAGCTTCGCCTGCGGAAACCCTTCGTTTCGGAATGTCCGGGCGACAAATTCGGATGGGCAGAGCAGATAGTCGGACTCCTGATATTCCAAGAGTTCGTGGGCGAGGGCAACTCCATCATATTTGTGTTCGAACCCTTCTGGAAGGGTGAGACCGATCAACTCACATTCCTCCTCGACGACCTGGTAGGCAAATCGGGTGTGGGCATTCGGCCGCTCCAAGACCACGGGGATTCCAAGGCGTTTTGCGGCTCGAATGGTCCGTAAAGCACCGAGTGGCCAGGCATGCACCACATCGATTTCAGATGCGTGACGCTTCAACCATGACGCTGTGAACCAGTCGTGCAAGATGGATGCGCGACGAGCACCGAGCAAGCGATACGGAATTCTGAGTCTGCCGATACCAAGCGTTTTTTTTACAGCGACCGAGCTTGGCAGGTTTTTTGCCATGGACCCGACCACCGCCGTGACATGCACCCCCGCCCCGACGAGCCCGACAACCTGCTGCCATGCGGTCCAACAGATTCGTCCGGAGCCAATCTTGTGTGGGAAACTATAGAGAACTCTGATTGTTGACTGCTGCATGGGGGGGGGAGAAAGAGTCGTTTGACACAATGACGCCGGTTTGCATTGAGAAGCCGCGTGTGCGGAAAAGCAAATCCTACTTCAAAAGCAAGGGATCAGGGCGTGAAACGGGAGCGACAGGGTTCGATGGAGGGATCGCATCTTCGGTGATGTAGTGATCCCACATGTCGCGATTGAACAGGGTGATATCATCACCATAGATTGGAAGCACACCGGCTGCATTTCCCTTGAGTTTCGGATAATAACGCTCGGCGATATAGCGAATGAATGCCTCGTGTTCCAACTGGTGACCTTTTCCCATCAAGAGGACGGTTCCGATGGCACCACAGTTAGGCGCGCCGTTGATGAAGCGGTAGCCGACATCTCCAATGAAGTTGGAAGATGCTTGGCTTTGTTCGAATCTGCCACCGGAGCTCCACTCAGGAATTCCGAGCATCGACTGGGTGTATGGGGCCGCATTGGACCCCGGCGCACGGGGCCGGTCGATATCCTCCTGAAGAATGAAGTAGTGGGTGAAATACTCCTGAAACGGACCGTTGGACCGTTTGACCTGTTCGAGCATTTCCGCATCGTTCAGCACATTGGCGGCAAGGAAGAGCGGCATCATGCGCCCAAGGTTGTGCCCACCATTGGGCTGCCACTGCATCCCCAGCCGGATCAGCCCGCTGACGTCGATGCCCCACTGACACATGTGAATCAACAGCTTCTGTTTCGAAGCGTTGCTGAGGTTTGTCTGAAGAAGCAAGCCTGCACCGCTGCTGATATGGGCGATCTCGCGCCCATAGGTTCGACGTGGGTAGCCGCCCGGTTTGTTCTCAGCCCATGATGATTTCCAGTTCGAGTTCGGCCAGTTGAAGTTCATTTCCAGAAGCGGGCGCTGGGTTGCGTCTTCCAGCCACGTCTGATCAGGAACATTGGCAGGCACGGGGGGAGCGAGGCTTCGTAAAACCGCGAAATTTAGTCGGGACAAGTTCCAATTTGGCTTGATGGTTTTATTGGATCCAGCCCATGGCGGACGAAAGCTGCCCGGGCTTGGCGCTTTGTCCAACACGGTGAGCACCGCAGTCTCCTTGAACCAGGTTTTCTCCTGATTCGGACCTTGAATCCACGTATCAGGGTTGTTAATGGTCGAGTAGAGCGAACTACCGCCTAGAAGAGTCAGTGGCAGATTCATGCCCACGTTCAAGGCCCCATTGTAGGGGGGGGCGGCAAAAGGATTATCAAAATAGAGGCCTTGCGGTTGACCCGGAACAGGATTGACCATGGACCCGCCCAAAGGCGAGCTGGCCGGACTGATCTGGGTCACCGTCACCGGTCCGATCACCCACCAATCACCATTGATGAACTGTCCGGTGGGGCGGTCCTCGGAGAAGGTCCACGTGATCCCCCACTGAGAGACCGACGTGCCGCCCCAGGCGGGCCCCACGATCCACAGAAGGGTGAACGCAAACCGGCGGAGTAAAACAAGGGGGGGCGCAATGGTCATTGAATTAAAAATATCGGGGGCCTGAAAACTACCGCATAAGCATTCAAAAGCGAAGAAAATTCACCCATCCATGACGTGCTTTTGAAGGGCGATCTGCCAGCTCACTGGTAAAACCCTGAGTTTGAGAAGGCTGGGGGCTATACATCATGAATAAACGAGCGCAACCCACCCAACAGAGACTCACTTGCAAACGGGCCTATTCGTCCGATTGACTGGAGTTCGTCAAGACGGTCCAGACGCTGTCGCAATTGATCGTCATCAAATGCAACATTCACATTTCCCATCTCCATCATTCTCCGGGCAGTTGCCGTCTGGTGTTCATTGCGGTGTTCTCCCAGGCTTGCCAGCTTCGGGATGACGAGGATGGGCTTTTCATAGTGCAAGGCGGAAAGGATGGTGCCGATGCCCGCGTGAGATATCACCACGGTCGCCGTGCGGACCCGTTCCGCGAACTCACTGGGGTGCAGAAGATCGGCGAACTGAAGATATTGAGGCTTCCAGCCACCGATGCCGATTTGGGCGAAAACGTCATTTCGCCCGCGTTCCTGTGCCCAGGCATCGACGATCTTGATCATCCGATCAAATGGGAGTGCAGTGCCGGTAGTTACAAAAATCATAGGACATTTCCGATCCATTCAGGCCCACTGGCCCGCGCTAGAGGTTCCCACTGTGTCAGCCAAAGATCCGCAACCTTTCCCGCAAGCTTTCCAGACAGGGAGAGTTCTTCAGCGTTGGCGATGCTGTCCAGCCAGACCACCCGCGCCTTGAACCATTTTCCAAACAACACTCCAAAATAGCCTGGAGCCGCGCCAGTTGACACCACCACATCCGGGCGCTCGATCATGATCAGAAAAAGAACCCCCACCGCACTCCAAATCAGCGCCAACTTGTTCCATTGGTTTCCATCGGGTATCAATCGAAACTCACATCCCGGCACGTCCAGCTGGTACGCACTGCGGACCGTAGCATATACCACATCACAGCCGTCAAACGCCGGGCGAAGGCGTAGAAGCTGGACCCAGTGGCCGCCACCCGAGGCGATTGCCAGGATTTTTTTCCTTTTGATAGCCATTACAAATTCATTAGGACGCTCCGCTTCCGAACAACACAGCCGGGATTGTTTTGACGAGAATCTTCAAATCGAGACCCAAAGACCAGTTTTCGATATACTGGTGATCCATTTCCATCCAGTCTTCAAAAGAAACTGAATTTCGGCCGCTGATTTGCCAGATGCAGGTGATGCCAGGTTTCACGGACAGGCGCTTCCGGAACAGCCACTCGTATCGCTTGACTTCCTCGGGCAAGGGCGGACGCGGGCCGACCAAGCTCATCTCACCGCTGAGGACGTTGAACAACTGCGGCAGTTCGTCGATGCTCAAGCGGCGGATGAAGCGACCGATCTTGGTCATGCGCGGATCATTGTCCATTTTGAAAGCCGGACCGTCGCGCTGGTTGAGATGTTGCAACTCCACCTTACGGGCCTCGGCGTCCACCACCATGGAACGGAACTTGTAGAGTCGGAACTGGCGCTGGTTCATCCCGACACGATATTGCGAAAAGAATACCGGCCCTGGACTGGTGAGCTTGATCAAAATCGCCACCGTCAGCATGAGCGGCAAGAGCAGTATCAATACAACGATTGATACAAACCCGTCGATGAGGCGCTTTGCGAGAAGCTGCATCAAAAGACGCTCCCGGAAAAGAGTAACGACATAATCATCCTCAAACTCCTCCACAAACATGTTTTTGAGGAGTGTTCCATCCGCAAAATTGGGCATGAGGCGCACGACGATCCCGAGGTCTCTCGCATGTTGCACGATCATGGTGATGTCGCTGAAGCGCGCATCAAGCGGGAGGCAGACGATGATTTCATCGACCCTCTCTTCGGTGAGGGTGGTCCTTAGGTTCTCGAGCAGCCCGAGGACCTTCCAATCCCGGTGTTCATTCGGTTGCCACTGTGCGAAGGCATTCTCGGATTCAGCGACAAAACCGACGATTTTGTATCCGAGTTCGGGTTTCTTTTCGATTCGCTCCGCGATTTCAAACGCACGTGGGTTGGCTCCAATCACCAGCAGGAACCTGTAGTTGTATCCCGACCGCCTGGCACTCAACAAAAGAAGCCGCAGCAGAAGCCTGCAAACGATTCCGAGTGTGGTGACGATCAGGAAGAAAATGATGATGTTGAAGATATTGAAGCTCTTCACCGAGAATACGGCGCAAATGATCATCAACCAGAACGCCCCGATCCCCGTGGCCTTGATTAGATTTTTGATCTGTGTTCTCAGCGCAACCAAACGGTCCGCTTTGTAGCGGATGAAATAATCAAAGATGATTACCCAGCCCACTCCAAGCAGGATGACACCCGCGGTGTCAGAGATACGGAAAGTAGCTTCAAGAATATAGCTTCCACCCTGAATGGCGATCTCGGGCCGGAAATAAATAATTCCCAGGGCGACGGTTGCTAGGATCAGCTGATCGAGGAGCCGAAACACGTGAATCAGCATTTTGTGCCTAAGTCTTATCATGGAATTATTGGATCAGTTTTTTAGTCCCGCTTCGAACATAGCCCCGGTCGAGCACGCCGAGCTTCCGGCTATTCAAATACCATTGCGCCAGATCTTTTGCCCGGGGATTCCAGAAGGCGTCCCCATAGGTATCTCTGACGTGAACGAGAAAGTCCTCAATGAGCGCGACAGGATACTTTGAAGGATCACTGGCGTCCTCGGAGAAGTCGATATAATCGGGATGAATGTTTACAAGGGCCAAGCCACCGTGCTGAACGAGCCACGCAAGCTTTTCCTTCCAGATCCTCGCGGACTTCTCCTGAAGCAGAAGGAACAACGTGGAATCCTGCGGGAGGGTATAGGAAAGCTCGACGTATTCGCGTCTCGTGCCGTTCTCCGTATGGGTAATGAGGAATGGAAAAATCGTATGTGTCCCGTCCGGTTGCGGCTCGAACGGGTCGGTATCGAAGGTAGAAGCATCGTAGAGAATGTTCAACTCGTGAAGCCAATCGAGCTGATGAAGCATGAACCCGGAACGGAAGCCAACCGCATTCCATTTCTTGAGGTAATGGTTGATTCCCTTCGCCTTTCTGCTGAAGCTTTCGCGCGATTCGTACAATTGTCCGTCATGATTGAGATCATGAACGCCGATTTCGAAGCCACGCTCAACGAGCCAGTTGCGCAGATCCACCGGGTCTTCATACTGCCCCTCCGGGATGAGGTAAAACGACGACTGGATTCCGTATTTGATTTCAAGTTCCGCCAGCTGTGGAGCCGCGTGAACCCCCTCGCTGGATTCCACATCATGGGTGAAAACCAAAGCGAATTGTTTGCCATGCGGCCAGGATTTCCACTGATCGGGCTTGCCGCTGGCGGAGCTGCTGATCGGCCACACGTCGGAATGACGCCTCATGATTCTGCTGATGCGGCTGCGGCGCAGGATCCAGCGAACACTCTTGGGTATAAAAGGCTTGCAGCGATAGTAGGTCCGCGCCAACAGACCATGGGAGCCACCGGCCATGGCTTGGAAACTCGGGTTGATCTCTTGATTGGACATTCTTGGGACAACGAGGAAAGAATCAGCGGCGGTAAGGGACCGAGGATTCTTCTGTTAGTTATCACCCGTGAGCCAGTTGGGCGCATGAGATCGGGTTTTATTGAAGATGCATGATACGTCGGCGCGGCCTTTCACCAACTCCGAATATCCCCATTTCAAGGCGTCACGACTGGTGTTCTCCGCGTCGAGCACGAGAAGGATTTTGTCCATCAGCCCGGCCATCGTCAGAGTTCTGCTTGTCTGATCGATCGGTGGCATGTCGAAGATGATGTAATCAAAATCACTTTCCTGAAGTTGCGGCATCAGTTCGTATAAATGGATTGGCGAGAAGGTGGTGAGACCCGCTTGGTCCCGTCTTGCGGTGGCGCTTGCGTAGTAGAGGCTTTGGCGACTTGACTTGAAGGTGATATTCCGCGCCAGTTGAAGAGCCCCGTTGAGGGATTGGCGGGGTGTATCCCCAAAGATTTCGCTCTCTTCCGGGTGATAGGAACTCAGATCAACCAACAGGACTTTGGCGCCGCTGATTTCGGAAAAGGACTTGGCGAGTCCGGCGGCGATCGTAGACGCGCCAGCGCCGTCGGAAAGGCCGGTGACGGCGACCAGCTTTGGCTTGTGGGTGATGTTGTTGACTTCGAAATTGAAGATGATCCGGTCCCGAATGGTTTCGGAGTAGGGAAGAATGAAGCTGACTGCCTTTTGAATCGCGGACTCGGGTGTCCATTTTTTCTGGGCCAAGTGTTGTTTGGAGTCGCCGTTGGTTCCGATACGCAGCGTGTCCGATTCGTCGGTGAGCAAGTGGTCCACGCGATCACGGTTACGGATCAAGGGGATGGAGAGAAGGAGGGGAAGTTGCAAACGTGCTTGAATCTCGGTGGGGCGCTTGATCCTCCGGTCAAAGAGCAACTCGATGAGAAATGCCGCGCCTAATCCCAAGGCCATGCCGGCGCCAGCAAGTCCGAGAACGATTTTCTGGGTGATTTTGTCATAGGTTTTGATCGGTTTTGACGGTTGTTGGACCATCGTGATGTTTGGCATTCTTGACGGGTCGAGGGTCTGGTCGACCTTTGCATTTTTCAAGTTCAACTCGAGTGATCGGTATTCGGCATCCTCCATTTGCCGCTTGCGTTCAAGAGCTTCGATCTGTGCGCCAACGGCGTATTGCTCGTTGAATTGGCTTTTGATTTCCTTGAGGTGGTTTTCATAGACATCAACCCGAGCGGTGATGGATGCCAGCTTCGCATTTTCGGTGGAAAGACTCCATTGCGCGGTTTTGTTTTCCGGGTCGAGCGCTGCGGTTTCATTGACCAGGTCGGGGTACTGCTTCACGAGCGCCTGCCTCTTTGCCTCGTAGTCCCTGACCTGAGCCTCGTTGAGCGAGACAAGGCGATTGCCCGACTTGAACTTGAGTCGCAGTTCGAAATCGCGTTTTTGAAGAACTTCCAGCACATCAAGGAGACTTTTGTATTCCCCAACCACATGAACCGGAGTTTTTTCGATGACTTGATTGTTCGCGGGCGCTGGGTCCACTCCCTTGTTCCCGTTGCCCGGATCATCAAAGCCGGAGGATCCCTTGACCGCATTGATTTTTGCGAGTTGCTCAGCGAGTTCCGCCTTGGCAACCATGAGATCCTCTTGGGTCCTCGCGCGCTGTGTATTGAGAGCGCTGGTCGCCTCGATCAGGGTGGTGATCCCCGACTTGGTGCGCAACGCGTCAAGTTCCATTTCGGTCTGCTTGAGTCTCAGCCTCACTTCCTCCGCCTGTTTGGATACCAGTTCAAAAGCGTTTGCGGAGCGATGGATCTGCAAGTGCTTGATGAAATATTGCTGCACCAGCTCACCCAGGACCGCTACGGATAGATCCGGATCCGCATCGCTGTAGTTGATGTGGACCACATTGCTTCCCGGGGCGACCGCTACGGTGAGCTGGCTGCGAATCAATCCCGCACCATCCTCCACCTTGGCATTCCCGCCCGAAAGCGGCAGCAGCTTTTCCACTCCCACCGCTTCGGCGACGGCCTTTGCGAGGTCCTCGCTGTTGAGGATTTCGATCTCGGTGTTGATGATGCTATCGCCCGGTCCCCCGGTGGGATTCATCTGTGATTGGAAAGGGTCTACCGTATTACGGTTGAGCACGTAGCGAACCAGAAGCTTGGCTTGAGATTCATACAACGGCTTGCGGTTCAAATAAACCGCGGCGGAAGCTGTGAATCCAAGCAGTGAGAGGATCACGATCTTCCACTTGTGCTTGAAAAGGATGTAAATGACATCCTGAACGCCGAACGCCTCTTTCGAATTCTGCGGTTGCGATTTTTTCATGAAATAAGGGGGGAGGGATAGTGCTTTGAGTGACGGAAAAAACTTACGGGCGGGCTTGAGGAAATCAGGCGATGAGCCGGGACTCTACCAGATCAGCAACGGTCTCGGTGACGTGGTGGATTTGCTCCCTGCGGATTCCTGCGAACATCGGGAGAGAGATGAGGTGGTCAGCGCAATACTCGCTAACAGGAAGGGATCCCCGCTTATAGCCGAGATGTTGATAAGCCTCCTGAAGATGAATCGGCTTGGGGTAGTGCAGCCCGTATCCGATTCCTCGACAATTGAAGAACTCAATCAGACCGTCCCGGTTCGGAGTTTGAATCGCATAAATGTGATAGACATGCCCGTCACCCCGTTTGTTGACAGGAGCGATGACCGCTGGGACTTGGGTGAACGCCTTGTCGTATTGGGCCGCGTGATGGCGGCGCTTCGCATTGTCCAGATCCAGCTGCTTGAGCTTCAGGCTTAATACCGCAGCTTGTATTCCATCCATCCGGCTGTTCCAACCGAGCAGTGAATGGGAATTCTTCCGGGTTTGTCCATGATCGCGCAGTGCGCTGATTTTATGAACCAGCTCAGCATCGTCGGTCGTGATGGCGCCACCCTCGCCGATGGCTCCGAGATTTTTCGCCGGGTAGAAGCTGAAACATCCGGCATGGCCGAGCGAGCCGGCTTTTTTTCCCTGATAAGTGGCTCCGTGTGCCTGCGCTGCATCTTCGATCACGTAAAGGCGGTGGGCCTCTGCAAAGGCAAGGATCGGCCCCATGTCAGCAGCCTGCCCGAACAAATGCACGGGGATAATCGCCTTGGTTCGCGGGGTGAGCGCCCCCTCCAGGGCGGAAGGATCCAAGGTGTAGGTTTCGGGATCGACATCGACAAACACTGGCCGGGCACCTGTGAGACTGATTGCCTCAGCTGTGGCGATGAAGCTCATGGGAACGGTGATCACCTCGTCCCCCGGGCCGATGCCGAGGGCAAGCATGGTGAGCCAGAGCGCATCTGTTCCACTCTTCACCCCAAGGGCGTGTTCCGTTTCACAATACGTTGCGAACTCCTGTTCGAATTTACCAACACACGGTCCACCCGCGAAGATTCCGGAATCGAGGACATCTCCGATCGCGGCGAGTATGTCCTCCTTGAGAGGCGCGTGGTGGGCTTGGAGGTCGAGAAAAGGAACGATCATTGGCGAGGCTCGTTGATTGAACGGATGATTCTGGCCGGATTTCCGGCAACGGTAACATTGGGTGGGACATCCTTCGTGATCAGACTGCCGGCTCCAATCATGGCCTTTTCACCAATCGTGACGCCTGCAAGGATCGTGGCTCCGGTTCCGATCGACGCTCCCCGTTTTACGCAAGTGGTCTGTAGCGACCAGTCGCCATCCTGCTTTGCCGTGCCGTCCGGATTGACCGCCCGCGGCCACAGATCATTGGTAAACATGACGCCGTGACCAATGAAGACATCGTCTTCAAGCGTGACCCCTTCACAGATGAAAGTATGTCCTGAGATCTTGCACCGCTTCCCGACGGTCGCTCCTTTTTGAATCTCTACAAAACATCCGATCTTTGTCTTCGCGCCGATTTCACAGCCATAGAGGTTGACGAAACCATGCAACTCGACATCGGGTCCCAGTTTGACGTCCGGGTCGATTCGAAGGCGATCAGTAGTTCCTTCCCTCATTGTTTGGCTTTGCGATGTCGAGGTCTTTGTGGAGCGGGCTGCGGTAGCGAAAAACCTGTTGAAGCTGCGACACCAAGGTGCGCGGGGTCCGCAAGATGATCGCGAGGTCATGCATTAATGACGAATTCCGCACGTATTGAATATCGAGATCATTCATTTCAGAGAACGTGGATTGATTCTTGCCATGAACCTGCCAGTTGCCAGTGATTCCCGGCAGAGCGTCGAACCGTTCGCGCTGCTTATGGGAGAAAAATCCGTATTCCTGAGGAAGGCAGGGCCGCGGTCCGACGAGACTCATTTCGCCGCGCAGGACATTGAAGAGCTGGGGAAGCTCATCCAGACCCGCAGCCCGGATGATGCAGCCGCCGGGAATCAATCTCGAATCGCACAGAAGATCCAACTTGGTCATCGGGCTGTCGGACTGGACGAGGTGCTGGATGTGAGTCTCGTGGCGCTCAGTTCCAGCGTTCAAATGCATGCTACGGAATTTATAGAGAACGAACCGTTTTCCATCCTTCCCGATTCTGACCTGTCTGAAAAGCGCCGGACCACGAGAGACAAGCCTGATCCACAACACCAGCACGCCCACCACGGGAAGAATGATTGGAAGGCTGATCACGATGCCCAAAATGTCCAACGGCCTTTTCCATGGAAAGTCATCGGAGTAATCGCTCGCTCGAAAAGAATCATCAGCGTCATCCGCCCGGCGATGATCGAAGAGCCGGGTCGCAGATTTTGGCCCAAAGTCAGGTTCCGAGTCGTCAAGCTGCCCGAGACGGCTGGAAATTTCAGACTCATCGAGTAATGCGGTCCTGGCGGAAGGTTCATCCTTCGCAGGCTTTTCGCGAAAAGCAGGGATCATGTCGGGGG